>JBKEAD010000149.1:0-6858 GCA_047971915.1 Chthoniobacterales bacterium
TGGAAGCGGATGATTTTTGCTCAGTTTCACGATTACATTCCGGGTAGTTCGGTCTGGGATGTGTATTTGGAAGGACTGCCTGAACTGGATGCGCACGCAAAAACTCAGGTAAAGGAGGGGACGCATCGTGCCGGATTCTCAGTTACTCGCAAAGTTGGAGCTTCGAGTTCGGCTACTGTTTTCTTTATTTTAGAGGCAGGCAGCCCCTTGGTAGAGGTGAGGGTTGAGCTTGATTGGCAGGAGCCAGAGCATTTGCTGAAACTTATTTTTCCGTCGAAATATGCGGCGGAGAATGCTCGGTTTGGCACGCCTTTCAGTTCGGTATTACATCCGCAACAGGCTAATGGTTTACGCGCCGAAGCGATGTGGGAGGTGCCGTTTAGTCGTTACTTGACGGTGTTTGATGAAGGCGAAAGTGAGGGGATATTCTTGACGACCCAATCGAAATACGGGGCGACCGTGCGCGATGGTTCTATCGGACTCAGCTTACTGCGAAGTCCGCGTGTTACGGGTTGTGATGGAGGTCGCGCATGGCCTGCTGACATCGGAGAGTCCTTTAAAAAAGCCTGCGGGGATACGGTCCATTTTACTCCGTATCAAATCGTAAGCCTGTGGATACGGTCGCCAAAGTAAACCACCCCACCGCTCACCAAAAACCCACACAATTCCTTTCTGGCTTGAGAAAAAGTTTAGAGAAATACTACTCTGAGAACAATGCAAGCCACGAACCATCTTTTTAGTGCGGATGAGCTTCTGCAACGTCCTGAGATTTTTGCAGATCTCAAGCCACCGGCTCGCCTTGCCGTCAGCGGTCATCCCGTGGTCCATTCGCGTTCACCCGGTATGCACAATGCCGCTCTCGCTCATGACAAAAAAAATCTCCAATACGTTAAAATCGACATTCCAGAGGAGAAAGCTGTGGCTGTTTTTCGTGCAATGGCGAAGATTGGTTTCCTTGGCAGCAACGTAACCATCCCACTAAAAGCCCAAGCTCTCGCCGCTTGCGATAAAGTCGATGAAGCCGCCCGACGTATGGGTGCGGTAAATACCATTGTGATGCGAGACGGACATCTCACTGGCTTCAACACAGACGGCCCCGGCCTTGTCCGTGCCATCCGCGAAGAATTTCAAGTCGATTTAAAAGATCTCCGCGTCCTGCTGCTCGGGGCAGGTGGAGGAGCCGGACGCGCCATCGCCGTTCAGTGTGCACTCGAAGGCTGTGAACGCCTCGTGCTCGTCAATCGCACTCAAGAAAAAGCTGAGCTTCTCCGCAAAGAACTCGATGAGTTTTTTCACTCCGACCGGCTTCAGGGGCCCGGAGACCGCCTCACCTGCATTCCTTTGGAAAATAAAAAACTGCAAGAACAAATCGCAAACTGCGACATCCTCATAAATGCCACCTCTCTCGGCATGAAGCGCAGCGACCCAGCCCTCCTCCCGGCGGCCCTCATCACCCCCAACCTCCTCGTTTACGATGCCGTCTATTCCGGCGGCAAATCCCGTCTTATCGAAGACGCCGAAGCCGCCGGTGCACGTGCCGCCTCCGGCCTCTCTATGCTCTTGCACCAAGGCGCTCTCTCCTACGAAATCTGGTTCGATCATGTCGCACCGCTAGATGCCATGCGACATGGGCTCATCGGCTAGCAACCCGTCCAAATGCCGGACGGTATTTTTTTATTTTTTCTCAGCCTCGATCTCCTGAAGCGGAAAACGCGAGTTTGAGGACAGCCTTTGAAGACGTCGAATTTTTGCATAGACTTGCTCATTCGGATGCGCCGCCGACCATTCTCTGGGATTTGGTAAAATTGCCGCCATAGCAAGCATCTCGGATTTCGTCAAACGCGAGATTGGCTTACCGAACTGCGCCTCTGCGCCAGCTCCCACCCCGTAAACACCACGCCCCAACTCAATGTGATTCAGGTAAAGTTCCAGTATCCGCTGCTTACTGAGAAGAAACTCCATCCAAATCGTAAAGTAAGCCTCCAAAGCTTTACGAATATAGGAACGCCCCTGCCAAAGATAAACCGAACGAGCCGCCTGCATTGTAATGGTCGAAGCACCGCGTCCCCCACCCTTTTTGCGATCCAAAACCTCCTGAATCGCTTTTTCCAATTCTTTGAAATCAAACCCGTCATGCTCGAAAAAAAGCTGATCCTCCGAGGCCCAAATGTAATGAATCAAAGGCTGCGGAATTTCATCCAAAGTCTTCCACTGAATCGCTTGCCGCTTTTCGCTCCGCCCCTCCTCCCACGCTTGTAAAATCCGCTGCAACTGCATCGGACTAATCGGCGGATCCCAAACCGCAGTCAGTGCCACGTAAATAACTGGTAAAAATAAAACGACACAAAGCCCAATCAACAAAAAATAAAATATCCGCACCCTCCCCTTCCGCTGCTTTTTCTCAGATTTAGCAGGCTTTTTTGATTTTTTTCGTTTTATAAAATTAGCCATTCCACTTCGGGTAAAATACCTCAAAAAAACATCTGTTAAAAACCAACTTCCGTCCAGCTCAAGACCATCTGTAAATAATTTTACGAAAAAAATATCAACAGGGTGTTGCGACTTTTTTTAACTGCCTGCTAAACTGCCCCTCCGTGCCAAAAGACATCATTTTTTTCGACCTTGAAACCCAAAAATCCGCCAGCGAAGTCGGCGGCTGGGGAAACCCTGCCGCTATGGGCATCTCCCTCGCCGTCACCTACAGCACAGCACGCGAGAAATATGAGATTTTTTCTGAAAAACGCTTAGACCAACTCGTCGATACCCTTCTAAAAGCAGACCTCGTCGTCGGTTTCAACACCATCGGCTTTGACTACGAAGTCCTCATGGCAGCAACGATTCTCGACCTCCACTCACAACTTCGTTCGCTAGATATCTTAGTCGAATTAAAAAAAGAACTCGGCCATCGCCTCGCGCTCGACAGCGTCGCAATCGCCACACTCGGACTCGGAAAAATCGCCAGCGGCACCGATGCGCTAAAATGGTACCGCGAAGGCAAAATGAAAGAAATTGCCGAGTATTGCTGCTTCGACGTAAAGGTGACAAAACTCGTCTACGAATACGCCATCGAGCACGGCAAACTCTTCTACCTCGACCGCAGCGGCCACCGCCAAAGTGTCTCGACTCCATGGAAATGGGGTGAATTAGCATGATCCAAGCACTCCGACGTGGAAAAAAAACTTGGCTCCTCTATTGGCTTGAGATCGATGAACCCATCACCACCGCCCAGGGTTACCAAATCCCAACCGTCCTGATTTTAAGAGACTCCTCCGGCATACCAATCAGCCCACCGGAAATCGCTCAGGAGTTGCGACAAGAAAACGCCGAACAACTCATCCAAAACGCCATCGAAAAACACGGCCCACCCGAACGCCTACTCATCGATTCAAGCCCCGAATGGGAAATTGAGGCATGGCAAATCTTTGCGCGAGAATTTAAAATCGAAATTCGTTTTCGTCAGCTCGACACGAGCAACACCGAACACTTTACAAAATTTCTCACCGACCTTTTAGCAAATAAAAAAAATCTTCGCGAAAATTTACAAACCGTCGCGACAAGCCTTTACGAAAATTATCAACAATTGCGCTCTCTGCGCCGTCGGCGAACTTACCTACAAAAAATCCTCAAACTCGACCCCGGACAAACCGCCGCATGGGTCGATCTCGGCGACCTCCTCCTCGCCGATGGAAATTGGAAGGCAGCCGATGAAGCCTTTCGCAAAGCCACCCAAACCCCACATATCACAAGCCTCACAAAGAAAAATAATCTCTACCTATCCCCTTGGGAAGATCCCGACATACAGTTAATCCTACGCAGTAGTTTCGGCTCAGCAATGTGCGCATGGCACCAAGGCAAATATGCCACCGCCGCAAAAATTTTTCTAAAAATCCGCCTCCTGAATCCGCAAGACCACCAAGGCGTCCGCTTCTACATCCCCATACTCCACTTGCTTGACGACTCTATCGAAAAGGCCATCGCCGCTTACAAAGATTACGATAAGCTCTACCCAAACGATTTTTTAGACCCGGCTTTCAGCTTTGTCCGCGCCTTAACCCTACACCTCCAAGGCCAAGAAACCGAAGCCAAACAACACTACCAAGCCAGCATTCTAAAAAACATCTATATCGCCCCACTGCTCCTTGATGAAAACCTACCCGAAACTCGCCTTTGGCAGCCCACCGAACGTTCCGAACCCAGCTACGCCGAAGAATTTATAGATTCCTACTCCGTCCTCTGGGAACGCGAGACCGCTACCCTACGCCTCCTCCGCGAAGCTTGGGAGGAAAGCCAAAAGTCCGTCAAAAAAATTATCACTCAGCGCAAAAAAATCCTCTCCTTCCAAGACCAACGCTACGACCCCGAGTATAAATCTAAATGGAAAAAACTCCTAGACGACGACGAAAAACTCAGCACCTACACCCCATTGTAACAAACAAACTTTTTGGTAAACCCACAAAAAAAAGCCCAATTTTCGCACTTTAGAAGCGTTTAAAACTTGCTGATTCACCCATCTCTTGGCTTCTTTATGCGGATGAAATTTTTGCTTACCGGAGGCGCAGGATTTATTGGCAGTCACACAGTGCGCCGCCTACTCACCGAGGGACACGCCGTCGTCGTCCTCGACAGTTTTAATGAGTTTTATGATCCCCAAATCAAACGCAACAACATAGCCGCGCTCCAAACTCTCGCCGAACAATCCAAAAACGGAGCCACCCTCCAAGTCACCGAAGCCGACATCACCGACAGCGAAGCCGTCAAAAAAATAATCCAAGACGGCCACTTCGACACCATCATCCACCTCGCCGCCCGAGCCGGTGTCCGCCCCTCCATCCAGAAACCCCGCCTCTATCTCGAAACAAACATCACCGGCACCTTCAACCTCCTCGAAGCCGCAAACGACGCAGGCTGCAAACACTTTATCTTCGCATCCAGTTCTTCAGTTTACGGACTCGCCGAAACCGTCCCCTTCTCGGAAAACATGCCCCTCCCCCGCACACTCAGCCCCTATGCCGCCACCAAGCTCGCTGGCGAACAACTCTGCGCAAACTTCTCCCACCTCTACGACATGCGCACCGTCTGCCTCCGTTTCTTCACCGTTTACGGCCCATCGCAACGCCCCGATCTCGCCATTTATAAATTCACCAACATGATCGACCAAGGCCAGCCCATCCCCAAATTCGGCGATGGCAACACCCGCCGCGACTACACCTACGTAGACGACATCGTAGATGGCATCATCGGCGCAATTAGCTACCGAGACAAAAAATTCGACATCTTCAACCTCGGCGAAAGCGAAACCACCACGCTAAACGCCCTCATCGAACAAATCGAAAAAGCTCTCGGCAAAAAAGCCCTCATCGAACAACTCCCCGAGCAACCCGGCGACATGCCACGCACCTGCGCCGACATTACCAAAGCCCACCACCTCATCGGCTACAACCCACAAACCAAAATTTCCCAAGGCATCCCGAAATTCATCGAGTGGTATCGCAAACACAAGGGATAAATCATTATCTAATATGAGCAAAACCGCCATCACCCCCACTCGCAGCGAAGACTTCCCCGAGTGGTATCAGCAACTCATCAAAGCCGCCAACCTCGCTGAAAACTCCGACGTCCGCGGCTGCATGGTCATCAAACCCTGGGGCTACAGCCTCTGGGAAAACATGCAATCCGTCCTCGACGGCATGTTCAAAGCCACCGGCCACAAAAACGCCTACTTCCCCCTCTTCATCCCCCTCAGCCACCTGCAAAAAGAAGCCGAGCACGTCGAAGGCTTCGCCAAAGAATGCGCCGTCGTCACCCACCACCGCCTCGAACTCCAAGACGGCCAGCTCACCCCCGCCGGACCACTTAACGAACCCCTCATCGTCCGCCCCACCTCCGAAACCATCATCGGCGCCAGCTATGCCAAGTGGGTCCAGTCCTACCGCGACCTCCCCATCCTTATAAACCAATGGGCAAACGTCGTCCGCTGGGAAATGCGCCCCCGCCTCTTCCTCCGCACCGCCGAGTTCCTCTGGCAAGAAGGTCACACCGTCCACGAAACCGCACAAGAAGCCATCGAAGAAACCGAGCAAATGCTCCGCGTCTATGAAACCTTCGCCCGCGACTACCTCGCCATCCCCGTCATCACTGGCGAAAAATCTGAGGGCGAACGCTTCCCCGGAGCCGTCTCCACGCTCTGCATCGAAGCCATGGTCCAAGACCGCAAAGCCATCCAAGCCGGCACCTCCCACTTCCTCGGGCAAAACTTCGCCAAAGCCTCCGGCATCCAGTTCGCCTCCCGCAGCGGCGAGACCGAACACGCCTGGACCACTAGCTGGGGCGTCAGCACCCGACTCATCGGCACCCTCATCCTGGCCCACGGCGACGACGACGGCCTAGTCCTCCCCCCCCGCATCGCCCCCGCACAAATCGCCATCCTCCCAATCACACCCAAAGAAGACACCCGCGACGCCGTGCTCGAGGTCGCCACGCGCCTCTCCCGCTCCCTTCACGGCTGCCATTTTAAAGACGAACCCCTCCGCGTCGAACTAGACAAACGCGACCTCGGCGGCGGAGTCAAAAAATGGGAATGGGTAAAAATGGGCGTCCCCATACGCCTCGAAATAGGCCCAAGAGATTTGGAGAAAAAAACCGTCGCCCTCTCCCGCCGCGACCGCCCTGCCAACGAAAAAGAATTTATCCACTTCGACGAACTCCCCGCAAAGCTGCCGACAATCCTCGAAGAAATCCAAGCCAACCTCTTGGCCAAAGCCACCGCCTTCCACGACGAAAACACCCAAACCATCGACAACAAAGAAGACTTCTACGCCTTCTTCACACCCAAAGACGCGAACAAACCCGAAATACACG
>JBKEAD010000095.1:0-9009 GCA_047971915.1 Chthoniobacterales bacterium
GAAATACTCCAGGGCTTTGGCGAAACGAGTGCCCAGATAAAAAGAAAGGCGGCTCCTGCCAACAGGAAGATTCGCCAGCGCGAGCAGGGGGGCAGTTTGTTCCAGGACTGTAGCAGTTTTACGCAGAAAAGTTTAGGCGATTTTAGGTTAGACACCTCGGCACTATATCGTCTGCGATTTGTCTGAAAAGAGAAGAAGGCCCTGAAGATAATTCAGGGCCTTCTTTTTAGAATGGTGTGGATTGCTTTAGATTGCTTTGTCGCCGGTTTCGTCGGTTCGGATACGAATGGCTTCTTCGATGTTTGAGATGAAGAATTTGCCATCACCGATTTTTCCGGTTTTGGCTCCTTTGATAATTGCCGATGTGGCTTGTTCGAGGACAGCGTCGGGGATGACAACTTCGATTTTAATCTTTGGTAGAAAATCGACGGTGTATTCGCTGCCGCGATAGATTTCGGTATGGCCTTTTTGACGGCCAAAACCTTTGACTTCACTGACGGTCATCCCTTCGATGCCGATGTCGGCTAGGGAGTCTTTGACTTCTTCGAGCTTGAAGGGTTTTATAATGGCTTCGATTTTTTTCATAATTGGATTGCGTCGTTCGCTGAGTTGGTTGGGTTGATAGACTTTGTTTTTATACTTAGTAGGTTCATTCGCGAAGCATTTATTTGTTGGGAACAAAGTTTGGGTAGGCTTCTTGAGCGTGTTCTCCGATGTCGAGACCACCTTCTTCCTCCTCTGCGCTTACACGAATACCCATGCTAAATTTCAATGCGGCAAAGATAATAAATGAAACCACGAAGGCAAAACCACAAATGGAGAGCGTGCCAATAAGCTGCGTAAGGAAGCTGAGGTCTTCATTTCCTCCATTAAAAAAAGGAATGCCGACGGCCAGAGTTCCCCAAATTCCGCAAACCCCGTGCACCGATACGGCACCGACGGGATCGTCTAGTTGCAATTTATCGAGTAGCATGATCGAAAAAACAACCAACGCACCGGCGATAAGCCCGATGATTACCGAGGCATAAAGTGTCACGCTGTCTGCTCCGGCAGTAATGCCGACAAGCCCTGCAAGAATGCCGTTGAGTGCCATAGAGAGGTCAGGTTTTTTTGCCGTGCCCCAGGAGACAAAAATAGAGGATAAACCTCCGGCGGCAGCAGCCAGAGCCGTTGTGACAAACACAAAGGAAACGGCCTCCGGATTTGCGCTGAGGACGGAGCCTCCATTAAATCCAAACCAGCCGAACACGAGGAGAAAGACACCGATACAGGCCAGCGGCATGCTGTGACCAAGAATTGGGCGCACCTTGCCATTTATAAATTTTCCATGACGCGATCCGAGTAAGATAATTGCGGCAAGAGCTGCAAATCCGCCAAATCCGTGAACAAGCGAGGAGCCTGCAAAATCATAAAAACCTTTTTCACCCAGCCATCCCCCACCCCATTTCCAAAATCCGGTGATCGGGTAGATAAACATGACAAGAATGGTGGAAGCTATCATGAAGCTGGAAAGTTTAATCCTTTCAGCAACCGCTCCGGAGACGATGGTTGCTGCCGTAGCGGCAAACATGGCTTGAAAGATAAAGTCGGTCCAACCCGTCATGCAGAGAGCCGTGCCTCCGTAAGCAAAGGTCGTGCCGCCGGCTGCCGCCGTTTTTAAAGGACTACCAAGAGCAAAAAATCCCCCTGCAAAATCCGGTCCGGGATACATCGAGTTAAACCCATAAATGAGATAAGTAATGAGTCCCATACAGACGATGAAGACATTTTTGAAGAGCACGTTGACGGTATTTTTCGATTGCGTAAGGCCGGATTCCAAGGTGGAGAAACCGAGGTGCATGATAAAGACCAGTGCCGCCGCGATGAGAACCCAGAGGTTACTAATCGTGAAGAAGTCGAAGGTAGCACCGTATTTTTCGACCATCTCCAGATAATCGTCATCGGAAGACGGAGCCGCTGCCGGCTTCTCCGCAAGAGCAGTGGTAGCTTCGACGACGGTGGTAACTTCCACGCCATCTTGCTGAGCCTGTAGAGTCGTCGTATTTAAGAGGCTGCTTAAACCTAAAATCAGGCTAAACAGAACGGCTTTATTCAGTGTGAGTATTTTGTTAAGGTAGAGTCTTTGATAAGAGTTTCGCATAATTGCTATTTGGTCTGTGATTGAGGTATTCCGTTTTTTTGAAATACCAAATCACCCAGAAGCAATTACCGTGCCAACTTTTGAATACGTGAAATATTAGCAGAAAGACAAAGCGAGCTTTTCGTGACTGCGTGCTACAGATTCAAAACCCGACAACGAATCTACGGGTGGTAAGTTTTTAGAAAGTGCAAGATACCGGAATTGCGTGCCCATCGACTCGGGGTGGATCAGTGTTTTGAAAGCGGCTAAATATTTCGTTGTCTCGGGCGTGGAGGCTGTATCTTCGAGGCTGCGGAGCCATTCCGTGCCTGCTCGGATAAGAAAATGATATTGGTCCGCATAACCCTCGACTTGCAAATCGGCAGCAAGCGCATCTTGAGCTAGGGCGGTAAAATCGACATGAGCCGAAATATCCTGCTCGCCGAGATTCAAAAAGGGATCCTCGTTTTTGCTGTGTTTCGCATAGCACTGCAAGCTGCCTTTTTTTCGCCAAGGCGCATAAAACATTGGCAAAGAATAACCATAATCACAGATCAAAATTCGTCCGCGCTGCAATTTTTTGGACAGATTTTGAAGCCACTCGCTTTGGCTCGGACGTATTTCGCTATAATAGGGTTCTGGAAAATCCGGATTTTTGGGAAGTCGGTCGATAGCTTTTAAAAATGCCTCTGTGTGCTGCGCCGGGTCGATTGCCGAACGACGAAGCGTAAACTGTCCCTCGCATTCGCAAACTCGTCGTTCATGCCAACAAGCATTTTTTCGTTCGACCAAATCAAAAGGCAAGGCATCGACAAGTTCATTCGAAAAATGAATACCGCTAAACTCGGGAAGCTCTTCGATACTAGAAAACCAGCGCAAGGAATCTGCAAAAGGAGCCAACTTCGCGGCTTGTTGTTTTTGCAATGCTGCGCTGGGTTCCACAATCCAGTAACGCCAAAAACGCTGCGGGGCGATTTTGAAAAGTTCCGTCAAAACATCACTCGCGAGTTGTCCATCATGCGTGCCTTGTTCGACTAAAACCGCATCTTTCGAAAAAAGCGAAGCATTAGAAAACTGCTCCGCAAACCAACGCGCCAGCAAAAGACCATAAACCGGACCAACACTGACATTCGTTACGAAATCTCCGTGCTTTCCAACGCGTGCACGGCCCGAGGCATAGTAGCCGACCTCCGGGTCGTAAAGAGCGATTTTTAAAAACTCAGAAAAGGCAATCGAGCCCTTTTCCCGGATTCGTTCGAGAAGGAGCCGCTTAATAAAATCCGAATTTTCTGAAGCCAATCGTATGCTAGGATTTTTTTAAGGTGTCGTAATCTCTCTGGCGCGGACGTTGATTTGTCCATCATTTTCGCGGCTGATGCTCAGAATTTGAAAGGGACGCGAGGCACCTCTGGAAATACTATTTCCCTGATTCGGCGTTGTTGACGATGACGGGAAATCGACAATAATGCGGACTTTCTCCGCTCCTCCGCCCCCTCTGGAGCGCAGCACGGCTCGGTTTTGACCATTGCGAGCACCCGATGCCGTCACGCTAAAATCTCCCTGCAAGTAAACACGCTGCCCCTGCAAACCACGATCGGCTAAGTTCTCGACTTGCCCAACACTTAGCAAACGAGCACGTGGCATTTGGCCCGGCTTGTAGAGAGTCCATGCCGCATTTCGATCACTGGCAATAGCCGGGGTGGGAGTTGGCTCCGGCGTGGGCGTAGGCGTGGGAGTCGCCTCCGGAGTGGGAGTCGGACTTGGGCTCGGACTTGGGCTCGGACTTGGGCTCGGGCTTGGGCTCGGGCTTGGGCTTTCGACGGGCAGGGCTGGCAGGGCCTTGAGTTCCTCTAGAGGAGTAGGAGTTGGCTCCGGCGTAGGTTCCGGGGTCGCTGTCGGCGGCAGCGCGGGAGTATCCCCATCGACTGCGGTGGGCCGCTCGACACGGACTAGGCGATTCGCCGGCTCCGCACGCGGGATGCCGCCGTCGGTTTCATCATCAAGTCCGGCATGGCGCCGATAGGCTTGATATTTTCTCCCCGCCAAATCAATGCGATCCTTGCGAACAACAGGAAGCCCGGTTGCTAGGTTAAAAGTATCCGGAGGTTCCAGAGAGAAACTCCCCGTCCCTTCGCTAGAAACATAACTTCCATAAAGTAACGGCATCGCAACAACTTTTGTCTGACCATTTGGGAGTTTATCAACGTGCAAAATGGCCGAAATATCAAAACGACGCTTGAGGTTGAGGTCTAAACCTGTGAGAAGCATTTTTTGAAGCGGAATAACAGATTTTTTTTCCGTCGGAAAAAGATGCTCCAACAAAAGTCGCGGATCGCTTTTCGACTGTGCTAAGACAACAACCCCGGAAGTAATAAAATCAGAGTCACTAAGTTCGTAAGAGTCTAAAATCGTAAAATCTCCGACGACATAAGGGACTTTTTCTTTGTTTGGATCAAAGTTGCGAATGTACTGTCGAAGCAGCTTATCGTTTTCCTCGCTGAGTTGATGTGGAGTAAAATCCTCGTAGTGATCAACAATCTCATTCGCATTTAAAAAACTGCCGCGAGGTGCTTCCGTAAGCTCGAAACGCTGGGGCGATTCGATTTTTTTTAGCTGCTTTAAAATTTTGTAACTAAATGCCTTTTCGGGATGTCCGAAAATATAAAAACTGCCGAGCCAAGAGGCAATCGCTACAGCTAAAAGAAGAAGAATGAAAATACTCCAGTAAAGAAGCGAGTTACTTTCCGTTGGCTGAGTTTTTGGCGTTTTACGTGGAAATCCGCTACGATGTTTTGTCTTCAAGGTTCGAGATTTTATTCAGTTGGTTCGAAAGATGTGCCACAGCCGCAGCTACGTGCAGCTCTAGGATTATTTATGCGGAAACCTGTATTCATGAGGCTGTCTTCATAGTCAATCTCAGAACCCTCCAAAAATCGAAGACTCTCCGAATCCACAAAGACACGTGCCCCTGCATGCTCTGCAACAAAGTCGCTTTCAGCAGGCTCGCCCATATTCATTGTATATTGCATTCCCGCACATCCTCCATTTTCAACAGCTAGGCGGAGCCCGCCCGAGGAGCCAAGACCTTTTTCCTCAGCGAGAAGCAAAAGTTGTTTCGCGGCAGCATCCGTAATTTGAATCATTTTGCTAAACTACTTGTCTTGCGCTTTCTGACAATAAGAAAGGAAACTTTCGATCAAATTGCACAAGAAAGCCACCTCAAGCAATCTGCTTTAGTAAAAAAGCTCCGAGTTCAGAAATGGCGACGCGGTGCTGCTCCATCGAATCGCGCTCACGCAAGGTTACGGTATCGCGCAAGTCCTCCCCACTCTCACCCAAGGTTTCAAAGTCAATCGTTACGCAATACGGCGTTCCAACCTCATCTTGGCGGCGATAGCGGCGACCTATCGCACCCGCTTCGTCGTAGGCGATGGACATCAGTGGCTTCAGCGTGGCAGCTACTTCTTTGGCCTTTGCGACAAGCTCGGGTTTATTTTTAAGCAGAGGCAAGACTGCGCACTTAATCGGAGCAATACGCGGACAAAACCGCAGCACGGTCCGTGTCTCGACCTTCCCTTTGTCATTCGTTAATTCCTCTTCTTCAAAAGCCTCGCAAATCAAGGCCAGTGCCGTGCGATCAACACCCGCGCTCGGCTCTACGACATGTGGTAAAAAACGCTCCTTGGTTGCCTCGTCAAAATATTCGAGAGGCTTACCGCTGTGCTCCGAGTGATTCTTTAAATCAAAATCCGTCCGGTAAGCCACGCCCTCCAACTCCTGCACGCCAAAGGGAAACTCGTATTCGATGTCGTATGTCTTTTCAGAATAGTGTGCCCGTTCTCCATCAGGAATGTCCAAAACATGCAACTTCTCTCTCGGAATCCCGATTTCTTCGTAAAATTTCAACCGCTCTTCCAGCCAATAATCCGTCAATTTCAAGCCATCCTCGGCTCGACAAAAATACTCGATTTCCATCTGCTCAAATTCGCGAGAACGAAAAATGTAATTTCGCGGATTGATCTCATTCCGAAAAGCCTTGCCAATTTGGGCTATTCCAAAAGGCAACTTCATGCGTGAGGTCTCCTGCACATTTTTAAACTGCACAAAAATGGCCTGCGCCGTCTCGGGCCGCAAATAAACCACATTTTCAGCACTCTCCACCGGTCCGGCGTGCGTTTTAAACATCAGGTTAAAGGCCCGCGGCTCGGTCAAATCGCTCCCTTTGCACTTCGGGCAATATTTTTTCCCATCCCTCTCAGGGAGCTGATCCGCACGGTGGCGCGTCTTGCAAATTCGGCAATCCTGCATCGGGTCGGTAAAGGTATCTTCGTGCCCACTGGCCTTCCAAACCTTCCGATTCATCAGGATCGAACCATCCATACCCACCATATCGTCACGCTCGCGCACCACGCGCCGCCACCAAAAATCCTTCAAATTCCGCTTCAGCTCCACCCCCAGTGGGCCGAAGTCCCAACAGCCATTCAATCCACCATAAATCTCCGAAGATTGAAAAATAAATCCCCTCCGCTTGCACAAGCTGACGATTTTTTCCATCCGTTCCGTATTTGCATCCTTCTTTGACATAGCCGTCCTCTATACCCACTTCCCGGCAACTCTGCCATGCAAATTCTTCGGAAAAATAAAAAGTAAACGCTCTCCCCAGCCGCTAAACTCCTTGCACAACGCCGAAAAATACAAATGATACGGGCATTTCCGAGGCATGTCGCAACCAGACTACAGAAAGTTCTTAAATTTTTGGAACAGCACTTCCCCCACCCTCAAGTGGCGCAGCGGGCTTTTTTTATTAGGCATCTGGATCATTATGTGTCTTGTTACATATCCCAAGCCCTGGAGCATCACGGCTGCGATTGAGGATTTTAAAGTTCGTGACTACATCACCTACTACGCTTGGTGGGCGATGCTTTTTAACTTATTCGTTACCGCAGGTCTCTTCGTGCTCTGCCCGTGGTGGGCGAAGTCCAAAACACCTCCACAACTTGCCGCAGCATCTATCGTTCCGACAAAGCTCCCTACCTACTTTCTCCCCGTCATTTTTCTCTCCATCCTCATCTTCGGTTTTTTTGCAAGCAGCGCCTCGGACAAAGCCTCTGGGACGACGAGGAATACAACGTCCGCCGCTCCATCAACGGTCGCTATAAATACTCCGAAAAAACAGACGAGTTTTACTTTCGCGAAGTCCGGTGGCGCGAAACTTTTTATTTTTACGACGTTCCCAACAATCACGTCCTCCACAGCATTATCGCAAGGATCACGCTGCACGCATGGCAAGCATTGACCGGACAGTCCTCGGAAGCCATCAATGAAACCGTCCTGCGTCTTCCCGCCTTCCTTGCCGCCGCCCTGTTCCTCGCCGCCGTCGCTTTTCTTTTTCGGGAATACGGCTTTACCGCAGCGGGAGTGATTGCCGCGCTGCTCCTCTCCATCCACCCCTGGATTCTACGTTACGGTGCCGAGGCACGCGGATATTCGCTCACCCTGCTGTGGCTTTGCCTGCTTGGAATTATCTGGCGACGCGCCCTCACACACGGCACCTGGCCTCAATGGGCACTCTGGGGACTCCTCCAATTTGCTGCTCTTTATACCGTCCCGAGTTCTGTTTACGTCATCGTCATTCTCAACCTAGCCGTCCTTCCGATTTTGTATTTTGAAAACAAGACGAATAAAAATTTTATCGGACAGAGTGGACGCTGGTTTATTTCCACGTCACTGGCGGCAATGGCCACCATCCAGTGTATGCTTCCGCTCGTTCCTCAGGCTCAGGATTATTTCGAGAATTACGATGACACCATCGTCCACCTCGGCTGGCTCTGGGTGCGTAACGTTCTCGGTTTCTATCTCGGCGGCGTCTCATGGACAAAAACACGAATCCTCGATTCCACCTATCCCGAGTGGATGCCGTGGGTTCACAAGCACTTTTGGATATTTGCTGTTTTCGCAACCCTCGTTGCCATCTTCTTCCTGATCGGCCTCATACGCTTTGCGAAGCGGGATAAATTTACCCTAGCTTTGACCTTAGCTTTTTTTGCAGACCCCCTTGGCGTTTACGCGCAAGGTGCCCTCAAGGAACAATTTGTTTTCGAATGGTATCTCATCTTCGGTATTCCGCTTGCGGCTGGTTTTACTGCTATCGGCATCCACACGCTCACCCGCCAGACGGCAAAAATTTCCCAACAAAAATGGCTCTCCCCCACCCTCATCGCCTCACTTCTCCTCGCATACTTCGGTATTACAGCGTCCTTTCGCTCCTGGCTTATAAATAATCCTCTCCAAGCCTTTCGCGAATCGGTTTTAATCACCCGTGGCCAGCTTCCGCCCGAACAAGGCCCGAATCCGAAAATCGTTACCCTCAGCTTTTCCGACCCGCCCTCCATTTACGACAGTCAGGTCCACGTGCTACACTCTGCCAACGAAATGATCCGGCAACTCCAAAAAGCCGACGCCACAGCCGCGACCGTTTTTGTAAACCTCGGCCACCTCCCCTTTGTCCCTTGGCATAGCCCGAAAATGTGGGCCCTCCTCACCCAGACAAATCTCTTCGACTACTACAAACACTTCCAAGGTTTCGACCCCACACTCGACCGCACTATTTACAAATACAAAAACGGCTCCATCAAAAAAATCGACCTCACCAAATACGCCAGCGACGACCGCGGCGGGACTTCTCCGAAGACATTTTAAAGCACTTTTAAGTGCTAAGTTCCCTGTCCGTAATAGGCCAGCGGCCCGTGCTTGCGCAGAAAATGTTTCTCCAAAAGCATCTGCGAAATAGGTCGAGCCTCAGGATTTATCTGCGAAACTTTCCACGCCATCTCCGCGACAATCTCAAGCGCGAGCGCATTTTCCACAGCCTTCATTCCGCTAGGTCCCCA
>JBKEAD010000179.1:0-41465 GCA_047971915.1 Chthoniobacterales bacterium
GACAGCAAGCTTACGTCGACACGTCGGCGACTTCTAAACACGCCGTTGCTGATGTCGCGGTGGCCAAGGCCGATTTGGAAAAATCACGGATTGACCTTGATTACACAAAGGTTCTCTCACCTATTTCGGGGCGGATTGGTCGTTCATCGGTCACGGAAGGAGCTCTTGTCACGCCGGGGCAGACGGCTCCTTTGGCTACGGTTTATCAACTTGATCCGATTTATGTCGATGTTACGCAATCTAGTTCGCAGATTTTAAAATTGCGTCGTGAACTCAAAGAAGGACTTATTCAAGGGGTTCAGGGGGAGGATGCGGAAACAAAATTAATTCTCGAAGACGGGACGGTCTATGCGCATTCCGGAAAGTTGCAATTTTCGGAAGTGAGTGTCGATGAAGGAACGGGTTCGGTAGCTCTGCGAGCGGTTTTTCCAAATCCCGATCAGACGTTGTTACCCGGCATGTTTGTGCGCGCCATTATTGCTGAAGGGGTTACTGAAACCGGTCTTCTTGTGCCTCAGCGTGCTGTTACTCGTAATGCTCGTGGCGAGGCGGTTGCTCTCGTGGTGAATTCTGATGATGTGGTTGAGCTGCGAATCATTGATACGGAGCGTGCTGTTAAAGGAAGCTGGTTGGTTGTCAAAGGCTTGTCTGCCGGAGATCGTGTGATTGTGGAGGGTTTGCAAAAAGCACCTCCGGGCGCAAAAGTGGTGCCAACGGAAGTGACTCCGCAAGAGGTGTCGAAAGGAGAGGAATAAGTCATGGCTCGGTATTTTATTGATCGTCCGGTTTTTTCTTGGGTGATCGCTATTACGATCATGTTGGCGGGTGGGATGGCACTCATGAAGTTGCCAGTTGCTCAGTATCCGAGTATTGCGCCGCCGGCCATTTCTATCTCGGTAAATTATCCCGGTGCATCGGCAGCCACTGTGCAGAGTTCGGTCGTGCAGGTTATTGAGCAGCAGATGAATGGCATTGATAATCTGATCTATTTTAGTTCGGAGAGCACGAAGGATGGTTCGATGACGATTACGCTGACTTTTCGTCAAGGGACGGATCCCGATGTGGCGCAGGTGCAGGTGCAAAATAAGCTGGCTTTGGCTACGCCGTTATTACCGCAAGAGGTGCAGCAACAGGGCATTCGTGTGGCGAAGGCGACGCGCAACTATTTGCTCGTTGTCGGCTTTGTTTCTGAAGATGGCAGTATGGTGGACCGAGATATTGCGGATTTTATTGTATCCGTTGTGCAGGATCCGGTGAGTCGTGCCGAGGGGGTCGGTGACTTTTTGGTTTTCGGTTCCCAATATGCGATGCGTATTTGGCTGAACCCCTCGAAACTGAACAATTACCATCTCACACCTTCGGATGTGCAGGCTGCAATTCGCGAGCAAAACGTGCAGGTCTCATCGGGCGAACTTGGCGGATTACCCTCCGTGCAGGGACAGCAGCTCAATGCCACGGTGGTTGGACCTTCACGTCTGACGACGCCGGAGGAATTTGGCGATATTCTTTTAAAAGTAAACCCGGACGGTGGTCAGGTGCGGCTGCGCGATGTTGCGAAAGTAGAGCTTGGTGGTGAGAACTATTCTCTCACGGCGAAGTATAATGGCAAGCCGGCTTCGGCGATAGCGATTCGCTTGGCTACGGGTGCCAATGCGCTAACGGCGATTGAAAATGTCAAAAAGACAATCGAATCTTTGCGACCAAATTTTCCTCCGGGTTTGGATGTGGTTTATCCGTTGGATGCATCCCCATTCATCGACCTTTCGATCAAAGAGGTTTTTAAAACGCTGCTTGAAGCTGTCGTTTTGGTCTTCTTTGTTATGTTTTTATTTTTACAGAATTTTCGTGCTACGATTATTCCGACCATTGCGATTCCCGTGGTTTTGCTCGGTACGTTTGGGATGTTGGCTGTTTTTGGATTCTCTATTAATACGCTTACAATGTTTGGCATGGTGTTGGCGATTGGTCTTTTGGTGGATGACGCCATTGTTGTGGTCGAAAATGTTGAGCGAGTGATGTCTGAAGATGGGCTTTCGCCCCTAGAGGCGACACGAAAGTCGATGGACCAAATCACTGGTGCACTTATTGCGATCGGATTGGTTTTATCTGCCGTTTTCATTCCGATGGCTTTCTTCGGTGGATCGACGGGGGTTATTTATCGTCAATTTTCTATCACTATCGTATCGGCAATGATGTTATCTGTGGTGGTTGCTATCGTGCTGACTCCCTCTCTTTGCGCTACGATGCTAAAGCCCATGGAAAAGGGGCACATGACGCACCAACGCGGATTTTTTGGCTGGTTCAATCGTATGTTTGACAAGGGGACAAAAAACTACAGTCGCACGGTTCAGCATATTATTAAAAGAACCTTTCGTTACGTTGTGATCTACGCCGCGATTGTGGCCGCGATGGTTTATGTCATGAGAAGTTTGCCGCAGTCCTTTTTACCGGAGGAAGATCAAGGCCGTATGTTTGTGCTCGTCACTTTACCGCCTGGCAGCACGATCGAAAACACGGAAGATGTCCTTTCGCAAGTGCGTAATTATCTTCTTAATGAAGAGGGAAATAACGTCGAGGGTGTTTTTACGGTTGCTGGTTTTAGTTTTTCAGGTCGAGGTCAAAACTCTGGTATTGCATTCGTGCGTCTGAAAGATTGGGATGCGCGACCAGGAGTGGAAAATCGTCTTCATGCCATTGTGCAGCGTGCCTTTGGACGTTTCATGGGTATTCGGGAAGCGATGGTTTTCCCCGTTGCTCCACCAGCCGTTATGGAACTTGGTAATGCAAGTGGTTTCGATTTTCAGCTTATCGATGTCAGCAACGTCGGTCACGAAACACTGATGGCCGCTCGCGATCAGCTCATGGGTTTGATTTCTCAAAACCCCGCCATCGCCGGTGCACGGCCCAACGGGCTTGATGATGAGCCTCAGTTTCAAGTCGATATCGACCGCGAAAAAGCCAGTGTCCTCGGAGTGACTATTGCGGATGTTAATAATACGCTCTCGGCCGCTTGGGGATCATCCTATGTGAATGACTTTGTGGATCGTGGTCGTGTGAAGCGTGTTTTTGTGCAGGGAGAACCGGAATCTCGTATGAAACCCGATGATCTTGGTCGCTGGTATGTTCGGAATAAATCCGGGCAGATGGTGCCATTCTCCGCCTTTGCCACGGGGCATTGGACCTACGGTTCGCCACGTCTCGAACGCTACAATGGGCGGCCCTCTCGTCAGATTCAAGGGAATGCTGCACCCGGCATGAGCACGGGTGATGCCATGCAAGCGATGGAGGAAATCGCAAAACAACTGCCCCCCGGTATTGGCTATGAATGGACCGGGCTATCCTATGAAGAGCGAGCCGCTGGGGCGCAGGCAGGTTCTCTTTACTTAGTCTCACTCATTGTCGTATTTTTGAGTTTGGCGGCTCTTTATGAAAGTTGGCCTGTGCCGTTTTCCGTATTATTAGCTGTTCCGCTCGGCGTTTTCGGTGCTGTCGTAGCGACGTGGGGCCGTGGACTGGAAAATGATATTTTTCTTCAAGTCGGTATTTTGACAATTGTCGGCCTCTCGGCAAAAAATGCCATTTTGATTGTCGAGTTTGCGAAAGCAAATTTTGATAATGGTATGGAGATTGGTGAAGCGACGATAGAAGCTTGCCGTCAACGTTTACGTCCGATTTTGATGACCTCACTTGCTTTCGGACTTGGTGTTGTCCCATTGGCTATTGCAAGTGGACCTGGATCCGGCGGACAAAACGCTATCGGAACAGGGGTTATCGGAGGAACGATTGCATCTACTTTTCTAGGCATTCTTCTCATACCACTCTTCTTTGTTGTCGTTTTACGTTTATTTAAAACCAAGCCAAAGAAAATTACTTGATGAGTAGCTCTGAAAAATCGCTTTTCGTTGAATGCTCCGATATATTATTTATATTACTTAGTATTGGTAGTGTAGTGGGGGGTTAGGCTTTGTATAACATTAATACCTATCTCCGAGAGAGGTAAAGCAAGGACTGCTGTTCGGCGAATTTCGTTAGTTTTTTTCAAATTGCCTTCCGTTTCGGCTAATAAGATAGCGGCTAAAGCAATGTCTAAGCGGTTATTGACATCTTTGATGAGGATTAAGTCATTTCGTGTAAAAGAAGTATTTAAAAGAGCGTGCGTTTTATCATAACGCGGAGAGGTATTTAAAACCTGCATGGCTTTTTCTTTTGCTTTGGCAATTTTTTCCGGTTGATTAAGGCGTAGTGCTGCGAGCCATTGAAGAAGTGGGCCAAGAGCTTTTTGAGGTCTTGTAGCTTCATACCTTTGAGCATAGGTTTCTACTTGGGGCCAATCTTCGAGAACGGTGTAGCGTAATACTTCGAGCCAGGCTTGCTTTGCAGTAGCTGTTTCGGGCGTATAGTTATCGTTTGGTGGCGCAGCATAGTTTAATGCTTCTTCATCTTTGCCTATGCGATGCAATAAATTGATTGCTGATAAATTTTTGGTAAATTCCAGAGCAGGGTCTTCTTCTAATAAAATCTCTAGAGCTTGCTTTTTATCGCCTTGTGCATAAAAAGCATTAGCCAAGTAATTCTTAAAATAATCGTGTCTTCCGGGCATTTTTTTCCATGCCTCTTTTATTTCAAGAATTTCTTCCATAGTTAAGTCTTCGGGGAGACGTGTCCATATAGAGTTGTCAGCTTTTAAATAAATGCTTTTAGGATAGGTTTTTGATAGAGTTTCTAGTTGTTTAACTGTAGAGAGATTTGTTCCTTCGCTAAGCTTATAAAGAATATCAAAAGTTTGTAGCTGTATGGGAGGATTTTTCATTTTTGCTAAGGTTTCTGATAGATATTTATTTGCAGCGGGATAGCCGCCATTTAACCATCCAATAGCCCGTGCCTTTCCTCTAATAGCCCGTATATCATTAGGATAATGAGTTAGTCTATCTTCCCAACCTGTTAATAATTTTTTATGGGATTCCATATCTCTAAGAGATGCTAAAATAAGTTTATTATATTTTGCTTCTTCCGGTGTTACTGTTAAAGAGAGCCCTTCAAAGCCTTTTGCGTTAGCTAGGTGACCTAATAATATTTTTTGAAGCGTTGGTGCGTCTTCAAAATCTCCCGAAGCGCGAAGAATACCGCCTGGATCGATTAAAAACCAAACTGGAATATAAGAATGCTTATAAAATCGAGGGATGTTTTTTTTATTTGCGAGCGCACGAATTCCGTGAAAATCGGTAACGCTATATAATTCAACATCGGTCAACGTAGGGTCGTTATAAATTTCGACAAACTCAAATGGACGCCCTGTCATTGCTTTTCGCATCTGAGAAAAATACTGAGCTGTTATTTCAGACGGTTTACAGTTTGTGGCTCCAAACTGTATTAAAAGCCACTTACCGCGAAAGTCCGATATGTTAAGAACCTTCTCTTCGGCAGAAATAAATGAAAAATCTGGAGCAGGCTCACCAACTTTATTTGAAAGCGGATTAAAAGTATCTGTTGTTAGTAAAACTTTTAAATATAAAATTACATAAACAAAAAGAGAGGTAAAACTCATACTTCCAATAGTCAAAATATCTATTTTTTTGATAGCAAGAAAAAATATAGAGGCATTATTTTCTCTAAAAAAATGCCCTTGATTAAGCATCTGCTTGCATGAATTTGTAGAATTTGTTTATCTCTTAGCGTTGAGAGAGTTATTGAGGGAAAGTAATTCGACTTAGAAAAATCCATCCAAAACAAAAAGATTAAAAACTATGAAAATAAAAGAAATAGCTTTTTCTTGTTATCCGGTTACAGACATGCAACGCGCCCGTGCATTTTATGAAGGAATCTTAGGTCTTACGGTGACTATGGATAGTAGCGAAGCGGGAGCACACTGGGTAGAGTATGATATAGGAGCTGGAACACTCGCCATTGGGGCCGCCGAAGGAATGTTGCCTAGTCAAGATGGATGCAGTGTCGCACTCGAGGTTGAAGATTTCGGCACAGCGGTTGAGGAGCTTGAGAAATCGGGAGTCGAATTTCACTTTGGCCCGATTGAAACACCCGTTTGCTATATGCTTTTTGTAAGAGACCCGGATGGAAACTCTATCGGGATTCATCAGCGGAAAGCGGGTTGATTTTTTTTTAAAATTCAGCCTATATTCGTTTTGGGTGTTCTTTAAAAAATACGTGCACCAATGGAGATGCCGATTTTTTTGCGTGCGGAGTGGCGTTATCTTGCGATGTTAAATTATGTGGTGGATGCCGATTTATTGGAACCCTTTGTTCCTGCCGGAACGGAGCTAGACTACTATAATGGAGAGACTTTTGTTAGTGTTGTTGGGTTCCGGTTTTTAAACACACGTGTTTTCGGTATCCCGTTTCCTTTTTATATCAATTTCGAAGAAGTTAATTTGCGCTTTTACGTTCGTCGCAAGGTGAGTGGAGAGTGGCGTCGGGGGGTTGTTTTTATACGGGAAATCGTTCCTCGACGCGCAATTGCTTGGATTGCTCGTGCGTTTTATGGAGAGCCTTATTCTTCATTTCCTATGCGTCATTGTATCGAACATACGGCAGAGAATCTACAAGTTGAATACGCATGGCAACGATCGGGAAAGTGGGAATCGCTATCAGCTAAGGCTGTCGGACAGGTTCAAGCGATAAGTGTCGGTTCGGAAGAAGCGTTTATAGCAGAACATTATTGGGGCTATACGGCTACGACATCCGGGACTAATGAATACCAAGTAGAACATCCGCGATGGCGCATTTGGAAAGCTGAAGATGCGATGTTAGATGCTGATATAGCGACATTATATGGTCCACGATTTGTGAGTGTTTTGGCTGGCCCTGTGGTTTCGGCTTTTATTGCGGAGGGATCTGAAATAAGTGTTGCTTATAAGACAAAAAATATTTCCTGATTTCATAATATGAAAATGCTTTGCCGTTTCGTTTTGATTTTTCTCGTCACGATTAATATATCCGAGATTTCTTATGCTGATGAAAATGTAAACCAAGCTGTAAAAGTTGCGAGGGATTGGTTAATTTTGGTAGATGCCGGAGAATATCAAAAAAGCTGGCAAGAAGCCGCACCTATTTTTAAAGAGAGCACGTCTATAAAAAAGTGGAGCAATTTGGTGGCACTCGTCAGAGAACCTCTTGGAGAAGTAAAGTCGCGAAAATTAATCCACGCGCAATTCACAGAAACTCTACCCGGAGCACCAAAAGGCGAGTATGTAGTCATCCAATTTCAAACGGATTTTGCGGATAAACATAGCGCGATTGAAACGATCACTCCGATGAAGGTAAAAGGCGTTTGGAAGGTCTCGGGATATTTTATCAAATAATACCAAAAGGAAAAATGCTTCATTGCGGCAGCTCCTTGAATTGACAAGATTTTAAGACGGGCTACAACGGGAGCATGTCTCAACCCATCGAAACTCAAGATCCTGAAGATATTCTTATTCGTCGAATTCTAATTGGAGCAGGAGTCGTAGCAGCTTCGCTTATCAGCTTTGCTATTTTAATCGTCACGATCTTGCTCTCTGCAAATTTTAATATCTTAAATTGGTTGGAATAAAGGCGGCCTCAAACCGAAAAAAGTTCTAAGGTTTTCTGTCGCGCCTCGGCGTGATCGACGATGGGAGCAGGGTAATCGGAAGCGAGAGGTTTGCCGTCGATGGGTGGTTTTTGGAGCAGGCTTGCTGGTAGTTTTTGTAGCTCCGGCAACCATTGTTTTATATAGCTAGCTTGTGGGTCGTGCCGTTTGCTTTGTGTCCAAGGATTTTGGATACGGAAATATGGCGCGGCATCGGCTCCTGTGCTGGCGGACCATTGCCAGCCTCCGTTGTTTGCAGCGATGTCGCCGTCGATGAGATGCTGCATAAAAAATTGCTCGCCGCAACGCCAGTCGATTTGGAGATCTTTGGTGAGGAACATTGCCGTTATCATACGGACGCGATTGTGCATGTGGCCTGTTTCTCGAAGCTGGCGCATTCCTGCATCGACAATAGGAAAACCCGTTCGACCATCTGCCCAGCATTGAAAATCTTCAGCAGCATTCGTTTTTGTTCGCCATTTAATCCGACGATATTTGGTGATAAATTCTTTTTTTAAAATTTCGGGGAAGTGATGAAGAAGTTGAATATAAAATTCGCGCCACGTGAGTTCGTTTAAAAATTTTTCGGCATAAGTGGGAGGGAGCTTTTGAAGTGCAGAGTAGATTTGCCGCGGCGATAAAAGCCCGAAATTAAGATCTTGGGAAAGACGGGAATTAGCATTTGCTGCGGGTCGGTCGCGGAGGTTTTCGTAATTTTCTAGGTGTTTTTGCAGAAAGTTTTTGAGCCGTTTTTGCGCAGAGGTTTCATTAGCTCGAAGTGTTCCTAGCGGCAGTGGGCGCAATCCCCAGTAAGCGAGATTTGGAATAGGAAGCGACTTTATTTTTAAAGGAGTCGTTATCGGATGATTGGGGTTTTTTAACGGAGAGTCGATTGGGATTTGTAGCCAGGTTCGGGCGTAAGGCGTGAATTTGCGGTAAGGCGTGTTGGTGCCTGTAAGAACCTCGGCGGCTTCGTGCAAAACGCGATCTTTGAAAGTAAAGACAGCCATGCCGAGCGAAGAGGCTTCTTTTTTAAGTCGGGTTTCGATGGACTGCGAATAGGGGTCGTAGAGCCGATTTAGATAGATATTTTTTGCCCCGGTTTCTTTGGCGAATGCGAGGAGAGTCGTGATTGGGTTTTCTCGAATCTGGCGAAAAATAAGTCGTGAGTTGAGCTTGCGTAGGGAAGTATCCAGCGATGCCAAAGCCTCGCATAAAAAAGCCTGACGATGCGGGCCGGTCCAAGGGTGATGTTTTTTCCAATTGCTAAGAAGGTAAATGGGAATTAGCGGAGTCGAATATTTTTGCGCAGCTAGCAGCGCATGGTGCCAAGCCGTGTTATCGCTCAATCGAAGATCTCGGCGAAATAAAAAAAGGATAGGTGCGGGAGGGTAGTTCACGTCAGACGTGTATAGCGAACCCGAGGCGATGGCGTCCATCTTTGCATCACCTCGGGACAGAAAATCCGCACTTTTAAATTGGGCTAGTTTTATTTTTTAGGCCATGTCCACCCTGCGGCTTTTGGGTCGTCCACACCGTTTTCATAGGCATAGCGGCGGCAGGCTAATTGGCGGTCGATGAGTCGAGCCTTGGCGTGCGTGCCGATGCGACCGAGACGCTCGACGCGGTCAATGACATCAATGGCGATGCTGAAACGGTCAACGTTGTTGATGATGGCGAGTTCGAGTGGTGTGTTGATATTGCCTTTTTCTTTGTAGCCGCGCACGTGAATATTTGCGTGATTTTTTCGCCGATAGGTTAGCCGATGAATGAGGTAAGGATAGGCGTGGAAGTTGAAGATAACAGGCTTATCTTTGGTAAACAAACCGTCAAAGTCGCGATCAGACAGGCCGTGCGGATGCTCGCTTTCGGGAAGCAAACGGAAGAGATCGACGACGTTGATATAGCGTATCTTGAGGTCGGAAAATTCTTCTTTGAGCAAACAAATCGCCGCAAGTACTTCGGCAGTTGGGATGTCCCCTGCCGAGGCCAGCACGACATCGGGTTCTACGCCTTCATCCGTGCAGGCCCAGTCCCAGATGCCGAGTCCTTTTGTGCAGTGGTTGATGGCTTGTTCTTTGGTGAGATATTGGTGATGAAGTTGTTTGTCGGAAACGATGATGTTTACGTAGTTGCGCGAACGTAAACAATGATCGGCTGTCGAGAGCAAGCAATTCACATCGGGCGGAAGATAGATTCGGACAACATCGGGACTTTTATTTGCCACGACATCAAGAAACCCCGGATCCTGATGTGTGAAACCATTGTGATCCTGTCGCCAGACCGTCGAAGTAATCAACAAGTTGAGCGATGGCACATCGGCACGCCAAGAGATTTCATTGCACTTAGCAAGCCATTTTGCGTGCTGGTTGACCATGGAATCGATGACGTGGACAAAGGATTCGTAGGTGGAGAAAAAGCCGTGGCGTCCGCTCAATAGATAGCCTTCGAGCCAGCCTTCGAGGGTGTGCTCGCTGAGCATTTCCATCACGCGTCCACTTGGATCGATCTCGGTTCCGTCGCTATCGTCGGGCAGATACTCGCCCATCCAAACTTTTTTAGTCACTTCGTAAAGATTATCCAATTTATTGGAGGCGGTCTCATCGGGTCCAAAGACGCGGAAATTGTCGGGATTTTGTGCGGCAATATCGCGGAGGAATTTTCCTAGAGGACGCGTATTTTCGACGAGCGGGAGTGCGCCGGGCTGTTTGACATCGACGCCGTAATTTGTAAAAGGCGGTAAGCTCAAGGCGCGGCAAAGAAGACCACCATTGGCATGAGGGATGTCGCTCATACGCTTGCCGGCGGCGGGGATGAACTCTGCAAATTTTGGATTTGGGCGTCCGGTTTTATCAAAGTGTTTTTCGGGCTCGTAGCTGCGCATCCAGTCTTCGAGTTGTTTCAAAAGTTTGGAGTCGGAACTGACGTTTGCAAGTGGCACTTGGTGGGCACGCCAAAAGCCCTCAAGGAAATGTTTGCCGACTTTGCGCGGAGCAGACCAACCCTTTGGCGTCCGAAAAATAATCATCGGCCACATGGGGCGTTCGGTCTTTTTGCCCGTTCGTGCAGCTTTCCAAATTTGGTGAATTTCGGAAACGCATTGGTCGAGCGTTGCGGCGAGTGCTTGGTGCATGGAGGTCGGATCGCTGCCCTCCACAAAGTAGGGTTTGTAACCATAGCCTTTGAAAAGGGCATCTAATTCATCGTGGCTGATTCGTGCGAGAATCGTTGGATTGTTTATTTTATAGCCGTTGAGATGCAAGATGGGGAGCACGGCACCGTCGCGAGCGGGGTTTATAAATTTATTGGAATGCCATGCTGTGGCCAGCGGGCCGGTTTCTGACTCGCCGTCGCCGACGATTGTGGCCACAATGAGATTTGGATTATCAAGCGCAATGCCGTAGCCGTGGGACAAGCTGTATCCAAGCTCTCCACCTTCATGAATCGAACCGGGAGTTTCCGGCGTGCAATGGCTGCCGATGCCGCCCGGAAAGGAAAATTGGTGAAAAAATTTTCGCATTCCCTCGTCGTCTTGCGTGATTTAGGGATAGACGGAACTATAAGTTCCTTCGAGGTAAATAGGACCTAGCACGCCCGGTGCGCCATGTCCCGGACCGGATACGTAAACGACCTCTTGCTCAAATTTTTTGATGATACGATTTAGGTGAATCCATAAAAAGGCTTGTCCGGAACTGGAGCCCCAGTGTCCTAGCAAGCGCTTTTTGATGTGTTCGGCTTTTAGGGGTTTGCGCAGCATTGGATTTTCGCGCAGGTAGATCATACCAAGCATGAGATAACAACTTGCTCGCCAAAAATCTTGAAGAAGTTTGACATCTGCTTTGGAAAGCGGATTGCCGTCGATCGTGCTACGTGCTTTGCCATAGGGTGATAGTGGTGATTGAGATTTCGTGCTCATTGTATTTGTGTGTTTTTTTTAGGAACTAACGGAGTGGGAAATCAGATGTGTTGCGATTTGGAACATGACAGCCTCTTCGTTCGTGGGAACGACGTGAATGGTCGCAGGAGAATCGGGAGATGAAATCAAAGTTTGGTTTTTGCGGTTTGCTTCTGTATCGACGTGAAGGCCCATGAATTCGAGGCCGGATAGAATTTTAGCTCGAATTTCAGGGGCATGTTCTCCGATACCTCCGGTAAAAATTATCCGGTCCACTCCGCCGAGCGTGGCGGCAAGGGAGGCGAGATGTTGTTTTGCATTATGGCAAAAAACGTCTAGAGCAAGTGCCGCACGCGGATCTTCTTCACGGGCTGCCAGCAGGTCGCGCATGTCGGAGCTTGTTTCCGACAGTCCGCGCAAGCCGGACTCGTGATTGAGTAGTCTATCTATTTTAAGTGCTGAGAGCCCGAGATCGTCTGCGAGAAAACGAAAAATTCCTGGATCTAGGTCGCCGCAGCGCGTGCCCATGACGAGGCCTGCTGCCGGGGTGAAACCCATTGTCGTGTCAATGGATTGTCCGTCCCGAATGGCGGTCATGCTGCAACCGTTTCCCAAGTGTGCGACGATACAGCGTTCGGCGATGCAGCCGTGTTCTTTCATCCAAGAGGCGATATACTCATAGGAGAGACCGTGGAAGCCGTAGCGTTGAATCCCGTGATCGCGAAGATTTTTGGGGAGGGCAAAGGTCTTTGCTTCTGGCAAGAGGGTCGTGTGAAAAACGGTATCAAAGCAAGCGATTTGCGGTATTCCGGGAGCCATTTCAAAGAATGCTTCGATAAGCTCTATTTCGCGAGGCAGATGTTCGGGAGCCATACGAGCAATTTTTTTTAGACCGTTGAGGACCTGCGGAGAAATGATGGTATGTTCCGAAAAATCGGGACCGCTGTGAACCACGCGATGGGCGATAGCCGTTAGCTTCGCATCGCCTAACCATTTTTTGATGATGGGTAGCATATCAACTGCATGCTTGAGCGGTGCCTGCCCTGTTTGTTTGCTTCCATCCGCTAGTTCGAGTTCCCATGAGGATGTCTCAAAACCGATTTTTTCGAATTGTGCTTTTCGGCGAAAAGCGGGTGGACCGGATGAGATAAAAGCTAGCTTTAGGCTCGATGAGCCTGCATTTACTATAAGCACGTTGGCTTCGTAAGTGGCCATGCCTTATTGTATCGCTGGCAGCGTGGTATTACAATATCTAACAAAATAGATTTTTTGTAAGTTGCTTGGGTATTTTTTTATGGATTCATGAAATACCGTAGGCTTGACAGTCGGTAGAAAAATGCGGAAGACCGTTTTGAAATTTGTTTATTTGTCGTGCCATTTTCTTTTGATCTCTTGACCTCGCGACGGGCGGTAACAAAGGTGCGGCAGGTTTACGACGATCTTGCAAAAATGCCGATAGAGAGACGCTGCACGTTGCAGACGGAGTGTTGTCATTTTAAAAAAACAGGGCTCGTGCCTTCGGTTACGGATGCAGAAGCTCTCGTTGCGGCTCAGGCTTTGCGTGCCAGTGGGCGACGGGGAATCCCTAAAAATCCTGATGGGGCTTGTCCGCTTTTGGATCAGACAACTTCGCGCTGCATGATTTACGATGGACGACCTTTTGGATGTAGAACGCATTTTTGTAAGGCTGCGGGTGGGCCGTTGGCTAGGCGGGATGTTATTGATTTGATTCGCCGTTTGGAAGATGTGGAGAGTGAGATAGGCGGCCGTGGGCCCCGGCCTTTTCTAAGGGCACTGCAAGATGCGATGTAAAATCGGTAGAGGTATTTTCGGGTGAAAATCCCTATCGGACAGATTCCACGAGCTCTTCGAGTAATTTTAGAGCGGATTCTCGGTCGGTGATTTCTTTTTCCAATTGGGCGGTTTCGATAGTCGTTAAAATTTCTTTAAACAAGGGACCGGGGCGGAGGCCCCTGTTTATCAAGTCGTGGCCGGTAACGAGTGGGGGAGGGACGAGGGGCTCGTTTGCAAACTCTTCGGATTTTGCTTTGATAAAATCTAGGTTGTCAATCAAGCCGTGGCTGCTGAGGCAATCCACACGGTGAAGCTCTATCTCGTCGGCGATGGTTTCACGAGCTAGGAAGCGTTTGAGCTTGGCGGTGCGCATTTGCTGGAGATCTTTGAAAGCCATGTGGTGACGAACAAGCGTGAGGGCAGGCTCAATGACGGCGTTTGGGAAGCGTAAGTGCTTGAGAATGTCGAACCCCATTTCACAGCTTTTGGTTTCGTGTCCGTTGAAGCGGATGCGGCCTGTTGGGTCAGTGGTTTGGGTGGGAACTTTGCCGATGTCGTGAAGGAGCACACCCAGCACGAGCGGGAGCGATACGGCGTCGTGCAGGAGGGCGAGCATGAGGCGGGTGTGAACAAAAACATCGCCTTCGGGGTGAAATTCGGGGGGTTGTTCGCAGCCTTTGAGAGCGGTGATTTCGGGGAGGAGAATTTGGAGGAGTCCGCTTCTGTCCAGCAGGTCAAAGCCTCGCACGCGAGTGGGGGAGAGGAGGATTTTCGTGAGTTCGTCGCGGATGCGCTCGGGACTGACGACCTGGATTTCCGGTGCTAGTTTGCAAAGTGCAGACCATGTTTTTTCTTCGATATCGAAGCCTAGGGTTGCGGCAAAACGAATAGCTCTTAGCAGACGAAGTTTATCTTCGGCAAAGCGTTGTAGAGGATCACCAATGGCGCGGATGAGGCGATTTTGCAGATCCGCTTTTCCATTTACAAAGTCGAGAATTTTGCCTGTCTCGGGTTGTAAAAATAGGCCGTTGATCGTGAAATCTCGGCGTAGCGCATCCCCCTCTGCATCTGTGAATGTGACACTATCGGGACGGCGTCCATCCGTGTAGTCGCCATCGCTTCGGAAGGTTGCGATCTCGTATTCGTGACCTTTCTCGACAACCACCACAACGCCAAAGTGGGCACCGACATGAATGGTTTTTTTGAAGAGTGATGTTACCTGTGCTGGCGTCGCATCCGTAGCAATATCATAATCGCTTGCCGGACGACCAAGCAGAATATCGCGCACGGAACCACCAGCGATGAGAGCCTGATAACCCGCATGATGGAGGCGTTCCGCGATGGAAGCTGCCTGTCGCAGGTCGAAAGAAAAATTTGAAGGCAGATGATTCACGCGGTGGCTTTTAGTAATACGCGAGTAGCTCTTTATGAAAAACAAAAAAAGCGCGGACTAGGTATAGTCCGCGCTTTTGGTTTTTAGTGTTTAGATAGAAAATAAACTTTATTCGATCATCGTTAAATTTGTGTAGGATGCACCGAAGTTGTTTGAGTTTGATGCGTCTTGTTTACGTGTGTAAGTGCTGCCGTCGCCACCCTTACGGAAGACAATGAAGCCTTTTTCACCGTAGGGAGCATCTTCAGTCATGCTGCCGTTGTCCCAGTTTTTGGTCACAACAAAAGCGGCGTCACTAGGAGATGCTTCGGAAATTTGGAAGAACTTGAAAGCACCTTGAGTCGTTCCAACAGTTACGTTTGAACCGCTAACAGTAGCTGCAGCAACGCCGGGTGCCGAAACGAGTTTTTTCACGTCGTTTGCAGTGAGGTAGTTGTTCTCAACCAAGGCGTCGAAGAATGCTTGAGCTGTTGGGAAAAAAGCCGTTCCGTTCGTAGTTGTCCAAGAAGGTCCGTCTCCAGCCGTAAACGAGTCCAGCGACATTTGTTGAGTGGCCAATGTGATTTGGCGGGCGTTGTTGAGGGTCTGGGTCATTTGACCGCGGGTTAGAGCACTCGTTACCGCAGGAATGGCCAGTGAAGCCAAGATAGCGATGATCGAGATAACAACAAGCAATTCAATAAGTGTGAATGCTGAGAGTAGGGATTTTATTTTTTTCATGATGATAGTTTATGTATGGGGTTAGAGTTTAGTTTCTGGTAAATGTTTAATGCAATGGGTTGAATTTGTCAATATATTTTTTTGCGGTTATACGTTTTTTATTACTTACAACCTGTTGCGCTTGATTGAAAATCTATAAGGGGTTTATTCCAGAGGTGTTTCTTTCTTGTCAGCAACTCGTTTGAAAGCTGACACGGAAAGCGGAGGAAGGTCAAGCATTATTGAATGCTCTCTTCCTTGCCATGAAACGTTTTCTGCATATTGCCCACCGAAGTTTCCCACATTGCTTCCGCCGTAGGTTGCGGCATCTGTATTTAATACTTCTTCATAAAAGCCTTCAGCAGGAAGTCCGACACGGTATCCCGAGCGGACGACTGGGGTGGCATTGACGATGAAAATCAAAGGTTCTCCTGTTTTTCCGCGTCGGATAAAAGACCAGACGGCATTATCTTGATCATGAAAATCGATCCACTCGTATCCCTCATGCGAGTCGTCGAGTTCGGTCAAGGCGGGTTCGTTTGCATAGAGATAATTGAGATGCTGCACGAGACGTGTGATGCCTTGGTGATAGGGCTTGTCGGCCAAATGCCAATCAAGCGAGTGATCGTGATTCCACTCCGCCCATTGTCCAAACTCGATGCCTTGGAAAATAAGTTTCTTGCCGGGGTGCGCCCACATCCACGCAAGGAAGAGACGTAAATTTGCAAATTTTTGCCAGACGTCGCCGGGCATTTTTCCGAGCATAGAGCTTTTACCGTGGACGACCTCATCGTGACTGAGAACGAGCATAAAATGTTCCTGAAACGCGTAGATGAGTGAAAAGGTGATGTCGCCCTGATGATAGCGACGATAGATAGGATCTTTGTTGATGTAACGCAGGGAGTCATTCATCCACCCCATGTTCCATTTGAAACCAAAGCCGAGCCCACCGAGGTAGGTTGGCTGCGAAACGCCGGGCCATGCAGTCGATTCCTCCGCAATGGTAATGGCTCCGGGATGTCGTTCGTAGCAGAGCTCGTTGAAGCGTTTTAGAAAGTTAATCGCTTCGAGATTTTCGCGTCCGCCAAAGCAGTTTGGAATCCAGTCACCTGCTTCACGACTGTAGTCGAGGTAAAGCATGGAGGCAACGGCATCGACCCGGAGACCGTCGATGTGATATTGCTCCAGCCAAAAAAGCGCATTGCCGAGGAGAAAATTGCGAACTTCATTTCGTCCATAATTAAAAATCAGCGTCCCCCAGTCGCGGTGTTCACCAAGGCGCGGGTCTTCGTGTTCGTAGAGGCAAGTGCCATCGTAGCGAGCGAGCCCGTGCGCGTCTTTTGGAAAATGTGCCGGCACCCAATCCAGAATCACGCCGATCCCTGCTTGATGGCAGCGATCCACAAATTCACGAAATTCATCGGGCGAGCCAAAACGACTCGTCGGCGCGAAATAATTTACAACCTGATATCCCCAAGAACCGTCAAAGGGATGCTCCATGATCGGCATGAGTTCGATATGTGTAAAGCCCATTTCTTTTGTGTAGGGAATCAGGCGATCCGCGAGTTCGAGGTAACTAAATGCGCGGTTCCCCTCCTCCACGAGCCGCTGCCACGAACCCAGATGCACTTCGTAAACACTCATCGGGCTGCTGTAGGGGTCGCGTTTCGAGCGTGCTTCCATCCAAGCCTCATCTTTCCAGACGTATTTATTCAGATCATAAACGATGCAGCCCGTTTGCTTGCCATGCTGCGCGAAATACGCGAAAGGATCTGTTTTTAAAAAAACATCCCCATGCGGTCCACGAATTTCAAATTTATAATGCTCGCCGACATGGAGGCCGGGGATAAAAATTTCCCATACGCCGGAAGGGAGCATTTGGCGCATGGCATGCACGCGGCCATCCCAAGAGTTCCAATCTCCGACAACACTGACCCGCTGCGCATTGGGTGCCCAAACGGCAAAATGACAACCCGTCACACCCTCATGTTCGATGATGTGAGCACCCAGTTTGCGGTGAATATCGTAGTGATTTCCCTCGTTGAAAAGGTGAATATCCATCTCGCCCAAAACCGGACCGAAGGCGTAGGCGTCGGTTTCCGTCCAAGTCGCACCGTCGTGGGAGCTTAACTCCAGTTTATAGCTGTGGGCGGAGCCATCGATGTCCGCCACGTTTTGTAAATCAAGCTCGAAAAGGCCTACGTCATTTACCTTTAGCAAATCAAGTGTTCGGTCGGACGTGAGCTTAACGCGAACGGATTGTGCGTTAGGTTTAAAAACTCGCAAAACACGCGACGAAGAATCTTGGCCACCCTTCACGCCGAGTAAACGGAAAGGATCGCGATGTCGGGCCTCAATAAGCGGATAAAGATCGTCGTCGGAGAGGAGAGAGGTATTCATTTATTGCGTCTATGAATAAGGAAAGCAGGAAGGCAGGAAAAGATTTAAATTTTCGCCCTTTTTTCTAAAATCGGCACATAAATTTTCTGATTCGATTCTTTTCCTACTTTCCTGCTTTCCTTATTCAAAAAAGGACGCTTATTCCACTGTCACACTCTTGGCTAAATTTCGTGGTTTATCGACATCGTGCCCAAGTTCGACGGCGATGTGGTAGGCCAAAAGTTGCAGTGGTAGCACGGTCAATACGGGTGCGAGGAAATCCGGTGCGGACGGCACGAGCAGCACGTCGTCAGCTACTTTTTCCAAAGCCGTATCACCTTCAGTGCCGACGGCGATTATCGGTCCCTTACGGGCTTTTACCTCCTCGATATTGCTCAGATTTTTTTCATAAACCTCATCATTTGGTGCAATAAAAACGGAGGGAGTTTTTTCATTCACCAAAGCGATGACGCCATGTTTGAGTTCTGCACTGGGATGACCCGATGCGGCAATGTAAGAAATTTCTTTCAGCTTCAACGCACCTTCCAGAGCGACCGGATATTGAAATTGACGACCCATGAAGAGAAAATTTTCCGACTTGGCATATTTGCGTGCGATCTCGGCGATACGGTCATTCAACAAAAGTGTTTTTTCGATTTTTGCCGGTAGAGCTTCGAGCTCCTTTATAATTCGCATCCCATCGCTGCTTGACAAATTCCGAATCCGCCCAAGCAGCATTGCAAAAATAGTGAGCACGATAACTTGAGAGGTGAAGGATTTTGTCGCAGCAACTCCGATCTCCGGTCCGGCATGCATATAGATGCCACCATCGCTTTCACGCGCAATCGTGCTGGCAACGTTATTACAAATACCAAGCGTCCGGTGCCCCTTTCGTCGACATTCGCGCAGAGCGGCGAGCGTATCCGCAGTCTCTCCACTTTGGCTCAAGGCAAAGACAAGCGTATCCCGCGTCATGGGCAAATTTCGGTAGCGCAGCTCACTGGCAAACTCACACTCTGTCGGCACAAGTGCTAGGGTTTCTAATAAATACTCACCAACCATCGCAGCGTGCAATGCGGTGCCACAGCCCGTGAGCACGACGCGCTCGACGGCACGCAGCTCTGCATTGCTCATATTTAGGCCACCCAATTTAGAGGTTGCTTCCTCGATCGAAAGTCGCCCCCGGGTTGCATCGCGAACGCTTCTAGGCTGCTCGTAAATTTCCTTCAGCATAAAGTGTGGATAGTCACCCTTTTCCACATCCTCATCCGAAAATTCGACCCGGCTCACCGTGCGCTCCAACTCATCGCCAGAGAGCGTGCTGATCTCAAAAGCATCCGACGTAACGGCAGCAATTTCGTAATCGTCTAAATAAATAACATCCCGCGTGTGGCTCACAATCGCACTCACATCGCTCGCAAGAAAATGCTCGCCACGACCGATACCCAAAACGAGAGGACTCCCCCGTCGCGCTCCAAATAGCACCCCCGGCAGACGCTTATGAATCAGCCCGATGCCGTAGGTGCCCTTGACCAGCTTGAGAGCTTTGCGCAGGGCCGCAACCATCGCAGCTTGCGAAGGATCTTTTCGCGCATCAAAATATTTGCCAACAAGGTGCGCAAGGACCTCTGTGTCCGTTTGTGATTTAAAAATATGCCCCTCGTTCTCGAGCTCTTCGCGCAAATCTTGGTAGTTCTCGATCACGCCATTGTGCACCAGCGCAAGCTCACCACTCGCATCGGAATGCGGGTGTGCATTTTCTACCGTCACCTGCCCATGCGTCGCCCAACGCGTATGGCTGATCGCGAGATGTCCCGCTGCCGGCTCGTCTTTTAACAAGCTCGATAGCGAGTCAATACGCCCAACCGAACGTCGGATTTGTAAAAAATTTTCATCATTCAGTACAGCGATACCGGCACTGTCATAGCCACGGTATTCAAGCCGTCGCAGACCACCAATCAAAATAGGAACAGCCTGCGCTCCTCCGATATAAGCTACAATTCCACACATGTTTTTAAAAAAATCTTAAGAAATCTAGGATTACAATTTTGCAACGTGACAAAGCTCCCATCCTCGATCAAGATGGAAAATGTCTCTTCAAATTATTATATCATGAAAAGCAGCAACCCCAAGACGCCTCCCTCGGACAGAACCCTAGCAATCATCATGGGAGGCGGAGTAGGAAGTCGACTCTTTCCTCTAACTTGGGAACGTGCAAAACCGGCCGTCCCACTCGGTGGCAAATATCGTCTCGTCGATATTCCGATTAGCAACTGTCTAAACTCCGGCATTCGCGGCATGTATGTGCTCACGCAATTTAATAGCACCTCGCTGCATCGACACATAAACTCCGTCTATAAATTTGATAATTTCTCCGACAGCTTTGTCGAAATTTTAGCCGCACAGCAAACCCCCGAAGCCTCGCGCTGGTATCAGGGCACTGCCGATGCTGTCCGCCAAAACCTCCGCTATTTTCTTGAGCGAGATTACGACTACTTCGTCATTCTCAGCGGCGATCAGCTCTACCGTATGGACTATCGGGATATCATCCACAGCCATATTGAAACAAAAGCCGAGATTACGATAGCAACTATCCCGGTTGATCGCCAAGCAGCCCAAGGCTTCGGAATTATGCAGACCGATGACAAAGGGCGCATCTCTCGTTTTGTCGAGAAACCTAAAGAAGCCACTGTTCTCGACTCCCTCCAAATCCCGAAATCCCTCTGCGAAAAAATCGGCGTCGATACCAGCCTAGATCTCTATCAGGCATCAATGGGGATTTATGTTTTCAACCGAAAAGTATTAGAAGAATGCCTCGACAATAACTTTGAAGATTTTGGAAAAGACATCATACCGATGGCGATTGAGGAACGCAGTGTTTACGCTTACATTTTCCAAGGATACTGGGAGGACATCGGAACGATTGCCGCCTTTTTCCGGGCAAACCTAAACCTCACCGAGGACACACCGCCCTACACTTTTTACGAAACAGGCTTCCCCGTCTATACGCACGCACGCTTTTTGCCGGCTAGTGTGATACGACGTGCCACGGTGGACCGGGCTATTATTTCCGACGGTTGCGATATTCGGGATGCCGTTATCGAACATAGTGTCATCGGTGTGCGCAGCACGATCGGATCGGGTAGCACGATTAAAAACACGATTATGATGGGAGCCGATTTTTTTGAAGAATCCAGACACTCCAAACCGGAAGACAGCCCACCAATGGGAATCGGTAATAATTGCCAGATAGACCACGTCATTATCGATAAAAATGCACGCATCGGCCACAACGTCATCATTACTCCCGAAGGCAAAAAAGAAGACGTCGATATGGGTTCGTATTACATACGCGACGGCATTGTCGTGATTCCTAAAAACAGCGTCATCCCCGACAACACCCGCATTTAAAGGGAGCGCGAAAATTGCTTTTTAAACATTTCAAGCTCGACGATAGCTTCTCGTTTCGGCAAACAACACAGTTGATGACTTTTACCAAAGCTCTACCTCTGTTCCTGATACTGCTCCTCAGCGGCTGCTTATATGAAAATGCCCCGACCAAATCGTCCGCTAGCGTAAATACTTGGCTCTTCGGAAAGTGGGAACACAAAACCGAAAAAGGCTTACTTAAAAAATTGACCATCGGGCCACTCGAAGGCTCCCGCGACTCCCAATACGTTCTGTATCTGCAAGAATATTCTAAATCCGGTAAATTGGAGCGAACCAATACCTACACGGCTTGGCATTCGAGAGTCGGCAGCATCCCGCTAATCACCATCGCCGTTCCCACAGAACAAGGCACGAAATATCAGCTTGTTGTTTTCCAACTTCTCTCGCCCCTGACTTTGCGAGTGCGAGAGCTGCAAATGACTCCTGAAGAAAAGGCACTCAGCAGCTTCCAACTTCGAGTTGCGCTTCGCAAAAAATTCCAAGACGGCACCTTATTAGCCGATGAGGTCGGTGCTATCTGGACAAAAGTTTCCGAGATATACCGCCCCGAAGGCGGCCTAGCCGGGCCGCAGCCCGATCAGCCCCTACGCAATCTTCCTCCTATCATCAAGGTGGACGAAGCGAGCGTCGTCGTCCCCGGCTCTCCACTCCCCAACATTCCAAACCCGCTGGAAACGCTAACCGCTCCCCTAAATCGCGAGCGGTAGAAGTATTTTTATAAAACGGTCGCCGTCCGCCGCTGCCACTATATAAACTTTTCCTTTTGGTATTATACGAAGATGGGACTTATTCGGGCGATGATCGCGACCTTTGCCTTGGGGGTCATTTACTTTATTGCCGCGATTCCGGCTGGTGTGGGGATGGGCTTACCCGTTTTGCTTTCTGCTTTTTGTGCTTGGCTCGGATACACCTTGAGCGGATGGGGGATTTTGCTACTCGGCGAACCGGCACGACAGTGGATGGAGCAAAAATTTAATTTTTCGGTAAGGCCTAATCCCGAAAAATTAATTTGGCGCATGTGGTCCCGCTGGGGTTTAGCGGGAGTCGGCTTATTAGCACCCGTGACCTGCGGTCCCTGTATTGCAGCGTTGTTAGCTCTATCGCTGGGGGAACGTCCGTGGCGAATTTTATTTTGGATTGCCGTCGGCGTGCTCCCCTGGTGTTTGGGCTTTGGTATTTTGGTAGCTACGGGCAGCGAACTTTTGAAGGGGTAACACCAAACTCCCTTTTGGTATTATTCTTCTTGGAAAGAGGATAGGTCCGATTTTTTCAAGAGGTTGACGGCTTCAAACGCGCTATTTGTGTCTCCCGCAATGTTGTAGCCGTAGCTATTACTAGCTTCGATCACGGGGCTGGATGCTTCTTCGTAAGCAAGTCCATATCCTCCGTTGTTGAAAAACTTATTATTTTTCACCACAGGATTCGTGTCTTGTTTACGAACGACCAAGCCGTGTTCTTTATTCATATTGCAAACATTTCCCTCGACGGTCCCGGTGGCACCGTCAGCAAAATCAATGCCGTATTTGTTATTAGAAGAGGTATTTTCAACGATGTCCACTTCCGTGCCAACGCCACCACTCCAGATGCCGACACCTGTATTTTCTTCGCAGATATTTCCTTTGGCGATTCCACCGGCTCCTCGAATAAAGGCGATTCCAACGCGGTTTTGCTTCGATGTGTTTTCGACAAGATCCGCTTTTGTCCCCATGCCTTCGATCAAAATACCTATCTCCTTATTTTCTTGAATGATATTTTTTTCAGCCATTCCGCCGGCTCCATCCGAGAAACTGATTCCGACGGAGCTTTTCTTTACGACATTCTCTACCAGTGTGGCCGCTGAGCCTGCTTCGCGAACGACAATCCCTGATTTTTCGTTATCTTCGCAAATATTTTTCTCGGCTTTGCCTCTGGCTTTGGTCAGGAAAGCAATCCCAACCATTCCGCCCTTACAGGTATTCTCGAGGATATTAACATTGGAGTTGGGATCACTAATGACAATGCCTACCTGCGTATTGTCTTCGCAGATATTTTTTTCAACGGTTCCCGTAGCTCCATTTCCATAAACAATGCCGACCGTTCCATTTTTGATGAACGACGAGTCGCTGATGCTTACCTTAGACTCCGGGCCGTAAACAAGTGCTCCGAATCCGTTTAACCCCGTCACTTTACAATTTGAAATATTAGCACTGCTGTTGATCAAAACGATACCGTCGGGCCAGTTGCCTTCGGGTGATGAAAGCTCTGTAAGAAGGTTTAGTGTTTTAGGCTCATTGCCTGCCTGAGTAACGATTTCAACCTCTCTGGCAATCCCTCCCCTTGCCAACAAATAAAAAGGCAGAGCCAAGTCGTTTTCGGTGATTTTCCGTCCATCAACAGAGAGAATTCGATCTCCAACGCGGATACCGGCCTGCTCGGCAACGCAGCCGGGCTCTAGCTTTTTCACAACGATGCCTTCTTTTCCTTTTTCAAGAGTCCATCCCAAAGCATAAACACGTCGCTCCGATACATCGTTGTTGCGGAATGTTAGATTTTTAACACTCGCCGACGTTAGATAAGTCCCCATCAAAACGGCATTTGCATTTTCTGCGAGTTGGATGATGCAGGTATCGCGATCGACACCCAGCAAATGCACGCCGTCTTTCATTACCAATCCCTCTAAATAAACACCGGGCTTGATTTTGACGACATCCCCCGAACTTGCAGCATCTATCGCAGCTTGTATCGACTTATACTCGTCCGGCACGAGAAGGGTTTTTCCTTCTGGCAATATAATTTCTGGTTTTGCTATTTCGACTTCCGGTGCTTTTGCATTCGGCAACAGGCTCATCAACTGAGTTTTAAACTCAGATGGAATGAAAAACCAACCCGCAGCAAGCAAGGCGAGAAGCAAGATCGAAGCAACTGTCAGCTTGCGGAAAAATGCCATAAATCCACCCGCGGACTCATATTCATCCACATCCACTTTTGGAAGGATCTGTGAGGCTTCGCGGCGACGAGCAGCAGCTCTTTCGGCGATTTGCTCATCAACGCTCTTAGCCGTCGGTATAGAGCTTTTCTTTAGTGGTTCTACAACCGGAGCAGCACCAGAAACCTCTTCCTCGACTGTCGGAGAAATCTCTACGGGCTGAACTTCTTGTGGCAAGCGATTATCAACCGTCAGTTCATCAAGCTCCGTTACCATCGGAACTTCGGGCTGTTCCTCAGCAACTTCAAAGCCTTCTTCTGCTAGCTCAACACTTGGCTGAACTTCTACGAACTGCTCAATTCCGACTTTTGCGGGTTCGGCAACGGGTGTTACTTCTTCAACCTGTCGGCTTACAACTTGTGGAGCCTCGGGTTGGACGCGTGCGACCAAACGACTGGCCGCCGCCATTCCAGCCGCTGCCGTTGTGGCAACAGGCACTACTGGTTGAACACTTTTTGCCTGCGGAGCTTTTTTGACGAGACGAGTGGCCGCCGCTATTCCGCCGGCTACCGATGCGGCAGATACAATAATCTTACCACTATCAAAGCGTCTTACGGTCGGTTTTACGGGCTCAACAACAGGTAATATCGGGGCCTGAGGAGCTTCTTGCGAAGCCTGAGGAGCTTCTTGCGAAGCTTGAGGAGCTTCCAGAGAAGCCTGAGGAGCTTCTTGAGACGGCTGTGCGATGGGCTGAGTTTTTTCTTCTTCAACCACAACTTGTGCCGCTTCTTGAAGGGGTTCAACAATCGGCGCAGTTTCTTTAACCTGCGGACTAACTTCTTGCGGTGTCTCGGGTTGTGGTTGAACTTTTTTGACAAAACGGCTTGCTGCTGCCAGTCCTGCGGCTGCGGCGGCTGAAGCGACGGCCACCGTCGGAGTAACTCCTTTTTCCGGCGCAGCCTCTACAGATGGGGTCACCTCTGGAGTTACGGCTTGTGGAGTCTCGGGTTGAATCTCTTCGACGCCTTGATCTTCTGTAACTTGTGGACTCACTTGTGCCGCTCCGGCCATCATCGGAAGCACCTCTACAACCGGAGGCCCCTCTGGAATAACGGCCTGTGGTGCTTCGGGTTGGGCTTTTTCGACGGATGCTTCACTCGCTGCTTGAGGAGTGATTTTTACAGGCTCTACAACCACGGGAGTCGCCGCTATCACCGGCACGTCCTCGGGGATTACAGTATGTGGTGGAGCCTCGGGCGAAGTTGTTTCAACAGTCTGCTCCGTCTCAAGCTGCGGAGCTGCCTCGGCGGCTTCAATAACTACTGGCACATCCTCAACCAAATTTGCAATCTCGGGACTTATTGCTTCTAAAGGCTCGGCAGTGGGTTCTTCGATGTGAGTCGCTGCATAGTCCTCCACTTCTGCTAAAGTCTCTGCAGTTGGCATCTTGATTTGCTCTACTGCCGGAGAAACAACGACATTTTCAGGAGCTTGCTCTTGTTGCTCAAGAGCAAGCGACGAAGCGAAAAATTTCTTTCTCAACAAGCCCTCTCTCAGGTCTTGCATGCTTTGAGGACGTTGCGACGGATCTTTTGCCAAACAAGCTGCAATGAGTGTCTCCCAGTGTTCCGGAATATACTCAGCCTCAATTCTCAACGAGGCTCTTTTTTCGTTCAAAGGATGCGGTGACTTTTCTCTAATCTGCGAAGCGATATCTCCGCAGAAAAACGGTGGCTTGCTTGCCAACAACTCGTAAAGAGTGATTCCAAGGCTGTAAACATCATCCAGCACCGTAGCCTCTTCACCATCTACCTGCTGTGGACTTTTATAAACAAGTCCCCTATGAAATCCCATGCCTTCGATCCCCAAGCGCATGGCCGCCTCATCAATTACCGCACCAATACCAAAATCCGTTACCTTAATGCGCCCATCTTCCGTCAATAACAATTTATTGGGATCCAAATCCCGATGCAGTGCTCGCACCTCCTCATACGCATACGTAAGAGCCTTACAAACCTGTGGCACCCACTCATTTAACTCATCAATCTCTAAAACCCGATTAGCCTTTTTGAGACGATAGGAAGAGAGGTTTAACCCACTCACATTTTCCGTAACAAGTGCCAGTTCTTGACCATCGTCGAGGTAATCGGAAATACGCACAATCCCCGAGTGATTGAGCGAAATATTTTTCCCGGCAATCCGCTTCAAATCATCAACCGCCGTATCATCGCTATACAACTCATTGGGCAGAAATTTTAAAACAACATCCCGTCCGCTCCGCTCCTCCGTGGCCAGCCAAGATACATAGAGGCGCGAGGGATCACGTAGACAATTTTTTAAAATATAGCGTCCACCAATTTTCTGCCCTTGGGTCAGGCGACCCGTTGTTTGATTTTGATCCGGAGTTTCAATCTGAGAGTTTGTCATAGCTTGGAGAGGATTCTTATGGATTGTTTTTTAATACAGACTTTAATTTCAAGCTTCAACGGGGCACAAAGCACCATCGGAGCTTGCTTCAACGCTGGAAATATTCATCAAAATAGTGTTCGCTTTCCTTTTTAGAAATCAACGCCACAATATATAGACCAAAAAATATAAAATAAAGAAAAAAATACAATATCTTGGGCGTTTTTTTAATAAATAAGATTTTGAGAAACTCGCATACCGCATAAATCTACAATTAGAAAATATATATTCAACACCGGAAAAATCACCCTGCCGAGCAGACAAAGGGTGACATTTTTGCTCCACCCGATTATTTCAAAAAACATGAATGTCCTCATGGCCGCTGCCGAAGCCGCTCCTTTCACTCCCGCTGGAAGCTTTTCCGAATATATCACTAAACTCTCGACCACACTCAATGCCCACGGCCACCAAGTCAGTCTCATTCTCCCCTACTACCGCTCCTGTCACAAACTGCGCAATGAAGGTGAAAAAATCCGCCCCACGGGCCTAAAGCTCAGCGTGCCCGTCGGTAATGCCTCTCTCTCCTGCGATGTTTTAGAAACACGTACTGCCGACGGCTTGCAGGTTTTTTTTATCCGGCGCGACGAATTTTTTGACCGCTCCGGCATCTACGGCAGCGACGACGAAGACTACCAAGACAATGCCGCACGCTTTATTTTTTTCAGTCGCGCCGTGCTCGAACTCGCCAAACGCGCCAAACCCACCCCGGATATTATTCACGGACATGACTGGCCCTGCGGACTCATCCCCGTTTTTGGAAAACACTCCAAATTGCCGTTCCGCCAATTTTTCAGCGTGCACGATTTGCATTTTCAAGGAAACTTTTGGAGTCACGATTTTGCGCTCACCCAACTGCCCGCATCCTACTTTTCACCTGAAGGCGTCGAGTTTTTTGGTAGTATGAATTTCCTAAAATCAGGTATTTTATTCGCCGACAAAGTCCTTTTCCAAAGCGAACTCCTCGCTCACGAAGCCCAAACTTCAGGCCAAGGAGTCGGCCTTGAACCCCTGTTAAGCAAACAATCCGCCAAGCTCTCCGGCATTCCCACCGGTCTCGAAGACTCCGTCTGGAATCCCGCAAAAGACACGCAAATCACCACCACCTTTTCGGCACGTAATATCTCCGGCAAATCTTTCTGCCGCGCCGCGACATTGAAGGCCTTCGACCTCCTCCCACAACCCCAAGGCCCCGTCATCTATTACGCCCCAACTTCGCGAAATAAAAAAAATGCCGAAGCCGCACAAAACTTCGCCGCCGCGCTCGACCACTTACTCGTCGGGGACAACCGCATCCTCGTTCTCGGCACCGCCTCCGACTCCAGCACCACCGCCTTCACCGTCGCTGCCAGAAAATATAAAGGTAAATTTACCTTCCTCCCCGAAGCCACCGATGAGCAAAAACACCCCGCCCTAGCCGGCAGCGATATTTTTCTAAATTTCGCCCTCCAAGCAAACGAAACCGACTCTCTCATCAAAGCCCTCCGCTATGGCCTCGTCCCGATGCTCCTCTCCCGGCCCGGCCTTTTCCAATTTGCAACAGATGTCGATTCGAGCGAAGGAAACGCCTTCCTCAGCAACGCAAACACCCCGGCCGCCCTCGCAGATACCTGCCAGCGTGCTGAAAAACTTTTCCAAAATCCCAAAGCCTGGAACCAACTTGTTTCCAAATGTCTCGCAAAAGACTTCTCCTGGGAAGCTACCGCCAAACAACACAGCGACAGCTACTCCAGCCTCTAAGGAGTCGTTTTTTTTAAAAAAATGCTCCCCGAAATAGTCAGCCGCATCCCCGGACCACGCTCCCGATCTCTGGCTAAAGAACTCGCGCAATGGGAATCGCAAAATGTCACCTTTCTAAGCGAGCAATTCCCCGTCTTTTGGGAACGCGCCGAAGGCAGCAATGTCTGGGATGTGGACGGAAACTGTTTCTTGGATTTTACCTCAGCATTCGGAGTCAGCAACCTCGGACACGCTCCACCAAAAATTGTTGCTGCCCTTCAAAAACAAGCTGCCGCCCTCCCCCACGCGATGGGCGACGTGCACCCCACAGAAAGTAAAGTCCGGCTCTGTCGCCAGCTCAGTGCCATCACCTTCGAACGCTGGTCGCCTCATTTAAAAGCAAAAACCATCCTCTGCAACAGTGGCTCCGAAGCCATCGAAGCCGCTTTAAAAACCGCTCTCATCGCCACCGGGAAACCCGGCATTCTCTCCTTCGAGGGAGCCTACCACGGCCTCGGTCACGGTGCTCTCGAAGTCTCCGGCCTCGACTACTTTCGCGCACCCTTCCGCCCCCAACTCGGTCAATTCGGAATCTCTGTTCCTTTTCCAAAAAATGAAAACTTCCCCGCCATCCTACAAAAAATAGAAACTGCCCTGACGACACAAAAAATCGGTGCCATCCTCACAGAACCCATCCAAGGCCGCGGTGGTGAACGTGTTCCACCCCCCGATTTTTTGCCTGGACTCCGCCGCCTTTGCGACAAACACAATATTCTTCTCATCATCGACGAAATTTTCACTGGCTTCAACCGCACCGGCACTCTCTTCGCTTGCGAACAAAGCGGCACCCTCCCCGATCTTATTTGTCTGGGAAAAGGTCTCAGTTCTCTCTTCCCCATCTCCGCTTGCGTCGGCCTCCAAAAACACATGGACGCCTGGCCAAAATCCGATGGCGAAGCCCTTCACACCAGCACCTTCCTCGGCAATCCTATGGGCTGCGCCGCCGCACTCGAGTCGATCCGCCTCCACCTCCGACCCGAAACCCAACAAGCCGTCCACACGTCCGCAGAAATTTTGCGTTCTAGTCTGAGCCGGATAAATTCTCCCGCCATTTCCGAAATACGCGGAGCCGGCCTCCTCATTGGCATCGAGCTTCGCAGTCACAAAAAAATGAGCGCAACCGAACTAGCCACCGGCTTCATCACCTATGCTCTCCAGCGCGGCCTGCTCGTCCTAACCAGCGGAAGCAATAGCGAGGTCATCTCCCTAAGCCCACCCTTTTTCATGAGCAAATCCGAACTCTGCCTGCTCGGAGAAACCCTTCAAGAATACCTTACATCCCGATTAGGATCCATCTCGTAGTCGAGAGCCATCCGCTCCGTGATATGCGGCTTTATCACCTCTTCCACAAATTTCATGTGAATCGCATGATCCGCATACATGGCCAGTTTATCCATCGAATCCACCTCCACGCTCAGAAAAAATTCCCACGCGCTCTCCGGATCGACCGTCTTCCCACACTTGACTCCCAATACCTCCGGAATTTTGAGAAGCTGGCTGCGTGTCTGCCTCATCATCCACTCCACCGTATCATTATCCGTCTCCGGCTTCAATTTAAAGAGAACAAGATGATAAATCATGAATTTTTTTAAAAAAAAACAGCCGAACGCAAAACCCAATCAAAGCATCAATTCCGCCACTCCAGCGCACCCTTTTTGACCGCATAAACATAGCCGATCAATAAAAGCACCACAAAGCTCATCATACTCCACAAAATAATCGCCCCATGCGCCGCAATGTATTCCCGAAAAACAACCGCCCAAGGATACATAAAAACCACTTCGATATCGAAAAGAATAAAAAGCATCGCCACCAAATAAAACTTCACACTAAAGCGCGGCTGCGGCCCCGCCTCCGGAATAATCCCGCATTCATAGGCCGTATCCTTTATCTTGTTACGCTTGCCAACCCGACATAGCAGCAAGTTACTTCCCAGTGCCACCACCCCAAAACCAACGGCGACGATCACATGAATCAAGACAGGCAAATAATCGATGAGCATAAAAGGGCTATAGGTAAAGTCGGCAAACGAGACAAGAGAATTTAAAATCTCAAATTTAAAATTTCAACTTCGCGTTGCCCCGACCGAGTTTTTTGATTCTCTCCTCAGCATCATCGGCAATGCGTGCGCACATCAGATCGCAGAGTGTGTAAAGCCGTCTGTCCGCAAGAGAGTAACGTGTAAAATTCCCCTCCTTTTTCCGATCTACAAATCGCGCCGTAAGCAAAACCCCGAGGTGCTTGGAAACATTCCCCTGCTTCAGATCGGTCTCCTCCACCAGCTCCGTAACCGTCAACGGCTTCGCCATCAACGCTCGCAGCAGCTTCAATCGCGAAGCATCCGACAAAATTCCAAAAAGCTCGGAAACCTCTTCCAACTGCGCATCCGACATTAAATTTTTTTTCTCTTGCATATTACTATCTAGCGATATAGTTTTTTAGTAGTAAATGAAAACTAAAACACCTATTCAAAATATCCAACCACAAAATTCATCTTTCACAGATTTTAAAAGTCCCGATGTGCTGCTTTTAGATGTTCGCACACCGGCAGAATACGAGTCCGCACATATCGAGGGCTCGGTCCTCCATCCGCTTAGCAATCTGGATTGCGAAAGCGTTGCCAAACTCGCCGAGGGAAAGAAATCCTGCATCCTTGTTTGCCAATCCGGTCGCCGCGCCGGCATGGCCGCGGACAAACTCTCAGAGCACGGACTCCCCGGACTCCATATTCTCGAAGGGGGCGTTCAGGCCTGGGAATCCGCCGGCCTACCGCTGCTACGCGGTGCCAAAACAATCTCGTTGGAGCGCCAAGTCCGCATTGCTGCCGGCACCCTAGTTTTTATCGGTGCCGTGCTGGGTTATTTTGTAAATCCGCTGTGGATTGCACTTTCCGGCTTTGTCGGAGCAGGCCTCGTCTTTGCCGGAATCACTGACACCTGCGGCATGGGAATGCTCATCGCCAAAATGCCGTGGAATAACCGTGGCGTAGGATGCCCCTCCTGCAAAGTCTGAGAAAATCTGAGAAAATTCTAAAATTTTAAAAAACTCATCACCTCACACAAGCATGCTTTTACGACAAATCTTTGATCCCTATCTCGCCCAATACGCCTACCTCATCGGCTGTCAACGCTCCGGCGAAGCTCTCATCATCGACCCCGAAAGAGACATCGACCGCTACAAACTTCTTGCCGCCGAAAATGGATTAAAAATCACCGCCGTGGCCGAGACGCACATCCACGCCGACTTTGTGAGCGGTGGACAGGAGTTTGCAAAAGATCCCGAAGTCCATCTCTACCTCTCGGCAGAAGGCGGCCCGGACTGGACCTACAAATGGCCGGGCGCACGCCCCCACACCCACCTACTCCATCATGGTGATCATTTTTTTGTTGGAAATATCCGCGTCGAGGCCATCCATACGCCCGGTCACACGCCGGAGCACCTGAGCTACCTCATTACCGACATCGGCGGCGGAGCCGACGAGCCAGTCGCTCTCGCAACCGGAGATTTTGTTTTTGTCGGCGACGTGGGGCGGCCCGACCTGCTCGAATCCGCCGCCGGGCAAAAAGGCGTCATGGAGCCCTCCGCCCGGCAGCTCCAGCACTCCCTGCACGAGCGACTGCAAGCCCTCACCGACTACCTACAAATTCTTCCGGCGCACGGTGCCGGAAGTGCCTGTGGAAAATCTTTGGGTGCCATCCCCACTAGCACGCTTGGTTACGAACGCCGCTTCAATGCCCCCCTCAAGCTCGCATTGAAAGATCGGGAAACATTCGTAAAGCAAATCCTTGCCGGCCAACCCGAGCCACCACTCTACTTCGCAACTATGAAGCGGGTAAATCGCGACGGTATAGCAGTGACCGGCGGGGTGCCAAGCCCTCCGCACATGTCGGCAGAACAGCTCAGAAACAACCTCGACAACTTATCCCTCTGCATTCTCGACACGCGAGAAAGCCGAGAAAATTTCGATGCAGCGCACCTGCCACGGGCCCTCTATGCGCCGCTGCATACCCCCTTTTTCTCGACATCGGCAGGCTCCTTTTTATCCGAAAACGACAAGCTCCTCCTCGTTTTAGAAAACAGTGAAGACCTAGACTCTGCCGTGCGGCAGCTTTACCGGATCGGGTTCGACCACATCGCAGGCTGGCTCACGCTCGACGAAGCCAAGGCAGAAAATTTACCGCTTGTCTCCATACCGAGGGTTGATTTTTCGCAATTCGATCCAGTCCGCGCCATTAGCGAAGGCTACCTTATCGACGTGCGCACAAGTGCCGAATACGAACAGGGACATATCGACGGTGCCCTGTCTTTTCCCTACACACGGATCAAAGAACACATCGCAAAGCTTCCGACAGATCGTCCGCTTTTCATTCATTGTGGCTCAGGAAAACGCGCCGCTCTTGCCGCCTCGTTTCTCCGTGCTCAGAAATTTGACGCTACGCATATCGACGGCACCTGCTCGGAGTGCGAGCGAATCGCTCTGGATGCAGGAATTATGCACTAAATGATCCCCGCGATTCTTTACGGAAGCATCGTGGGCCTGACCCTCGGGCTAACCGGCGGCGGCGGCTCCATCTTCGCTGTCCCTCTGCTCGTCTATGGACTGGGGCTTGATTTTCGAAGTGCCGTTGCGCTCTCCCTCGCCATCGTGGGATTGACTTCGGCCTACGGTGCCATTTTGCAGACACGCGCCGGAAATGTCGTATGGGCCGCCGGTGCGGTCTTGGGTGTAGGCGGCATCTTGGCTGCGCCGCTCGGCGCGTGGATTGGGGCACGGCTCCCACAGCAACTTTCGCTCATCCTTTTTGCCTCGCTGATGATTTTAATTGGAGTTCGGATGTTGTGGCACGCCAACTCGCAAGTCAGGGGTGTCCCTCTATCTTGGATTCGCTGCCAAGCCGAAGGCACCGAGCAGCACCGCTTTAATTATGTTTGTGCGACAAAACTCTTTGTTGCCGGTTTGGTGTCAGGTATTTTATCCGGTATTTTTGGGGTTGGAGGTGGATTTTTAATTGTCCCCACGCTCATTCTTGTCCCCTGCTTTGCAATCGAAAAAGCACTGGCCACATCGCTGGTCAGCATCACGCTGATCTCCGCCTCGGGATTTTTAGCAAATATTTCTTACCTGAGCCCGAGTGATGGCTCGGTCGCTCTCTTATTTTTTGCAGGTTCTCTTGTGGGAATGACCCTAGGTGTTCGTCTGAAATCGCGTATTCCCGGCAAAATGCTCAATAAAACTTTTGCGCTCTGCGTAATCGGCGTTGCCATTTTTATGATTTTTAAAATCCTTTGGAACGGAGCAAATTTATAGGTGGAGTTGCATTTCATTTGAGTCCATTCGCGAGGAGTTTGGGGATAAGATTTTGAGGAATGAGCTTGCAGAGTTGAGCGAAAATGGAGAAACCTAACTCGGCTGGTTTCTTTTTATTTTTCATCAGGTCGATCCTAAGTGGGATCGGCCGCCAGCCATTTTTTAAATTTTTAGCTAATCCTATGGGGTGGCTGTGAAAATAAATTATATGAAATCATCTTCTTTAAATATTGGTATTGTCGGTCTCGGTCGAGCGGGTTGGAACATGCATGTGGGGGCTTTAAAAAGTCGTCCAGATTTTAAAATCACTGCGGTTGCAGATCCGAGCGAAGAACGTCGTGCGCAGGCAGAAAAAGAGCTGGGATGCAAATCCTTTGCGACGCGTGATGAACTTTTGGCCTCAGCGGATTGTGAGATCGTTACGGTGGCGACGCCAAATCCATTCCACGAAGAAGATGCCATTGCTGTCGCGGAGTCGGGGAGATATTGCGTGCTGGAAAAGCCTATCGCCACAACGTGGAAGGGTGCTCGGCGAGTCGCGGATGCTTTTGCTAAAAATAACCGGAGAGCTTTTCCTCATCATCAGCACCCGACCATGTCAGAGCATCTTTTGATGAAGGATCTTTTTGCTAGTGGAAAGCTCGGAGAGATTTTTGAGATTCGCTATCAGTGGGTAAATTACGCTCGCCGGAATGACTGGCAGACTCTTTTAAAAAACGGAGGAGGGCTTTTTACCAATCATGGCTCTCATGCACTTTCCACAATGCTGAAGCTTTTAGAGGCACCGCTTGTCTCGCTGCATGGTGAGGCTCGTCATGTAAAAGATGCCGGGGATGCTGACGATCACGATTCTTTTTTTCTCAAGGCGGCAAATGGTCGTGCCGGTGTGCTGATGCTGAGTTCCGCTTGCGCGGCTCCTTTGCCGAGATTTGTTATTTTGGGAACGACTGGAACGGCATGGGCCGGTAGTGATTCCAAACAGGTGCATTTGAAATATTATCATGCCGACGAAGTTGCTAAAATCGAAGCGAAGGACGGTTTAGTCGAAAGTCGTTCTTACGGTATGGACGAGACGCTTCCTTGGCGTGAGGAAGTGCTAGAGCTTTCTTCTTATCCCGCTTTGAGTTTTTATGATAATGTTGCAGCCGTTTTGCGAGGCGAAGAGGAGCCTCTTGTTTCGGAAGAAGATGCGGTTGAAATCATGCGTGCGCTTGAGTGGGGTGCTACAGGAACCGATCCTGCAAAAGTTTAAAAAACGGCTTTCTTAATTTTCAGACAGGCCCTTAGAGAAGTTTTTCGAGTGGCAGGCACAGACAGGAGGATTGTCTGTGCTACGGTGTTTTGCTTTTGATATAAGATCAATCTACGTCTTGTCCGAAGCGCATCTGCCCGTTTTTGGATAGCAGGACAGCGACCCAGCGGGTTGATTCGAAATTGCTGAGTATAATAAGTAATATCACTGTAATAGGAACGCACAAAAAGGCACCGACGATTCCTAAAATCGTCCCCCATAAAATCAGGGACATTATAACAACTAGAGGACTAACATTTAGGCTGCCACCTACTAAATTTGGTTCGATGATTGTTCCTAAGATTTGTTGAATCGCTAAGATGCTAATTCCTATAATAAAAAAAGGTGTGAAGCTATTTTCAAATTGCACGAGGGCAAACATCGTCGGCAGCAATGTAGAAATGATAGAACCTACGGTTGGTATAAAATTTAATACAAATATAAGAAGTGCCCAAAACTCTGCGAACTCTAGGCCGACAACGCGCATGACACCGTAGGATAAAAGTCCTGTGGTGAGGCTGATAAGGGTTTTGACGCCAAGGTAGGTATTAATATCTCTATCAATACGGCTAATAATTTTTTTCAACTTTTCACGGCGTTGGGTATTAGGAAAAAGCGCATTTATTTTGGCCGGGATGTGGCGAATTTCAAAGGCTAAAAATAGACTGTAAATGAATACGAGCGTCGTGCTGCCCAAGAGACTTGCCAAATTCGTCGCCATACTTGTGAAAAGGCTTCGTAGATCGAGGGATGAGAAAAAAGTCCGCAAGGCGTCGGGTTCTTTTATATTAAACTCAGCAAAGAGTGCTCGTTGAATATTTAATAGTCTTGCCTGATAGCGGGGGGTTTCATTGGCAACCGCCAGTGCATTATCTGCAACGATACTAAATAAAATATATCCTAGCCCAAAAATAACGCCAAATGCTATAATCATAGCTAAGCTTCTCGGAAGTCTAAAAACTCCAAATGATAGAGTTTGAATCCAGCGACTTAGCAAAAAGATAAGATAGACTGCAATAAGCGCGAGAAGAAAGGGAACGACAAGGCTGCGTCCCTGATGCAAGACGTAAAAAGAACCGAGGATGAGTGCGGTCCAGAGAGCTACGGAGAGCAAGTGCCCTTGGGATTCGATTGCTTGCCTTCGTCGTTCTTGCCAAGTAATTTTTGGCATTTTTATTTCTTCTTCGAGCATTTTAAAAATCTCCTAAGAGACTAAGTTGCGGGGAGCGTATCATCGAGTTGAGAAAGGAGAAGAGCAATACTTTCTTCCGTTTCGTCGCCCATATTAGAGATGCGGAAAGTTTTACCTTTTAGCTTTCCGTAACCACCATCGAAAATGCAGTGATGCTTTGCTTTTAGATTGGCAATCCAACCCGCAACATCTACTTCGCGGTTATTAGCAACGCAGGTCAACGAGCGACTACGATTTCCTTCGGGAGCGAAAAACTCAAACCCGCGTGCCTGCACCCATTCGTGAACCCTATTATTTAGTTTTGCATGGCGGGCATAACGATTTTCGGGCCCTTCCTCAAAAATATCATCCAATTTGGATTGGAGTGCATAAATATGTGCGATGGATGGCGTGCTGGGTGTCATGTTTTTTTCATGATTTTTAAAAAATTCCCAAAAGTCGAAATAGTAGCCGCGATCCGACATGGACTCGGAGCGTTTCATAGCGGCTTCCGAAACACTGAATAGGGCGAGGCCCGGAGGCATGGCTAGGGCTTTTTGGCTGCCGGTAAGCAGAACGTCGATACCGAGATCGTCCATTGGAATCGCTTCGGTAGAAAAAGAAGAAACGGTGTCCACAATTAATAAAGTGTCGGGAAAATCTTTCAACACATTTGCGATTTCAGCCAGAGGATTGAGAACACCGGTGGAGGTTTCACTATGGATGACCGTAACGGCATCGAAGGTTTGTTTTTCCAGAGCCTTGCGTATGGTGTCGGGGTCGAGAGCCTCGCCCCACTCGCATTGAAGAGCTACGGCATTTTTTCCGGCGCGTTTGCTGACATCGAACCATTTGTCGGAAAAGGCACCACACATGCAGTTTAGCACACCATTTGTTCCCACGAGATTGCGGATGGCTGCCTCCATGACGCCCCAAGCCGAAGATGTGGAAAGAAAAACGGGACGTTTGGTTCCAAAAAGTGTTTGTAGGCGAGGCTGCACAGATGCGTAGAGATCTTGAAAGTCTTTGCTGCGGTGCCCGATCATTGGGCGACAAAAGGCTTGGTAGGTCTTGGGCGAAATTTCAATAGGCCCGGGAATAAAGAGTTTGGTGTGTTGGTTCATAAAAATGAGATTTTAGAATTTCAAGAGACTTGCAGGTTTAAAATTATTTAAAAATTTTTCCAATCTATATCAGATAAAAAAGCTTGGATTGCCCTTTTAGGCTTCTTTTCGCATGGAGAAAGATTGCTATTTCCGTGATAGCCTGTTTATTAATGGCTCGCAAATTTTCTCCTCTTGCTGATTTACAAACTTTCTAAGATTCTAAAACTTTTGGCGACGTCCGCTAGGCCTGAGCAAGCTTTCGTGTGGGCAGGTGTCGTATTATTATCTTTTACGCAATACGCTAGGGCGCAGGATGCGGCACCCGAGACCGTGCCGGAAACTCCGCCTGCCACTGAGGAAGCCGACCTGCCAAATGCTCCGATTGGAGAGACCTATGAGGCGGCAATTCAAATTCCCGATGAGGAAAATCTTTCTCCAGAAGTCGAGGCTATGCTCGAAAAAAGCTCGGAGGAGCATCGCCGAGAAGAGTTGGGAGTCAACCCGATCACGATTCCCTCTATCCGCGAACTCCTCGGGACGTTGGACCAATTTCGTCCGATCCCTCTCGAAAAAATTAACGCAGCGAATCGCGAGGCCGTTTTTGCAAATCGGATGCAGAGCAGCATTTATTTTGGGAGCTTGATTGCGGATGGCTTTATGCTTGGGATAGCGGAGCGCTCTGCGGATGTGGAGGCAATCGGGAAGGCTCTTCTCCGACAGGCGCACAATATCGGAATCGGTGAAAAACTTACAAGCCGCAGCAAGAGCATCCTAGATAAGAGCCAGCTTGGAGACTGGATCGGACTTCGCGAAGAGCTTATTCGAACGCAAGCGGAAGTGGAGCAAAGCATGATGGAGCTTCGCGATGAGGAGATGGTTCACATGATTAGCTTTGGTGGGTGGTTAAGAGGTTTCCAATTGGGGGCGACTGCCTTGCACGACAACTACTTTGCGGAGCGTGCCAACGTTTTAATAAATCCTGAAGTTGTGGAGTATTTTATAGATCGTCTGGATACCTTGCATCCGCGTTTGAGGCAGACACAATTCGTGAAGCAACTCATGAGTGAAATGCAATCTTTGCAGAAAATGATGAATTCGCTGAGTGGTAAACCGCCGAGTAAGGAAGATGTTTCCAAGCTGTTGGCACTCGGAAATAAGATTTACGAAACCGCCCTTTCCCGTGTGAATGAGGAGGGTGAAATCATCGGGCCACCTCAGTAAAAAAAGGGCCGTTTAGGCAGGGTATTTTCTATTCGGCTTTGATGAGAGTGATATTGCAGTTTACAACTTCTAATTCATTTGAGTTTTTTTAAGGATTTATATCATGCGACCTTTACCCGGATTTAGAGATTTTTTTCCCGAGGATTTTGCCGTTTCTCGGTATATTTTCAATGCTTGGCGGCGAGTGGCGCGGCGTTATGGCTTTGTCGAATACAGTGCGCCGACGATGGAGAAAATGGAGCTCTACGAGAATAAAAATAATGGGGGCGAGATTCTCGGGCAGCTTTACCAATTTGAAGACAAGGGCGGGCGGCGCGTGGGATTGCGGCCGGAGATGACTCCGACGTTGGCGCGGATGGTTGCGGCCAAGCAGCAGGCTTATAAAAAGCCGCTCAAGTGGTTTAGCATTGCCACGTTTTTTCGTTTTGAGCGTCAGCAAAAGGGGCGCTTGCGGGAATTTTATCAATTCAATGCAGATTTGCTGGGCGATGCGACGTTGGCGGCGGATGCGGAGTTGCTGGCATTGTCGATTGATTGTTTGCGGGAGCTGGGATTTACGGCTTCGGACGTGGTGCTTCGCGTGAGTGATCGCGAGGCGTGGTTGCGTTTTTTAAAAGAAAAGGAAATCGAATCGCCCGAAGCGGTGGGAGCCGTTCTAGATGTGGTGGATAAATTGGAGCGTGAAGATGCGGCTAAGCTGGAGGCGAGATTGCAGGCGTATCCGGTTTCTCTGGCGGATTTGCGGGAGTTTATCGAGAGCGGTTCGGAAGCGGCGTTGGCTCCTTTGCTTTCGGAGATGGAGGCACGGGGGTTGCGAGATTTTGTGCAGCCGGACCTGGGGATCGTGCGCGGGCTGGCTTACTACACGGGGATTGTTTTTGAAATTTTCGACCGTTCGGCGACGATGCGTGCCGTTGCCGGTGGGGGACGATACGATGCGTTAATTAAAAATCTGAGCGGCGGCTCGACGGATCTGCCGGCAGCGGGTTTTGCGATCGGCGATGTTGTCTTGGGGAATTTAATTGCTGAGACGCCTCACGCGGCGGCTGCGATGGAGGCAGCGTTGAAGGCGGATACGGCTTGCGAAGTTTATGTCGTTTTAGCAGATGTGGAGCGGCGGACGCAGGCGCTCGGTCTGGCGCAGAGCTTGCGAGATAGCGGCTTGCGGGTAGATTTTTCACTGAATGGCGGCAAGGTCGGGAAGCAATTCCAAGCAGCTGATGCGGCGGGGGCGAGCTTTGCCGTCGTAGTGGGAAGTGAGTGGCCGGAGGTCAGGTTGAAGCATTTGGCAACGCGAGAAGAGGTGACAGTTTTGAATGAAGCACTTGCCGAAAGGATAAAAACCAAGCAGGTTTAGCGACTAATTTTATGAAATACAGAACGCATGACTGCGCGACCTTACGCGCCGAGCATATTGGACAAGAAGTAACGCTTAGCGGATGGGTGGATTCTCGCCGAGATCACGGTGGGGTTATTTTTATTGATCTGCGGGATCGCGCCGGAATTACGCAGGTTGTTTTTAGGCCGGAAGAATATGCCGCTGCGGCAGAGCAAGCTCATGACCTGCGTGGCGAAGACGTGATCACGGTGATCGGGAAAGTGACTCCGCGACTTGAGGGAACAAAAAATGACAAGCTTGCAACGGGCGCAATCGAGGTGGTGGTCGCGAAGGTGCAGATTTTAAATCATTCCGAGCCCTTGCCGTTTCCGCTAGACGAGCGAATCGGGAATGAAGATTTGCGTTTAAAATACCGTTACTTGGATCTGCGACGGCGGGAGATGTTTGAGAATTTGAAGTTGCGGCATCGCCTAATGAAGGTGATTCGCGATCACATGGACGGTGAAGATTTTCTGGAGATTGAGACGCCAATTTTAAGTAAAAGCACGCCGGAGGGCGCACGGGATTTCTTAGTGCCATCGCGGTTGTCGCCGGGGCATTTCTACGCACTTCCCCAGGCTCCACAGCAGTATAAACAATTGTTGATGGTGGCTGGCGTGGAGCGGTATTTTCAACTGCCGCATTGTTTCCGCGACGAAGATTTGCGGGCGGATCGTCAGTTGGAGTTTACCCAATTGGATGTGGAGGCTTCTTTCATCGACGAGGAATTTATTTATGAGTTGATGGAGTCGCTTTTTGTCAAAATGGTGAAGGCGGCAAGGGGAATTGATATCGCACGACCTTTCCCGCGGCTGACTTGGGATGAGGCAATGAATCGCTATGGCAGCGACAAACCGGATACGCGTTTTGGAATGGAGCTTACGGATGTTAGCGAAGTTTTTTCCGATTCTAATTTCAAAGTTTTTCAGTCCGCACTGGCGTCTGGCGGAGTTGTAAAAGCGATCAATGCAAAGGGATTTGCTAGCGTGACAACCGGACAAATCGAAAAGTTGACCGAAACGGCAAAGCAGGCTGGAGCGAAAGGACTCGCTTTCATAAAGGTTGAAAACGGTGAGTGGAAATCGCCAATCGTCAAATTTTTCTCCGAAGCAGAGCGTGCTGCCTTGACGGAAAAACTCGCCATCGAAGAGGGAGACTTGATTTTATTTGGAGCAGATTCTTGGGCGTCCGTTTGCGAAGTCTTGGGACAGATTCGGCTCGTCGTTGCCGATCTTTGCAAGATGATCCCCGAGGATGGACGTTTAAATTTCCTTTGGGTTACGGATTTCCCTTTGCTCGCGTGGAGCGAGGAGGATGGGAAATGGAATGCAGTCCACCATCCTTTCACACGCCCTTGTGCGGAAGATGTCGCGAAACTGATGGACTTGGAAACCGACCTTGCCGCGCTGCGGGCGGTGGCCTACGACATCGTTTTAAACGGCACGGAAGTCGGCGGTGGAAGCATACGAATCCACGAACGCGACTTACAAAAGAAAATGTTCGAGGTGCTCGGTGTCGGAGCCGAGGCGCAGGAAGAGCTTTTCGGACACTTGCTGAGAGCCTTCCAATTCGGTGCCCCGCCGCACGGAGGAATCGCCCTAGGCATAGATCGTTTGGTGATGCTTCTTGCGGGAATGACATCGATTCGCGATGTGATCGCCTTTCC
>JBKEAD010000202.1:0-40675 GCA_047971915.1 Chthoniobacterales bacterium
TTTTTAATAGAGGCTGCTTCTTTTGCTGGGGAAAGTTTTTTTATTGGACTGCGCTTTTAATGTCTGACGGGAAATTTCTAGAGCGTTATTTGAGCCAGATGCGAGAAAGCTTACATCTCCACCTGCGACGATGTAGTTGACTCCCGCATCTGCGCATAGTTTGGTCATTTCAGCACCGATGCCGACACAGAGGCAGTCTTTAGCTTCTTTTTGGCAGGTGGCAGCCACGCGGCGGATCGCATCTTGAAGTATTTTTTTATCATCCGGTCCGCCTATCGAGCCATTTAAACGCAATAATAAATCATCGGGGCCGATGAAAAGTCCATCTACGCCTGAGAGTGCGGCAATTGTCGCGGCATTGGCTAAAGCTCGGGGAGATTCGATCTGGCAGATTAATTTAGTTTCTTTATTGGCTGTTTTTACGTAGTCGCGTCCCCATAGGTCAATCGGTCTCCGACCGCCGAAGGATCGGTTGCCCACGGGGGGGAACTTGGCCGCTTGCACCAGTTGGTGAGCTTGCTCGACCGTATCGACTTGAGGGACGATGACCGCATTTGCTCCCATGTCTAGAGCTAGGGCGAGGGTTGCTGGTTCGTGACTAGGGACGCGGACATAAGCCGCTCGATCCACATAGTTGCAGGCTCGCACCATAGCGAGCATTTGTTGGTAATCGGCGATTTGTCCGTGTTGTCCATCGAGCCAGATCCAGTCCCAATCGCGTCCGATGCGCTCAATGGTTCCGGGCGAAGGATACATGATGCAGAGTCCTAGGTGAATTTTATGGGGTCGAAGTGTGGGCATTATTTTTCAGCAGTTTATTAGAGATGTGGGTCGGGTTTTTATCTATCCGGGAGCCAGTTTGGGGCTTGGGTCTGCATGGTTTCTACGTATTTTTTATAAGCGGTTTCTTCGTCGGCAAAGGAGTAGGGCGGCAGGAGACGTAGGGGAAAATTGGGGACTCCGAGTTTGTAGTAGAGCTTGTCGAAGACGCCGTCCATGTGGGGGCCTGCCTCGATCGAGCTTTTCATGGCTTGGCGGGCTAGGCTTATTTCTGCGAAGAGTTCTTCTAGCTCCTTTTTGTCCGTGCTTGTGAAAAATTTGTGCGCTCGTTTGTGGTTTGTGCTGGCTGCGGATATGAGTAGTCCGCATTCGAAATCGGGGCGCATGAGGGTGAATCCGGCTTCTCCGAGAAAGTGTTGGAGCTGTGGCGAGAGGGTCAGAAGTTCGCGTAGAAAATTTTCGTCGGGGCTTGTGTTTTTGGTTGCGACGAGATTGGGGTGTTTTTCGGCGAGGCGGGCGTATTCGGGTGGGGTGATGAGGCGTTTTGTGCGGACTAAATTATAGTGCATGAAGGAAGCGTCGGGGAAACGTCCGCAGGTTTCTTCAAAAAATACTTCGGTTTCTTTTTCCGTAAGAGCACCCCAGGCGGGGAGGGAAATTTGCAATCGCTCGCCGCCCCACGTGCGAACTTTTTCTATCCGTTCGATAATCGTGCGCAGGGAAAGGTGGATGATGCCGATGGTTGCTTTTACGTCGTGCGCTGAGGCTTCTTCTAAAAAACATCGTGTGATCGTTTCAAAGTCGGATTCGCTGACGGCGTGGCCTTCTCCGGCGGTTCCGAAAATATAAAGATGCTTTGTGAGTCCGGTGGCGACGTGGCGAACTTGTTTTCGAAAAGCGGCTTCGTCGAATTTATATTCCGGCGTCCAGGGAATGAGGCAAGTTCCCATGATGACGGCGGGGTAGCGTTTGGCGGGTGTGGGGTGCTTCATCTTGGTAAGATTATAAAGTGAATTCTTTTTGTTTTTCGGTCGGGGGTGCGAAGCAGAGGCTTGCTAGGCTGCCGACGGTGCAGGTGACGATAAAGCCGATCAGCGCATACCACATGAAGGAGATTTCTGTGCCGTAGGACACAGCGGCTACGGCTAAAAAGCCACAAAGCGCGCCGAGTAGGGCTCCTTGTGAATTGGATCGTGGGATGCAGACGCCGAGGACGAAAATTCCTAAAAGCGGACCGCCGAAGAAACCAGAGATTTTGTTGGAGGCTTCGACGAGGGTGCCGAGTCTGCCGATGACGAGGGCGAGACAGGTGGCTGTGATGCCGTAGCCGAGGGTTAGGTATTTGGCGATTCGGACGCGTTTTTTTTCGGCTTTTTCATCGGAGGTTTCCTGATTTTTTGCGTAGAAAAAATCCATGATCGTGGCGGTGGTCAGCGAGTTGACTCCGGCGGAGACGGAGGACATGGTGGCTGCGAGCAGGGCGGCAATCAGGAGTCCGGGGAAGGGGGCGGAGAGCTGGGTCGAGACAAAATGCGGCACCACGCGGTCGGGTGCGGTGAGGGTTTTCAATAGCTCGGGGTGGCTTTGATAAAAGGCGTAGAGGATCAGGCCGCTGAAGTAAAAGATGCCCCATAGCGGGAGCGAGATGACGAATTTTCCCCATAGGGCGCGGGAGCTTTCTTTTAGCGACTTGGCTGTGAGATAACGCTGCACGGCGATTTGGTCGGTGACGAGTGAGACGAGGGCGATGACGAGTCCACCGAAAAATGCACCGAATGTGGTCATGCGTTTTTCCGGTGAGAAGCTTAGATCCCAGAACTGGGTGCGGCCTCCGGCCTCGGCGATTTCCCATGCTCCGCTGAGTCCGCCGGGGATTTTTTGGAGGGCGACAAACATGATGATCCCGATGCCGATGACCATGACGAGGAATTGCATGACGTCGGTGTAGATGACAGCCCGCATGCCGCCGATGGTTGTGTAGATCAATGTCAGCACGGAGGTGAAGACAATGGCTGTCCATAGTGGGAAGCCGAGGAGTTCGGAGATGACGAGGGAGGGGGCATACATGGCCAGTGCGAGCCACATGCCGCCTCGGAAGATGAATGCGGCGGAGGAGATCCGGCGGATGCTGCGATTGAAGCGGTGTTCGAGATATTCGTAGGCCGTGTAAAAATTTAGCCGAAAAAAGAAGGGGAGGAAGACGAGGATCGTAATCGGTGTGGCGACCCAGACGGCGAGGATGACCCAGAGATAGACGAGATTATTTGTAAAAGTCTCTGCGGGGGCACCGAGGAAGCTGATGCCGCTGACCAGTGAGGCGAGGACGGAGATGGAGATGAGCACCCAGCTCATCTGGTGGCCGGCGAGGAGGTAGGTTTTTAGGTCTTTTTGTTTGCCGCCGGCTTTTAATCCGATGAAGAGAGAGACTCCGAGGTAGATGATGAAGACGGCGTAATCGGTCAGAGAGATGTTGTGAAAGGCTCCGGAAGTTTCCATGCAGCTAAAAAAAGTGCGGGGTTAGCGGCTGAGAGGTTTTGAAAAAATAACTCGGAAGCTATCATCTCCGCTGCTGTTTGTTTCGCGCAGAACCATGAAGAGCTGGTTTGATTCGGCGAGCGGGATGAGGTCGCCGGATGGTGTTTGTTTTAAACTTTGCCCTAGGGAGTAAACGCTGAAAACGTTGCCTTGTGTGGTGACTAGATCGATCAGCCCTATGAGACGTGCTTCGGAGGTTTCGCCCTTGTCGGCGATACCTTCGAGTTCGACGATTTCGCCGATGGAGCGGTAAGTATTTGAGGGGTCTAGTTTGCCTTTGGCGAGGGAAGTGTCGGCGATGGTTCGGTCGATGATATTATTCAATGCGGTTTGGCGTTCGGTATCGTTTGCAAATGCGGTGTTGTCTTTTAGCAGAGCTTCGAGAGCTTGGGTGCGCGTGATGGCTGTGAAGGGTTCGATTTTGCTGTTGAGATTTACCAGGCCCGCTTTGCCGGATTTTGAAACCAAGGTCTCGGGTTTTGGTGTGGCTGTGGGGACTTTGGGCAGAGTGAATAAATCTAAAAGTAGCCAATCGGGGAGCGTGTCCAAATGGTCGGTGGAGTCGGGGTGTCTGGGCTGGAGTCGGAGCGTGCGGAAGGGGGCGGATTGCGCTTGAGTTGTCGATGAGGTTCCGAAATGGGTGATACCGGTGTGCACTCTGCCGAGTTCGGCCAGAGATTCGACTCTGCCGCTGGTGTTCCAGCCAGTTCCAGCCGGAGGTGGGATGATCATGCCGGTATCTGTGAGTTTGCCGCTTGCATCGAGGTCTTGTCCTAGCTCGTGATCCGTGGGGTTGCTGCCTAGACCGACGGAATTTCGCATGGTGGTTGTATTGGTTAAATCAGCGAAGCGGTTTGCGGGTGCATCGATCCAGTCGAATCGTTCGGCGACGAAGGGGTCTTTTATGTAGCGTGCTCGGAGAGTTGCTGGGTTTGCTGCTTTTGTTCCGGAGCCGTCCGGCGGTAGCTCGGTGATGCGAAAATTAACGGTGTTGGCGTAGGTGCTCAGGGAGTTGGTTGGGTAGGCGTCGAACCTTGATCCATCAGGCTCTTTGAAAATGAGGCAGCATCCGTAAACCGTACCTGATGGGACTGCGCAGGGTATGCTTACTAATTTGTATTCTCCCTCATTTAGCGTTGTGGTTGGGATGCTGAGGGTTTGTGTCGGGGTGCCGTCTATCGTAAGTGTCCAACCCGAGAGGGTGTAGGTGACTAGGCCGCTGTTTTTTGGTATGTGCAGGACGAAGTAAATGGCACCTTTGGTCGTATCGGAATCGTTGCGCCAGAATCCGCACTCGACCATGCGAAATCGGCGCGAGGGACCTTGGGCTGTGAATTTTGAATTTACTGAGTGGCGAACGGGCTTCAAAAACGGCTCGCTGGATTCTCTATTGCGGACGTATTCGATGATAGCGACAGCTAGTTGGTCGAGATAGGCGGAGCTACTGGCGTAAAATTTTTTCTGAAAACTCTCTCCGGCGAACTGCGGCCAATCGGTGCGGGAGAGGTAGTCTTTTAGCATTGCTACGGTCGCTTTGTATTTTGTGGAGGTGACTCCGTAGTCTGAGATGTCGAGGAAGGGTAGTTGGTTGCCGTCCTCGTCTTTTGCCCAATCTGGGTTGGTGGTGAGGACGATTTTGTCGGCTCCCCAGTAGGTTTTTTCGGAGGATGGGGAGCTGTTGGCGTGGGTTGTTGCGAATCGGGCTTGTTTTACTTCATCCACATAGACGGGGGCGTTGGTGCCGAAGGCTTTTAAAATATCGGAGGGGCTGTTGAAGGCATTTGTCTCTCGCCAAGTTTGGATGGTGGCCAAATCTGCATTTGTAAAATTCGGGAAGGCTCCTTTTAGAGAGATTTTGCTGGGGTCGGCGGCGATGTTTGTATTTGTCGTCGCGTCTTTGGTCCAAGCGGTGTTGATGTTGACTCGTGCGGAGTTGTCATCGACCCAGAAGGCGTAGCGACCTACGATGGGGTTTGTCGCGGTGTAGTTGGTGCTGGTGGTGCGGGTTCCGTCTTTGCGAAGGTAGATCCACGCGAGTGGCATTTCTTCAGTGGCGTCGAAGGTGATCGTTCCTTCTGCCGGGTCTTGGAGCATGGGGGCATTGAGATTTACCCCATTGGTGGAGGCTCCGGTGTGTAAATCTATGGTTTCGTTTGAGCTTGTTCCGTAGCGTGTAATGAGTCCGGGTTGGCTGGACCAGGTGTTTGTCTCGCCGGCGGCGTTTGTTTTACTCGTGCCGTAGCGGAGGAGGGCGATGGCTTGGTTTAGGCCGTCTTTGGCAAATTGATCTGCGGAAAAGGCGGAGGTTTGCAGGTTGGAGATTTGTTGGCTGGACTGTGCTTTTACAAAAAAGGCTAGGACGGCGATGGTCACCAATACGAGGACGAGTAGGGTCATAACCAGCGCACTGCCTGCTTTTGATGGGAGAGGGGGCTTCATCATGGAGTTTGGCTTGGGAGATAGAATTTTGTGCGGAAGACGCGGACGGCTTTGTCCAGCGGTGCGGGGAGTCCGTTTAGGTAATTTTTTATTTCATCATCCATCGCAGTGGGAGCTTCGGCAGTGCCACCGGTGCTGGCTGTCGGTAGGGCGGGGAGGTTGGAAAGATGGTTTGTTGCTGTTGTCGGGTCGATGACCAGTAGGGCGACATCTAGGGCAGCGGGGAGTTCTCCATCTTTTAGGCGGGAGTCCCAGGTGCTGTAGTAGTCGCCATTTTTGTCTATGGCTCGGATCCATAGGCCGATGGCATCATCGACGAGGAGTCCATTGTATTCGGGTGGGCTGGCTGCTGCATTTTGATTTAAAGTGGCGTCGTCGATCCATGTCGGCGTAACTCCGATTTTGTAATCCGAGTTGTTGGGGTCGATTTGGAGGCGGCAAAGCTGGGCTTGGGGCGGGTTTTCGCTTGTCTTGAGGCGTATGAAATAGCCGACTTCGGCGATGTCGCCTTGGTTGGTGTTGTCGGCTACGGCTGCTTGTAGGAATATGGAGTTTGGGTTTTGGATGGTGGGGCTACCGCCTTGTGAGATGGTGGGATTAAGTAGAAACTGGAGGCTGTTTGTATTGGTGGGCGAAAAGGATAGCAGGGTATTTGAAAAATCTCGTCGCATCATGTCGAAGGCGACGCCGACATTGTCCACGCGGCTTGCGTCGGCTCGTACGGATTGGCCGACTTTTCCCATTTGGGAGAGGGCTTGGAGAAGCAGGACGAGCAGTAATGCTAAAACGGCGGTGCTGACGAGAATCTCGATGAGTGAAAAAGCTCTCGTTAGGCGAAGGCGGGTATTATGGAAGCGAGGGGGAGGCATCGTATTGTCCTAGTAGGATGGGGAGCGCGAGCTGGGTGGAGCTATTTGGCAAATCGATTCGGCGGAGGGTGAGCACGAGTTGCAAATAGGAATCGGAAAGGGTGGCCGGTTGATTTGGCAGTGTGTCGGATACTTCGGTGACGAGGCACTCGTAGAGAGCTTTGCCGGCGGAGTCCACTTCTTTGCCCTCATCGTCAAAATAAAAACTGGTCGGCAGAGATAGGGCAGATAAATCGCTCCACGGCATGGAGCGGAGTTTGGATGCTACCTCCTGAGTCATGTTTACCCAGAGGATGTTTTGTTTGGAGTCTTTGACTTTATTGAGGGCGACCGAACTTAGCCCGGTGAGGCTCAGGATTGCGAAGCTTGCGATGCCGAGTGCCATAGCGACCTCGACGAGGCTGAAGGCTTTTCGTTTTTTTATCTGCGTCTTCATGGCTGATAAATTTTGGTTTGTCCGGTTGAGGGGATGAAGGTGAGGGTGAGGTAATTGTTGGTTGTCTTTATGGAGACATTTCCGCTTTGGAGAAAACCTATGGCGAGTTTTAAGGTGACAGAGTTTGTGCTTAATACTCTACCATTTGGTAAGAAAATTTGGTAGCCGAAAGAGTTTACGGATTGTCCTGAGACGGTGAGGCTGGTTGGGAAGGCGGGGGCTGGCTGCTGGGCATTTGTGTCGAAAAAGGTGGAGTTGTCGGGGTCGGCTATGATTCCTGTGGGGAATTGTTTCCAAGGGGATATTTGCTCCCATTCTTTGTTGGTGTTTAGAGCGTAGAGGCTTGCGCTTTGGAGGGCTTTTTCGGCGGGTGCGTTTTTGCCTAGGATGACGATGGCGGTGAGTGTGTTTTTACCGAGTGCGTGTTGGCGTGCCTGAATGCCCAGACCGGAGATTAGGTCGCCGGTGGAGCGTAGTTTTTGCGAATCGCCCGTCCCGCCGACTGCTACGAGGAGCAGGGACATCAGGATGGCAAGGACGGCGATTACGCAAAGCAGCTCGATCAATGAAAAGGCTTTTTGATTCGATTTCATGGGATGAGCCGGCATAGAGAGCACACGTTTGTGTTATGATTTTAGGCGGAGCGGCGGCGTTTTAAAACTACCGCGAGGCCACCAAGGGCGAGCAGGCCGATGGTCGATGGTTCGGGGATGGCGGTTACCTGAATATAGCCGAAGACCTCGAAGCCGTCGACGGTGGCAGAGGTGCTGGTTGTTCCATCTTGGATAGCGTTTAGAATGAAGCTGCGGCTTCCGCTTGTGGTTCCTTCAAAAACGGCGTTGCTTGGTGCCCAAATGAGTTGGTTGAAATAAGAGGCATTGTTGAGGTTGGCTGCTCCAGATGGAGTTTTTTGAAGGGTTAGAGCCGAAGATGTTGCTTCAAAACCTGAAGTTGTTTCTTCAAAGTCTAGTGTAAATGTAGAAGGACTAGTGCTGGCATTATACTTCGTTCCATAGATGCTGATTTGAGTGATGACGATGGTTAGTTTTACTCCAGAGGCAGTTAGGCCGGGTTCGATGGTATTCGGATCGCCCGACCATGATGCGGCGATGGTAGCTCCGAACGTGCTGCTGTTAGCCGAAAAAGAGCCACTACTGTTTGAAAGGATTCTAGAGTTAAAACGTGGACCACCTGAGCTATGGTTGCCTCCTGTGACTGTGGGAGTGAACGTGAAGTCTCCGATCGTGGTAGCAGTATTATCGGCAGAGGTTTCAGTAGTAGTCCATGTCGCAGTAGTACTAGCAATAGTCGACCCATATCCGAAGGAGAAGTTACTGCTGGTGATGACCGAGGCTGCATGTCCTGACGAGATTGCGAGAAAAGCGGCGGTCAGGATCGCGCCGATTTTTAGTATGGTTTTTGTGTGTTTTGCTTTCATAGGTTCTGTTGGTTTGATTTTTTTGTTTATGGTTTGGAGGTGAAAAATGAGGTTAGGGGAGTTGCCAGCGGACGAGACCGGTGTGGTATCGCTTTACATTGCCAACCAGCGGTGAGCGTGCGGCGTAAAAGGCTGTTACGAAGGTGCCGTCGGAGAGTTGCACGGTGGATGGATAGCCGCCGTCTCCACGGCCCCAGCCGGAGTTGACGAGGTAGGGGCGGCCCCAGGATTTTCCTTTGTCTTTGCTTAGGCGGACGAGGGTTTCGCCTCGGATGCGGTCGCTGTAGGTGAGTAGGAGGTCGCCGTTTTTTGTGATTAGAAGGTTGGCGGGGTGTTGTAGATCGGAGGTTACGGTGCCTTCGTTGATCCAGGTTTTTCCGTCGTCGGTTGAGCGGAGTTGCTCCATCGTCATTCCTTTATGTTCGCCGGGTTTGTCGGAGCGAATGGCTTTTGTGCGGGTGATGGCGAGCCATTCTTTTGGCGCGACCTCGATAGTGGCGGTTTCGCTTGTGTCGCTGCCTAGGGTGCCGACTTCTGACCATGTTTTTCCGTCGTCGGTGCTTTTGACCATGTAGGCGGTCTTTTCATCTTTCATTGTGTTTTTGTCGCCCGAGACTGGGAGGACATAGACGATGAAGCGTAGGGAGCCGTCGGAGGCTTCGACCATCTGTCCGTAGGGGATAACGGATTCCTGTGGAGATAAACCGCAGTCGAATTCTCCGAGCTCCTCCCAGGTTTTTCCGTTGTCGGTAGATGTTGTTACGATGGGGAGAATGGAGGTCCATCTTGGTTTTCCGGTGTCTTCATAACCCCAGACCACAGCGACTAGGCGGCTGTCTTTTTTTATGACACCGACGGCGTGGTTCATGCGGTTGGAGGCTTCGTGTGGGCGTTTGGCGACGGTCGAGAAATGTTCCCACGTGGCTCCGTCGTCGCTGCTTTTCCACGCATCGATGTCCCCCGGCACGCCACCGTGCTTGGGGCTATTGAAGGCGGAGAGTAGGATTTCTCCGTTTGGGAGAAGGGCGAGGTTTGGCCAGAGTCCGCCATCTACGACGACGGCTTCTTCAGAGATTTTGTTTACGTCAGCTTTTTTCTCATCGGATACTTTGACTTCTCGGGCGGTGAGCGTGCTTATTTGCTGGATGGCTAGGAGGCATATGAGGAGTTTTTTCATCATCAGGATTTTTTTGCTGTGGGGTTTAGTTTTGTTTCAAGTTGGGTTAAGTTTTCCAAGGCTTCCAAAACGGCTCTGTGGTGGTCTGCGTAGGCTTGGGGGTCGCGGTTGAAGTCGCGGAGGTTGGGCATGATGTCGCTGACGTCGAGTAGGGCTTGTGCTTTTTTAATCGTTTCTTTATCGGCTGCTTGCAGGTTTGGAATCGCGTCGAGTCGGTTTATGGTTTCATTTAAATAAAAGAGCAGGTCGTAGTCTTCGAAGCCGTCGCGCACGAGGGCGGCGCGTATGGATGGGAAGGGCTGGCCGTGATTTTCTAAATCGGGATAGAAGAGGACGCCTTCGCCTTTGTTGCTATTTTTCGGGTTGTCGTAGCCGCCTCGGTAGTCCCACTCGGTGACGTTCCAGTAGAGGATGCCGTCGAGTCGGTTGCGCCATGCGAGCCAGCCGTAGGCGCGTTGGGAGGCACCTTCGCGGTCGATTGGTGCGATGTCGGGGTAGGCGTGGCTGACGTCAATGTTGGCGCGTGTCTCGCAGATGTAAGTCCAGCCTTCTTCGCCAACTTTTTGGCGTTCTTTTAGGAAGTCTTCGTAGCCTTTACATAAGTGCAGACTGGGGAGGTGGGGCACCCAGGTGAAGATGGGTTTTTCTCCGGCGAGTTTGATTTCGCGGCAGTCGGTGGTGACCATGAGGATGCGTAAATCGGGGGCGTTTTTTTGGAAAAATTCGGAGAGTTCGCGGAGGAAGGCTTCGTTGTGTTCGTTGATGCTTGGCTCGTCGAAGCATTTGTAGGCGAAGCGGTCGGCCCATCCTTTTTCTACGAGATGATCGTTGAGTTGGCGTAGGATTTGAGCTTGTTCTTCGCGGGGGATTTTTTTCCACCGGTTGGTTTCGATGGTGAGATTTTTTTCGGCGTCTTTGTGCCACCAACTGAGTGGGAGATGGGCGAGGTAAAAGAAGTTCCATCCTTGGTCTAAGCGTTTTTGGACTTCTTCGTCGAAGTCGCTCCAGTTGGCTTCCCATTGGCCATCGGAGTTTTGGGTGAAGACATTTTTTAGTGATTTTAGGATGCCGCCGATACCGGTGTTATTGGGCGACATGCGGTAGTCGATCATTTGCTTTAAAAAGGCTTCTTCCTGTTTGCTGTCGGGCCAGTTTGAGCCGTAGTAATTTGGTTTGGCATGGTTCCACGGGCCGTAGCCGAAGGAAGTTTTCAAGGCACTCATGCGAGGGAGGTCGAAATCGAAGACGCGTAGGGAGACTTTCAGGGTTGCGATGGTTTTTCTGTCGGCGACGACCTGGACGCTGCCTGTGTAGTCGCCGGGTTTGGTGCCGAGCGGGGGCTTGACGGTAAACCAGATGGATTGTGATTTCTCGGCTGCGAGGGGGAAATTTTTTATCGGATACAGGATGTCGGGGTAGTCGCCGGGTTGCCCAAAGCCGTTGGGGTCTGGGGTGTGGATATTTACATAGCCTACGAATTTTAGTTCGGGTTCGATTTTTCCGCCGTTGGCTGTGCGTAGGGTGGAGGCTTTGAGGGAGACGTTTTTTAGATCTTTGTCGCCGGCAGTGATGATGATTTGGGCGTCTTCGACTTCTCCGCGGGCGGCGTAGAGTTGGATAGATTCTTTGCCGTCTGTAGGTTTTTGATCCGGGCGGAGTTTTTCCATCGATGAGACGACTGCGACGGATGGGGCACTTTGGGCTACGGCGGCGGTGCTTTTTCCGAGAAAGAAAAAGGATGCTGCGAGTAAAATGCTTATTTTGCGAGTTACGCTCATTTCAGAACCTTCTTTGTCTTTCGTTTTTTTGCCGGTGCGGGGAGGGATTCGCGCCAGATGACTTTGCAGGGGAATGTTTTTTGATCGACGCGTTGTTGTTTTTTGCTGATCTGCCCCAGCAGCACAGTCATGGCTGCTTCGCACATCTTCTCGGTCGGGTGTTCTACGCTTGTGAGAAAAACTTTTCCTTGAATCGCTGCTGAGACGTCATCGAAACCGCTGATGGCGACTTCTCCGGGCACGTCGATGTTGTTTCGCAAGTAGTGGGTGAGGAGGCCGACGGCGATGTTGTCGTTGGATGCGATGATGGCATCTGCTGCGGTGCCGATACACTCTGCGGCCATGCGTCCTGGCTCATAAATCGAAAAATACGCGTGTCTTTTAGTGTCGATATAACCGATGGCAGGGCCGTCGAGGTCGGGAATTTTCTGCACATTTTGCAAGATGAATTCCTGCGGCGGCGGAAGGCGGAGTTTTTTTAATGCAGACAAAAAACCTTTTTTTCGATCTCGCTGCTGCCATGAAATGTAGTTGTCGGGAACATCTTTTACGAGTAGGAGCATCGGGCGTGTTTTTCCTGTGTCAAAACAGGCCACCGTAAGTTTACTGATGGCGGATGAAACGTCGTGCCGAATTTCAAAGGTGTCTGCTATCTCGGTATTTAGAGTCACTATCGGGATCCCTGCACCGCGAAAGGCTTGAAAGTCGATAATGGCCTGGGGCGATCCGGCAATGATGATTCCTTCCGGCTTTAGTGAGAGCACGCGCTCGATGATTTTTTGCCCTTCGCCTACCCACCAGAAGGCATCTACGGTTTGGTAATTGAAGCCATTTTCGTGAACCAAGCGTCCGGTGTGATAGGCTTGTTGAGCGACCAATTCGGATTGCCCCGCCATGTGGAGAAAGACGATCAAGTTGCTGGAGCCACGACGCATCGCCTGTGCGCCCTGGTGCGGATAGTAGCCGAGTTGTTGTGCCGCGGCTTTGACCTTTTTGCGGGTTTTTTCGCTGAATAAATTAGCCCGCTTGCCGCCAAGGATATGAGAGACCGCTTCACGAGAAACCTTAGCCAAAGCAGCAACTTCGGCTTGGGTAGGCGGACGTGTCAGTGGGGAACTCATGTGTTTACAACGTTGTAATAAAGTAAATTTGTTTCAAAGCAAGCTCTTTTTTACAACGTTGTAAATTTTTTAGAAAGGCGAGGAATTTAATACTAAGAGACCGCTACATGTGATGTCGAAACCGCAATCCTGCAGTCGTTTTTATCAAAACGACCGCACCGAATTTATTTTACATCTCTGCCTACACCTTTTCCGGAACGGCTTCTTCTACGGTTGTTTCCGATGTTGGGGCTTCGCGGTTGCGGTTGGGCTCTACGATCCAGAACTTGCCTAGATAGTTTTCCCAATCGGCTAGGATCGCGGCGGCGACTTCGCTTTCGGTTACGTCGCGGTGCGTTTGGATGAGCTTTTTGAGTTCCTCGATGTCTGCCGTGTCTTTTTTGGTGATGCGGATGGGTGTGACGAGTTGGCTGTTTGTTAAATCTAGAAAGTTGTCGCTTTCGTCGAGGATGTAGGCTTTGCCGCCTGTCATACCGGCCCCGAAGTTGCGCCCAACCGTTCCGAGAATGGCTACGGTTCCGTTTGTCATGTATTCGCAGCCGTGGTCGCCGAGGCCTTCGATTACGGCGGTGCCGCCGGAGTTGCGCACGCAGAAGCGTTCACCGGCACGTCCTGCGGCGAAGAGCTGTCCGCCGGTGGCTCCATACATGACGGTGTTTCCGATGATCATGCATTCGGAAGCTTTGAATTTTCGGTTGGCTGGTGCTTTGATGATGATTTCGCCGCCGCTCATGCCTTTGCCGACGTAGTCGTTGGATTCGCCGGTGAGGGTGAGTTTTACACCGGGGGCGAGGAAGGCACCGAGGCTTTGGCCGGAGGTTCCTTCGAGGTTGAGGTTGATTGTGCCGTTGGGTAGGCCGTCGCCACCGTAGGCGTAGCCGATCTCGCCCGAGAGCATGGTGCCGATGGAGCGGTTTGTGTTTTTTACGCGGTAGTTAAGCGTTATCGGCTGGGCGTCGGTGATGGCGTCTTGTGCGTCTTGCATGACGAGGGCATCGAGGCTGTGGTCTTCGGGGCCGTCGTTGCGTTCGCGTGTGGCGTGGAGAACGGCTGTCGGGTCGTCTGCCGCGACGTTTGTGAGCAGGCGACTGAGATCCACGGTGTTTGCTTTGGGATGTCCTTCGACAGTGCGTTGGCGGAGAGAGGCAACGTGACCGACCATTTCATCGACGGTGCGGAATCCGAGAGAGGCCATGATTTCGCGGACTTCTTGGGCGACGGCATTGAAAAAGGCGACCAGCGTGTCTGCGGAGCCTTTGAATTTCCCTCGGAGTTTTTCGTCGAGTGTGGCTACGCCGACGGGGCAGGTATTTAGGTGGCATTGGCGGACGTAAACGCAGCCGATTGCGATGAGGGCTGCTGTGCCGAAGTTAAATTCCTCTGCACCGAGTAGGGCGGCATAGACGATGTCTTCGCCCGAGCGCATGCCGCCATCGGTGCGGAGAGTTACGCGGTTACGGAGGCCGTTTAGCATCAGAATTTGATGCGCTTCGGCGAGTCCGAGTTCCCACGGACCACCCGCGTGTTTGATGGAGCTGATGGGCGATGCGCCGGTGCCGCCGTCGTGTCCGCTGATGAGGATGATATCGGCGTGGGCTTTGGCGACGCCTGCTGCGATCGTGCCAACTCCGGCTTCAGCGACGAGCTTTACTGTGATGCGGGCGCGTGGGTTTACTTGTTTTAGATCGTAAATAAGCTGCGCTAAATCTTCGATGGAGTAAATATCGTGATGCGGTGGCGGTGAGATGAGCGTGACTCCGGGCACGGAGTGTCGCAGTCCGGCGATGTAAACGCTGACTTTGTGGCCGGGGAGCTGACCGCCTTCGCCGGGTTTTGCGCCTTGGGCCATTTTGATTTCGATCTCTTTGGCACTGGCGAGATAGGCGGCGGTGACTCCGAAGCGACCGGAGGCGATTTGCTTGATTGCGCTGTTTGCCCAATCTCCGTTTTCGCGGCGTTTTAGGCGTTTGGGATCTTCGCCCCCTTCGCCGCTATTGGATTTGCCGCCGATGCGGTTCATCGCGATGGCGAGAGTTTCGTGGGCCTCGGGGCTGAGTGCTCCGAGCGACATGCCGGCGGTGGTGAAGCGGCGGCGTATGTCTTCGATCGATTCGACTTCTTCGATCGGGACGGGACCCGTAGCGAGTGGGACGAGCTCTAGTAGATTGCGTAAGGAGTGTGGGCGTGATGCGAGGACGGCATCGACGTATTTTTTATAATCTTCGGCCTTTCCGGCTTTGTCCGCGCCTTTTATACCGACGAAAGTATGGAAGCTCTGGATGACGGGCGGTGTGACAGCGTGGGTCTCTCCACCACGGCGAAAGCGTAGGAAGCCGAGATCGGCGAGTTTTCCTGCTTCGACCGGAGTTGATTGGTTGAAGGCTTGTTCGTGGCGTGTGAGGCTTTCTTCGGCGATGTGCTCGAAGCTGACGCCTTCGATTTGGGATACCGTGCCGTCGAAGCAAGCGCGAATAACTTTTTTGCCGATGCCGATTGCTTCGAAATTCTGTGCGCCCCGGTAGCTGCTGACCACGGATATGCCCATTTTGGACATGATTTTGAGGAGTCCGCTTTCGAGAGCCGTGCGGTAGTTTGCTGCGGCTTGTGCGTAGGTGATCTCGATTTTTTCGTCTTTGTCGAGAATTTCGCGAATGGTTTCGAGTGCGAGGTAGGGATAAACTGCGCCGCAACCGTAGCCGATAAGACAGGCGATCTGATGCGTGTCGCGAGCTTCGGCGGTTTCACAGACGATGCCGATTCTCATGCGTTTGCCGACGCGAGAGAGGTGATGGTGCACGGCTCCGGTGGCCATGAGCATCGGAATGGCAACGTGGGCTTCATCAACGCCTCGGTCGGAGAGGACGAGGACGCGCGTGTCTTTATCGACACACTCTTCGGCTTCTTGAACAATGCGGTTGATTGCTTTTTTGAGTCCCTCGGCTCCTTCGGAAACAGGCCATAGGCAACTGACGGTTGAGACTTTGTGTTCGCCGCCGACGGCTTTTATTTTTTCCAAATCTGTGTCGATGAGGATTGGTGAGTCGAGCATGATTTGCTGCGCGTGCTCGGGAGTCTCGGCAAGCATGTTGCGTCGCCATCCGAGGACGGTGTAGAGCGACATGACGAGCTTTTCGCGAATGGGGTCGATGGGTGGGTTTGTGACCTGTGCGAACTGTTGTTTAAAGTAGGTGTAGAGCAGGCGGGGCTGTAGCGAGAGGACGGCGAGCGGTGTGTCGTCGCCCATCGAGCCGATGGGTTCGGCAGCTTTTTCGATCATTGGCTGAAGAATCATTTTGAGTTCTTCGCTGGTGTAGCCGAAGGCGACCTGCTGCTGCGTGAGGCCGAGGATGTCGAGTTCTTCGCTCGGTTGGGGGATTTTTTCGAACTCGATGCTGGAGAGGTGCACCATGTGTTTTTTTAGCCAAGCGTTGTAATCTTGCCGCTTGGCGAGTTCGAGCTTGATGTCGAGATCGCGGAGCAGGAGTCCGCGTTTCGTATCTACGGCGATCATCTCACCCGGTGCAAGGCGGCCTTTTTCGATAACGCTGTCTTCATTGATTCCACCGATACCGACTTCGGAGCCGATGAGGAAAATGCCATCTTCAGTGAGTTTATAACGAGCGGGGCGGAGGCCATTGCGATCAAGGCAAGCTCCGGCCACGGTGCCGTCTGTAAAGCAAAGTGCGGCCGGGCCGTCCCATGCCTCGCAAATACAGCGATGGTAATTGTAAAAGGCAGCAAGCTCGGGCGACATGGTTTTATCGCTCCGCCATGCTGATGGGACCAGCATGCTCATTGTGTGCAGGAGGCCACGGCCGGACATGGCGATTAATTCAGCAACATTGTCTAGGCTGGCGGAATCTGAGCCGCCGGGCTGAACAATGGGATGAAAAAGATGAATATCATCTCCCCAGAAATCGGCCTTTAGCTCGGCTTCGCGTGCGGTGGTCCAGAGGCGGTTTCCGCGAATGGTGTTTATCTCACCGTTGTGCGCGAGCATGCGTGAGGGCTGGCAGAGAGCCCATGTGGGATAGGTGTTTGTGCAGGAGCGCTGGTGGTAAATTGAGATTGATGTCTCAAAATCCGTATTTAAAAGTTAGGGGTAAAATTTTTCTATCGAGGAAGATATGAGCAGGCCTTTGTAAACAATGGTGCGGTGAGAAAAGGATGGGATGTAGAAGTTCTGAATCCCGTCGTTTGCTGCGGCGTCTTCGATCTCATTTCGCGAGAGAAAAAGGCGGCGTTCGTAGTCATCATCGCTCATTCCCTCGGGCCGACCGATGAGGGCATGTTCGATGCGCGGCAGGGTTGTGCGAGCTTTATCTCCAAGGACGCGGAGGTTGATTGGGACTTCGCGCCAGCCGAAGAGAAACAGGCCGCGTTTTTCTAAAACTTCTGCGGTGATCGCTTTGGCGCGGGCCTGGGCGTAGGCGTTGTCGTGCGGGAGAAAGAGAACACCGACAGCGAGGTCGGTATCTCGAAAGAGTTTGTGTCCGGCGCGAGTGACCTCGGGTGCGAGAATTTTGTAGGGGATTTGGGTTGTGACACCAGCACCGTCACCTGTTTTTGCATCGGCATCGAGCGCACCGCGATGGGTGAGGCGGCAAATGGCCTTTAAGCCCATGCGGAGAATTTCATGTGAACGATTCCCATCGATACGCGCCACAAAACCAACTCCACATGAGTCGTGCTCGAAGTCGGGGCTGTAAAGGGACTGTGAGGCATCGGGGAGTGGGTAGCTGAGAGTTGTAGAGCGAGTCATCGTAGTATGGTTCGTAATGCTAAGGTATGGTTGTTTTTGTAAATGCGTATTTTTTATTCCTAAATCCCTGACGCTACGTTAAAGGCTAGAGCCGTTTTTATCGTTTTACCCTTAAATTGTGCGCAGCGCATAAGCAGGATGCGGATAACGCGGGGAACAAAAGAATACTAATTTATGCCGTTTCACAAGGTGAAATTTCGTCCTACAATATGAAAAATAGTCTTTGGTCCCTGCTCTCAGTTTTAGCAAGTCTGCGATTTATCTTCCTGATTACCTGTGTAGCAGGGCTTGCTTTCTTTTTTCCGGAGCCGGGTTCCAAGGGGGGATTCTTGATGCCTGAAAAGAGCCAGTATTGGAGTATTTTTTTGATATTTTTCTTTAACGGGCTGGTTTTGCGGACGCGAAGTATCGTTCGGGGACTTGTTCAGTGGCGAGTGCATCTTTTCACTCAGTTGGCTATTTTTGTACTAGCACCGTTGCTGGCGTATTTTGTGCTTTTGGGTTTTGAAAATAGTTTGGATAAAAATTTGGCACTGGGTGTTTTTTTCCTCGCAGTATTGCCCTGCACTATTTCCACGAGCGTGGTCTTTACAGCCAATGCGGGTGGTGACTCGACGATTGCTCTTGTAAACTCGACCCTCTCAAACGTTGCCGGAGTTTTTTTGGTCCCGCTTTTGATCGGTCTGCAAATAGCGACTTCGTCGGGTGGCGGAAATATTACGGAGATGTTGGGGCGCACCACATCGCTCATTTTGCCTCCTTTATTTCTTGGACAACTCGTGCGGATTTTTCTGAGGGGCAAAATCGATCCGCATCGCAAGCGTTTCGGGCAAATCAATGCGGGGCTTATTTTATTTCAAACGTATCTTATCTATTGCGGAACGGTGGCGACAGGTGTTTGGCAGAAAGATTTATTTGATGATCTTCCTTTACTTTTGCTGGCCTTACTCATTTTCGCATTCGCTTTGATGGGCTGTATTTGGTTGGGGCTGCGTTTGGTGCATTTTGAGAGGCAGGCAGCAATTGCAGCTTTTATATGTGGCTCACAAAAAACGGTGGCGGCAGGTATTCCGCTCGCAACGGCTGTTTTTCATGGAACGGAAATCAATGTTGCGTTGATAACGCTTCCTGTGCTGCTTTATTTTTTTATTTCCGTAGGAATTACCTCCATTGTCGGGCAGCGACTCGCAGATCACCACTCCGAAATAAAATCAAGTTCAAGCAAAGTGACTGCGCCCTAGCAGCCTATCGGACTTATCCCGCACGGCTACAAAATTCGGGGATTTGGTCAAAATTCTCGCGCTTTTTCGTCACTTTTTCTTAACTAGTTTCGGAAGTTTGTAAAAGCCAGCCCGACTTCGAAATCGGCGGCTTTTAACTCCGCGATGACCTTTTGCAAATCATCGCGCTTGCCGCCATTTACGCGCACTTGGCGATCTTGCAGACTTGCCTGCACCTTGAGTCCTAGAGCTTTTATTGACTTGATGATTTCTTTTGCCTTATCGCCATCCAGCCCCTGTTTTATCGCAAGTTCCTGGCGTGAATGCCCTAGCGGAGATAAGAACGGCTCCTTTTTATCAATATTTCTGAGGTCGATATTTCGCTTGGCAAGCTTACCAATCACGAGTTCGCGCAGAGCCGGAATTTTCTCCCCACTATCCACGCTGAGATTGATCGAGCCCGTTTTGGAATCGATTTCGATCTTCGCATTCGCGCCCTTGAAATCGAAACGATTCGTAAGCTCACGCAGCGCAATATCCACGGCATTTTTGACCTCCATACGGTCAACTTCGGAAACAATATCAAAAGACGGCATACCCCGAAGCGTGGCGGAGAAAGAGGATTTGGGCAATCCTCTTTGTTAGATTGCATACAAAAATGACTACGTTAAAAAACTAATAAGGCTCGTCCAAAAAATCGTTCCCGAAGACGACACGAGTTACTCAAGGCAGTTTTCGGGCTACCGGGAATTTTTGAGTATTCAAACTCCCTTTCTCCAATGGCTCGATTTGTGGATTCATACACAAATCAAGAGCGGTAACGGCTATCTGCGCCTCACGGCTAACGATGATCGTATTTTTCGAGCACTACGGATTGTCAATACCGCAGCACTGGATCAACCCCTGCCTTTAAAAGCTATCGAGGCCGCCAGCGGCTTGGGAAGTGCTCATCTCAACCGTCTCCTACGAATCGAATATGGCCAAAGTCTTCGCAAAATTTGGGAACATCGCCGCCTCTCGCATGCCCGCACCTGTTTGGAAACCAGTCGTATGCCGATCAAAGAAATCGCCTTCATCCTCGGCTTCCAATCCGATTCCTATTTCATGAAATGGTTCAAAAACTTAACCGATCTGCGTCCAAAAGAGTATCGTCAAAAGCACCGCGTCGCCCCGGAGGTCGCTTCGCTCACTTGAGATTAATCCTCAGCCCGATCTTTGCCGTCGGCCATTTTGACTAGGCGGGGCTGGAAAGTTCCGAGAATCTCCACCAAATCTTTCTGCGCATCCATCACGCTGTGGATGTCTTTATAAACGCCGGGAACCTCATCGATTCCGGCACTCAAGACCTTCACGCCTGCGTCTGCGAGTTCTTTTTTTACGCCGCTCCAAGTGAAGCTTGTTTTTGCTTTGCTACGACTCATCACGCGTCCTGCTCCGTGGGCAGCACTGCGCAATGATTGCGGATTGCCACGCCCACGGACGAGAAAACCGGGTGCAGTCATGGAGCCGGGGATGACTCCTAGGACGCCCTTTCCTGCCGGTGTCGCACCTTTGCGATGAACGATTAGCTCATGCTCTAGGCCGCCGACTTCATGCTTTTCTTTCCAAGCAAAGTTGTGGTGATTTTCAACGGAAGTGAGCACCTTTATTCCCAGCGCACGGGCGATTTCTCTATGAATACACTCGTGATTGGCGGCGGCGTAAAGCCCCATCAAGTTCATTGCGGCCCAATATTCTGCACCCAACTCATCATCGAGATCGAGCCATGCAAGACGGCGCAGAGCACCCGGCAATTCAGGGTGATTCTCCATCGCTAATTTACTATAGTGCTCACAAACTTGCGCTCCCGTTCCTCTCGAACCCGAGTGAGAAAGTAGAGCCAGGTAATTTCCCGAGGGAATGTTGAGATCATTGTCCTCTCGCAATTCTATCTCACCAAATTCGACAAAATGATTTCCCGAACCCGATGTGCCGAGTTGTCTCCAAGCCTTATCTTTGCAGCGTTGAGTGACTTTACTGACAGACCAATCCGCATCCATAACTGCGTGCTCCCGAGGTTTGCGAAATTCGGCACCGAGGCCAAAACTTGTTTCTTCCTCAAGCACACGCGCCAGCCTGTCTTGCATTCCGGCGACTCGATTGCCCGGCAAACGATAAATAGATAAACGCATCCGGCAGGCAATATCGACACCGACAGCATATGGGATTACAGCATTCTCCGTGGCCAATACACCACCGATGGGCAAGCCATAGCCGACGTGCGTATCCGGCATCAGAGCACCCGCCACGGAGACGGGTAGGGCGCAGGCATCGGTCATTTGCTTGATGCTTTCAGGCTCAAGATTTTCTCCGCCCCAACTTTTCCACGGGGCTAATTCCGCACGTGGTGTGTAGGCCGGGCGCAATAGTGCCTGTGCCAAGGAACGTAATTTTTCATCTCTAAGAAAATTTTTTGGGTGGGCTATCAGCTCCTCAAAAGCAAGCTCCACGGCAGGTCTATCCAAACCTGAGGCAAAAAGCCGCGCCATGTGAGAGCGTGCAAGTTTCAGAGCATCCCCATTCAATTCAGGGATGCCGAGCTGGATTAAATCATGTGTATTCATCGTAGTGTATGTGTTTTTTAAAAAGTTTAGAGAAGCAGCGAGATACGAAAAAACCCGCATCGACGGTGGCCGAGGCGGGTGAGCTTACGTAAAGAATAAAAATCGAAAACGTCAATCGATCCGGCACGCCACACCCGCCAACAAACCGCCCCTACGGTTTTTGGTCACAAATAGTGCTGCTGCGTGCTCAAACATAACGGGGAGAATGGGAGGGTAAACTATGGCAAAACTCAATCACAAAGTTTAGGCTTTTTTTTAAAATAAAGCAATTCGACAGCAAAGTGACAGCGTAAACGGCTTGATTTTATTGGAAATTGCTATACTCTTGCGGAGATTTGAATACTTCAGGAAAGGCGCAAAAAAATCAGGGGCGACAGCTAAAATATCAGCGTGTCGAAAGTGAGATTCGACAATTCACACGCGCCCTGCCGGTCGGTGCGAAATTACCATCGGAAAGAAACCTAGCCGTTACATACGATTGCAATTTTCTAACCGTGCGAAAAGCTCTCAAACGCATGGTCGATGACGGCACCATCACCCGCCGCGTCGGCAGTGGGACTTTTGTTGCCGAACGAAGTAATAATACCACCAATAAAAAAAATACCGATTCGCAGGGTATCGGCATCCTTGTTTATGAGCAGGGAAACTCTTACTCCCAGCGTATCCTTCAGGCAATCGCCCACTCCGGGCTAAACCGTCCGCTTGATCTCCAGTCCACAAGCATCAGCGATTTTGGAGAGAGCTGTTTGGCGCAAGCCGCGCAATTAAAATCCGAAGGCTGCGTAGCTCTGATTTTACCTTGGTTTCCACATGGGCAGATCGCAGACGTGCGCTCCTTTGCAGCAAAATCTCCGCTTCCCATCTGCTTACCGCTTCCGATTCCGGGCTTCGAACACTGCTATTTCGAGGAACACACCGAATTCGGAAATGCGGGAACCGAAGAGCTTTGCCACTACTTTCGCCTTCTCGGGCATAAACATATCGCCTTCTTAGGGCCGGATTCTGAGGAAGATATTTTTCTGCAAAAAATACTCACGACTTACATTTGCTACATGTCGCGCTTTAACCTGCCGAGCCCCTGCGGTCTGGTTGCACCCGGTGCTCAGGCGATGGATCAACTTGCCAAACGGTGGAAAACCTATCGCGGCAAGCTGGCAATCGTTAGCTACGACGACGAGCACGCCCTGCGTTTTATCACCGCAATGCACAAGCTCGGTCTCACGGCACCACGAGATTTCTGCATTATCGGATTTAATAATACCGAAGCCAGCTACTATAGCGATCCGCCACTAAGCACGATTCGCCAAAATTTCGACTACATCGGCACGCGAATGCTGGATACCGCACTCGCTCTTGCCGAAGGAAATTCGCGACCGACTTTTTTAAATGCAAAAAAACAACTCCTCGTGCGCTTCACCTGCGGCGGTCGGGATAAAATCGACGATACCCTACGATCAAAAATTCCGACCCTCGATATTGTATTAGACGACACCCACCACGCGCCAAAAGCCTAGGGAGCGGAGAGCGGCTTATTGCGCTCAGCTATTTTAAGCTCTTGTTCGCGCACCTTTGCGACGAACTCGGCAGGCATCTTGAGTTTCGTCGTGGGTGGTTTTGGATATTCGTAAGTGCGCGTGCGGTCAAGATATTCGATCTGCACAGGCAAACGCGTCCGCACGCTGATAGCGGCTTTGGCCGTAGATAAAGAGTCAGAACCGCCTAAGCTTCCGCTTTCTGCAAACTCACGTGGATATTCGATCTGTTTTGCATCGATTCTGTCTTCAAAGATATAGCACTCCACACCTTCGACCTTATCGACGCCTTGAAAATTTTTTTCACCGATCCAGCGAAGCTCAGGAAAATCTGGCTCTACGTTGGCTTCCGTAGAAATCCATTTTACAGAATACGAATTATTAAAAGCACCATGCGTTGCTAATAGAAAACCTTCCTGCCATCGTTGATCCACCTGACCGCTTGTATATCGCGTTTGCTCCGAACGTATTTTACCGGTCTTTATAATTTCGCGTTGTTTAAAACGGGGCTTTCTCACAAGCAAAGACGGATCGCCTTCTAGCATTTGTGCAAGTGCCGGGTCATTCTCTGCCATTTTTAACATCGCCGCTTTGTAATTTTGGTTTAGTTCAGCTTCATCGACCTCTTCTTTATAGGTATAATTAATGACCCAGCGACCGAACTCAGGTGCCTGAGCCTCCGCCTCCTGCGCAAAGTCTTGGGCCAGCGTATTATTCTCGGCCCAAAAACCAAGCTGAAATCCACGATGCCAATTTGTGGAACTAAGGTGTTGTGGAGGATTTCCTGAACCAACAAAACCATTGTCACTCGGGCGATGATGGTGCGAGGAATAAGGTGTGCCTACCCCCTCGCGAAGCGTCGCATAAACGTAATTACCAATGTCTAAAACAGAGGGTAAATTTGAGTATTGCAAGGTGTAGGTTCCCCAGCGGCGGGTGCGCGGATCAACCCTAGTCATTCCCCATCATAGCGTAGTATTGCTATCCCTTCCGACATCAATCGCCTTGTAGCCGCCGGCATCGGCCATATTATTCTGTGCGTATTCTCGCGCTTTTGTGTCGTTATTTACACTTGTTGGATATGTCTTTATCGTGTGCGATTGATAGTCTTCCTAAGCGATAAACGTATCGTAGGGCACCCAAGCTCCGCCGTTATTATATTCAGTAATAAACTTCACTCCAGAAGATGGACCACTTACAAATCTGACTTGCGCGGCATAGACATCCACAGCCGAATTTTCCTGCGCTGGTTTTTTTAATAAAAAGTCAAAAGCCACAATTCCTGTCAACGTCACGCCCGTATCCACATACTCTTGATTAAAAGTGTTTCCCTGGGTATTTGCTCCGGTTGGACGCCCCGCCTCTCCGAGTAAAGAGGGTTGGCGAAAATCATAATGGCTTTTACCCGCCTGAAAGGTCATAGGGGTATAGCTCGATCCCGATTTATTCCACTCCGGCACAGGAAATTCATCCGGCTGCGGATACACCGTTCGCGCACGTAGCCTGCAATTATAGCCCAACTTAAATTTGATTATTATAGAAAAATATTCTTGCAACATCAAATGTGTGATTTTATTTTGGGCGGATGATTTTTTTAATCCCATCGAAGGTTGCTGTATCTTCTCTCTCATTTCTTTCACGTTCGTTCAAAACGTCTGTTTTTGTGCTCATCGGTATTTGTTTGCCTGCGTCTCTTTGGGCACTTGGAGACCCTCCGGGATATACGCCTGAGCGGAATGATTTTTATCTGACGTGGGGAGATTTTGGCGATCCGGTGGTTCGAAATGATAGTCCGGACTTCATAGCAAAAGATTTTGATTTGACGGGTATAGCCTTTTGGCAGGGATTCAACACCGCTTCGCGACCGATGCTCTCACCGGTTCATAGTTCGGGCGCCAGCCATGTATCAACTTTTTCGACGATAGGGAATCCGCTTTATTTTGAGGCTCCTACCGGGGAGTTGATTGTTTTAAACCCAAGTTCGACGACGTATGACCTTACGAATATGCAGCCGGATCCGAATGTGACCATTTTAAATTCGGCTCACATCTCTCCAGATATGGGATTGAAGACGTATGCCATTTTGGATCTTGGTGATGTAAATGCCTATATCGGACGCAGTGCTTTCGAAATAGGGCATGGGGATGGTGGCACGGAAAGAAGTCCGCGCATAGCAACGACTACGGTTCTTGATGCAAAGGTCACCTACTATAACGCGGGCGGTTCCACAGGGAATCCCTATATCATCACAGGCAGCAATATCGTAACCTCGCGAATCGAGGCTCCGGTGCAGGGGGGAGATTCCGGCAATCCGATGATGATGACTTGGACGAATCCGCTTGGAACCGACGAGATAACCTTTATCGGAACGCATTATTCGGTCAGCACGGAGAGAAATTTCAATAACTTTTACGGAAGTCAGGAGGCTATTGATCTCTCAAATTCGTTTCTCGTAAACAGTGGCTTTGCCGTTCGCTTGGTGGGTGAAGCGGCTACGGAGTGGACGGGAGGGGCGTCTTCGGATTTTGTGACTGGAGGAAACTGGACTACGGGTGCGCCTGCGACGACGGATTATGTTTTATTTACCGGAACGGGAACGGCGCAGCGGACGGTTGATTTTGCCGGCGGATCGGGGGAGATGCGCGGGTTGCAGTTTGGTGCCGGGACAGCGGCGGAGGGTTTTACTTTTCAAAATGGAACGCTTCAGATTGGCCGCGGAGGGATTCAAAACTACAGCAGTGCGGTTCAGACGCTGGCAGGGGATTTGAATGTTCAACTCACCGATCACCAGTATTGGGACGGAATCAATGGAGGATTTAATGTTGCGGCGGATGTGGATTTGAATGGTAAGTTGCTGGTCGTGCAGGGAGATCACGACTCGACGATTTCGGGCGTTTTGAGCGACTCGACGGGCACAGGGCCTGGTTTTTCTAAATATGGTCTTGGGCAGCTTGATCTCGAAAGTGCAGCGACCTATTCGGGTAAGACGTGGATTTATGGAGGTGTCGTGAATGTGACGGGTAGCGGCGCGTTGCCGACGGGGACGGATCTAGTAGTCGCTGATAATGAAACGGCGAAACTGCAACTCAATGGAAAGTCGCTGACCGTTTCGAGCTTGAGTTCGGTAGCAGGACAGTCTGGTGCGCAAGGAACGGTAGATCTCGGGGCAACGGGTTCTTTGACAATCGACCAGGCGAGTGTGGATTCCGTCTTTTCGGGGCGTATTATCGGAGGGACGAATGGAGCTACCACCGTGCGCGTATTGGGACCGTCATCGAGTGTCTATGAGGAAGCGATCTTTAGCGGGGCATCAAGTTTCGAGGGGCAGATGTCAATTGAGCGGGGGAATGTTTACCTAAATCACGTGGAGACAACGGGAGCTTCCGGCGTGGGAAATGAGACGGTCATCCTAGCGACGGATGGGAGTAAGCCGACAGTTCGACTTGGGGGAACGGGTGTGAGTAATGAGACCTTCATACTGGAGACTCAAGCGACGGGAGGATCAGGTGGTTTGACGAGTCAGGTAAATATTACTTCGCCGGATTTGACATTGAACGGGCCGATCATTCTGAGGCGCAATATGGACAGCGCGAGTCGTTTGTCTTACTGGCGGATCGATACGGTGAACTCCACAGCTTTGCAGGCGGAGGCGCACTTTGGAGAGATCACCGGAGAATTGGCCAGTGGAGCCGTGGTCGGAGGCGTTTCGCTGAGTTTAAACTTATATCAAAATTCGACCTATCATATGGATGGGGTGATCTCGAATGGAACCTTGGGGAGGGGACTTCCTGTTACCTATCAGGGCTTAGGCACGGTAACGATCAATGCTGCGAATACCTACACGGGCGGGACAACTCTGGCGGCGAAAAAAACGGTTGTGACGGTCGATTCGCTCAGTGGGCAGGCCGGAGCTTTTGGAAATTCTACAGGTGCGGTTTCTATCGGGCAAGGTTGGGGAACGTCTGCTTTTGAATATGAATTTTACGTGACGGATGGGGTGGAAATAGGACGTGACCTGATCGTGCGCCCAGCGAATGTGCATGGAACGATAATGGGAGCTGAAGATAATGCGACGGCACTATATTCGGGCAATGTTTCCTTGCGGAGTGATCGGACAACCCTGAGCGCAGGAAGCGGCAGCGAGGTGACTTTTAGCGGAGACTTTTCAGAAAGCGGCACCACGGCAAGAATCGAAAAAGCTGGCGCAGGAAAAGTGATTTTATCGGGAGACAATACACACACGGGAGGCACGACGGTGACAGCAGGAACCTTGCAAGTAGATTCCAACGGAGCACTCGGCACGACGGGGAATGTGATAGTAAATGGTGGCTCGCTGATTGTGTCGGCAGGGGCGGATGTAGCTAATGGTAACATCCAACTCAATGGAGGAAGTGCGGTAGTGAACGGAACGATTGCCGGGCTGGATTTCCAGAGCGGTGAGCTCTCGGGAAGCGGTGTGGTGAATCAAGCGTTGGCTTTGAACGACCTAAGCACGCAGACTCTGAGCCCCGGAAGCGGAGCACCGTCGAGCCTGACTCTGGGCGGAGATCAGACATGGACGGGCTTTAAATACCAATGGGAGTTGAGTGATTTTATGGATGCTGGGCAAGCCGATGCGCTGGATGTGACGGGTGCATTAACCTTGGGTGGAGACTACGAGCTGGATGTGGTGTCGCTAACGGTCGGAAACGCGGCGGGAGATGTCGGAAACTTTATGGAAGAGGCGCGTAGTTGGAATATCCTGACAGCATCGGGAGGTATCACGGGTTTTAATCCGTCGGAGTGGACTTTGGATATGTCGCAATTTACGGCAGCAAGTGGCTGGGTCGGAAATTTTTCGATTGGTCAGGAAGGCAATTCACTGGTGTTGTATTACTCCCCAATTCCTGAGCCGGGGACGGCGATTTTGTTGAGCGTCGGCGGACTTTTTCTGCTATGCCGCCGTCGCCGATAAATTTGGCAGACAAAACGGTGTGGCTGATTTTTTATATATCAGCAGCACGGATTTCCACAGATAATAAAGGGTTATTATTCAGTCTAGCGAACGTGTCGTTTCTCGCTACTCGGGAAATGGAGTAAAAAAATCCTCAGCATAAAATCGAAAGAACTTTACTCGCAACGGCTACTATGGCCTGCGCTGTGGACGATTCGCATTCGGTGACAGATTCGAGGTGCCTAGCTGTTTCTTAGAGCTTTGGTGAGAAGGCAATTTTTTAACATCCCAAGAGTGGGGCCTGGTAGCGGTGGATGAGTCTGTCTCGTGTCATTAACATCATCCCCTCACTGATTGCTTGGGCGATGAGGAGGCGGTCAAATGGATCGAAGTGGAGCGGCGGCAGGTCTAGTGAAACCTTAGCGTGCTTTGTATTTACGCAGAGTTCTTCTATCCCGCCGGACCAGAGTGCGAGGTCGTAGCCCGACGGTAGGACGAGTTTTCCTTTGGCCATTTTCAGCCCCAGTTCCCATACCGAAGCTGCGCTGACAAAAACATCATTCCGCGGGTCGGCAATTGCGGCGCGGGCCTCTGCTGTCAGGCGTTCGGGCTCCGATAGCCACCAAACCACTGCATGCGAATCCAGTAAAATTTTCATATTTTTGAAAATGTTTAGGTTAACCTAAAAACGGAAATTGCCCTGTGACGATCCGCTCAAGTCATTGTTCCGTCATACTTTATCCAAAAGCCTGTCGAAACAAGCACTTGCACGGCTCATTCACGTTCAATTCCCGCATTTAGGTTTGTTTTGTAAATGGGCGATTTTTCCGCGGCAAGCAGTTGCCGATCGAGCAGGGGATCTTCGTTGTCCAGCAGCGATTCATCGGGCTCCCAGCAGCCCTCGTGCTCCACGATTTGCCCCGCTAGGGCTCCCGCCACTCTGGGTTTCTGTTGCTTTAGGTAAGGGACCAAAAGTGCCAACGGCTTGCCTGCTTTGCCAATCACAAGCTCTTCTCCGGCGGCGACTTGCTCGACGAGACGCGATAAATGCGTCTTGGCTTCATGAATGTTGATGACTTTTTTCATACGTATAAGACTAGACTTAGTTTAGTCTTATTTGCAAGATTTTTTGTATCTTTTTTTTGGGGGCGGAAGAGCTTGTTTTATTAGCACAAAACCGTTAGCGTCTATGTGCGAATGAAGAATTACCGTCCAATTATTTGGCAACGTCTTGGCGTAGCTGTGGGAGGGTTCAGGGTTCATAAGCTGGAGCTGCATCGGCATACGGAGGGGTTGGAGCGTTTGGCCATGCACTCGCATAAGTTTCATCAATGCCTTGTTTACCTGAGCGGAAGGGGGCAACAAAAATTAGCGACGTTGAGTCAGGCGGTTCATTCGGGAACGCTAGTGGTCGTGCCGTCTGGGGTGCAGCATGCCTATGCGCGGGAGGGGAAACCGGCACTTTGTCTGGTGCTGGGATTTTCGACAACGCGGAAGATTTTAAAAAAACCACTCTTGCTGCAATTGTCGGCAAGCGAACTTTCGGAAATAAAACGTTCGCTGGCGGAGATAACACAGGATTTTGTGGATGATGAATTTGCTAGACAGTTGTGGCAAGGGAGCGTTGCGTTGCGACTTTTGCAGCATTTGCTGAGTGCGGCAGGTATTTTAAAATCGGTTCCACAAAAAAAGAAATCGGGACTGGTTCGGAGTGTAGAAACTTGGCTGCAAGATCCGTCTAACGATTTGTTAAAACTTGATGCGCTTTGTGCCGAACTTGGTGTGCAGCGGGATAGTCTGACACGGCGAGTGAAGGCGGAAACAGGACTCACGCTTACGCAGATGCGTTCGGCAATCCGACTGCGGCGTGCTCAAGATTCGCTTCGTAAATTTCCACGTGTCGTCGATGCTGCAGAGGTTTGCGGTTTCGGAGACCAAAATTATTTTGCTCGTTGGTTTCGCGAACAAACCGGCGAGAGTCCGCTGGCTTGGCGCAAACAGTCGAGGCGATGAGGGCACTATTGCTTCATTAGGCGTCTAAAGAGATAGATGCCGAGAGTGATGAAAAGGATATTTGGAATCCAGATTAAGGCAAGAGGATGAGCTGCCGCCTCATTTTTGAACGTCTCTGCCATGATAATGAAAAAAAAGTAAGTGAAAGCAATGATGAGGCTGAAGGCAAATCCAACGGAAGTTTCTCGACGATGAGCCGTAATACCCAGCGGAACAGCAATCAGCGCAAAGGCTAAACAAGCCATTGCTGAAGAGAAACGGCGATTTGCCTCGACTTTTGCGGGCAGCATATCCTCAAAGGCATTTTTACGAATCCCATCAAGTAGTTCGGGAAAAGTGTAGGTGCTGATGCGACGTTTCGTGCTGTGTTTTTCGTAAAGATCCTCGAGGCTGATTGGGAAAACGCCCTCCTTCAACTCGATACCTTGACGAACTTTTGTCACATTGGCCGGATCTTTTTCGTCGCGCTGCTCGAAATTTGCATCATAGAGCTTGAGAAGCAAACGAGAATTTTCCGGATCGGGCTCTAGTTTGCCTTCCTTGGCGTGAATCATTTTTACGACATGGTCATCATCGTTGAGTTCAAACATGATGATATTAAAAAGCCTATCGCCTTCTTTTCCACCGACATAAATGCGACGATTCGGAAATTCCGAAACGACCTCATCTGCAGCAAAGAGTGCCGATGGATTGCTGGTCGCCATATTAAAAATAATATTTTTCATCGCCATCTCGGCGCGAGGGGCAACCTCTAAATTAATGTAAAGACAAATAGCCGACAGCACGGCTGCAAGACCAAAAACAGGGAAACAAATTCGCTGAATACTTACGCCATTTGCGCGGAAAGCAATGATCTCATTATCCGCCGACAGACGACCAAAAACTAAAAGCACCGCTGTCAGGAATCCCCAAGGAATAGTAAACGTCATCGAAAATGGCAGCACATACATCATGAATGCCAGCACGCTCAGAATCGGAACATCTCGGTTGATTAGCAGGTCGAGAAGTTCTTTAAAAAGGTTTCCGAGAACGAGGACGAGGCTAAGAATAAGAACTCCCATCACGGTGGAAAGGAGGATGCTGCCGCCTACGTATCTATCGAGTATTTTCATGAGAGAGCGTCTTTAAATAAGACTTAGAAACAAGAGAGAGGAGCTTGTTTACCCAATTATATTTTTTTGTAAAGTATTTGAGAAAAGTAGTCTTCGGGTTTGGGTCTAAGGTTTAGAAATCAAGGTTAGGATTATTGCAACTGTAAAATAACACTTAAACCGTAAACAATACATAATACCAGACCGAAGATTTTTTGCTAAAAAGCCACTCGCAAAATTTTTTCCTATCGAGCACGTAGAAGTTTTTAGCTTGGTATTAGATGTTGAATTTTTCGCACAGTTTGCTAAATTCACGGGCGTTATGAAAATTCCCCCCGGCTTTTGTATCGTATTGATTTGTGTTTTAACTGGTCTTGGTGCTTTAAATATTTTTGCGGGCAGCAGTGGGCTCGCATCGAATGATTCCCTTTCGGTAAGCGAAGATTCAGGTCTTGTAAAATGGGCGCAGGGAGATTACTTGACCGGTCAGTGGTTTGGTCTGCGTCCGAAACTCGAAGATACGGGTGTAGAAGCTATTCTTAACTACACGACAAATATCGCAGGCAACCCCGTAGGCGGGAAAGCAAGAGGCTTTACCTACACAGACAACATCAATTTTGGCGTTAACCTAGATTTTGAAAAACTTATCGGCTGGAAAGGTGCGACCTTCACCATCAGTGCCCTAAATCGCGACGGCACCAGCCTTTCAGAAAAATATATTGGCAACCAATTCACCGTGCAGCAAATCTACGGCGGACAAACCGCTATCTTCTACGGTCTCTATCTTGAGCAAAAACTCTTTGACGACTTTCTATCCATCAAAGCTGGACGCTTCGCCGCAGGCGACGACTTTGGGAGCTCCCCCATTTATTGGCTCTATATGAATAACGGAATCGACGGAAACCCGCAGGCACTACCCGTCAACTCCGCCTATTCCTCCTTCCCCTGGGCCACTTGGGCGAGTCGCGTAAAACTCAAACCCACGAAAGAAACCTCTGTTTTATTTGGAATCTATCAAGCAACAAACCGTCTCGGCGACCGTGATTACCAAGGTATGGACTGGAGCATTCGTTCAAACGACGGCGTTGTCTTGCTCAGTCAATTCGGCTGGTCCCCCGAATGGTTTAAAAAAGAAATTGAAACAACACCCGAAATCGCACCCGACGGAAAATCTGAACGTCCATCCAAGAGTCTGGTCGCACCACCCACCGAAATGCGCGGACTCCCGGGAAATTACTGGTTTGGTGCCTACTACTCGCCTTTCTCCTATCAAGAGTTTGGCAATACTGGCACCCAACGCTACGCCTACGGATTTTACTGGCATGTTGACCAAATGATCTACCAAGAAGCCCCCGGCAGCGATCAAGGAATAACGGTCTGGGGCTCCTTCGTTTACTCTCCCCAACAAAGTATTGCGAAACTCCCCTTCCAAAGTAATGGAGGTATTTTTTACAAAGGTCTCATCCCAACACGAGATAACGACTACACGATCTTTGGTGCAGCCTACGGCAAGTTTAGCCGCGACTACGCAAAAACGGTGGCCGTTACCGGTGCAGGCTCACCGGATTATGAACTTGTATTTGAAGCGGCCTATCGCTTTCAAATCACACGATTCGCCTACGTGCAGCCCGATATCCAGTGGGTCATCAATCCCGGAGGAACGGGCAATATCGACAACGCCCTCGTCCTAGGCGCACAGATCGGAATTACCTTTTAAAAAATTTTCCCAAGGTTTTCAGGTCTGCTTTTATATGAGACTTATCCTTTATGATTATACGAAACCTTGAAAATCAAAAATCCTTCACGACGGCAGATAGCTCTACGATTCGTAGTATTCTCGACCTCAGCAACGCCCCCGTAAAAAATCAGAGCCTAGCCGAGGCCTCTTTACCCGCAGGTGCAAAGACCATACGGCATTACCATAAATTGAGCGAAGAGTTTTATTTTTTCCTCTCCGGACGCGCACTTATGGAAATAGACGGAGAGGAAAAAGAAGTCAAAAAAGGTGATTGTGTATTAATCCCACCCGGTTCGTGGCACCAAGTCACGGCCTATGAAGAAGCACGTTTTCTCTGCTGTTGTGCACCACCCTACGCACATAGCGACACCTATTTTGCTGACGAGCAGACCCAATGACATCTAAAAAAATCCGACAACTCCTACACAGCCAATCCAATCCAGCAACAGCAAAGCAATATAAACGCTTCTTTAAAACCGAAAAAGGCGACTACGCCGAAAACGACCGCTTCCTAGGCATCCGCATCCCTGTCCTTAGAAAATATGCCAAAGAGTATAGAGAGATTCTGCTGTCGGAAGTCATCCCTCTACTCCAATCCCCCTATCACGAAGAACGCATGTTCGCACTCCTGCTCCTAGTCGAAAAATTCACAAAAGGCACCCCTCAAGACAAAAAAGCGACCTATCAAACCTACGTAAAACACATAAGCCGCGTAAATAACTGGGACCTCGTAGATACCTCCGCCCCATACATTGTCGGAGCTTATTTGGAAGACAAAGACCGACACCCCCTCTACACATGGGTAAAATCCCCGAACCTCTGGAAACGTCGAATCGCCATCCTGAGCACCTTTCATTTCATCAGAAAAAATGACTTTCACGACGCGTTGGAGTTATCCTCCATATTACTCCACGACAAAGAAGACCTCATCCACAAAGCCGTAGGCTGGATGCTCCGAGAAATCGGCAATCGAGACCAAAACGTCGAAAGGCATTTTTTAAATAAACACCACCAAACAATGCCCCGGACCATGCTGCGCTATGCAATAGAAAAATTTTCCGAAAAAGAACGAAAAAAGTATCTAAACGGTTAGGCTCGACATCGTAACAGCTTCAATCAAGGGAAAACACAGCATCTTTGCATCCTTCATTTTACAAAAGTAAATGCATATTAATAATGCTCCCCGCTTGACCAGTCCACCTAGTCCTGATAGCGTCCTTAGTTCCCGCCGTTAGATCCTTTGCATTAAAAAGCACGGGATCCGGCGGGTTGACACTTTTATATTGACCTTATGAATAACGAACTGATTGCGATGCTCGACTACCTTGAGCGCGAAAAGGGAATCGATCGGGAAACTCTGATCGAAACGCTCTCCGCTGCCATTCTCGCTGCTTCCAAAAAAAGCTTTACAAAAGGCACCCGCGAACTCCGTATCGATATCGACCCAAAGTCAGGCAACGTCCGAGCACTCGCCAAACTCATCGCAGTAGAAGAAGTCACAAACGTCCAAGACGAGATTCTCCTAGCAAAAGCTCGTCTGATCGACTCAAAAATTGAAATCGGAGAAGAGATCGAAGTCGAAGTCACACCCCGCGACTTCGGGCGCATCGCCGCGCAAGCCGCACGCCAAGCCATCACACAACGCCTCCGTCAGATCGAAAAAAACATGATCTACGACGAGTTCAAAGACCGCGCCGGAGAGATTGTCACCGGCACCGTCCGCCGCTTCGAACGCTCCGACGTCATTCTCGACCTCGGTAAATTCGAGGGCGTCATGCCAAACAAAGAACGTGTCCCAACCGAAGATTACGCCATCGGCGACCGCATCCGCACCTACGTCGTCGAGGTCCGCAACGTCAACCGCGGCCCCGAAATCGTCCTCTCCCGCACCCACCCAAATTTTGTCCGCCGCCTCTTCGAACTCGAAGTCAATGAAATCTCAGACCATACCGTCGAAATTCGCGCCATCGCCCGCGAAGCCGGTTACCGCACCAAAGTCGCCGTCTTCAGTGCCGACGAAAAAGTCGACCCCGTCGGTGCCTGCGTCGGTATGCGCGGTGCTCGCGTCAAAAACATCGTCCGCGAACTCAATAACGAAAAAGTGGACATCATTCGCTGGCAAGAAGACCCCAAAGAATTTGTAAAAGAAGCCCTCAAACCGGCACGCATCATCAACATCGAAAGCAAAGAAGCCAGCAAGACCCTTGTCGTCTCTGTCCACAAAGAAGACCTCTCTCTAGCAATCGGTAAAAAAGGACAAAACGCCCGCCTTACCGCTCGCCTACTAGGCTGGGAGATCTCCATCCAAGAAGACCGCTCCGCCGAAAAAGCGATGGAGGAACAAAAAGCATCCGCCGCCCACTCCGTAGCACAAACCCTCGGTGTTACCGAAGAAGAAGCCGCACAGCTCACCGCTGCCGGTATGATTTCCGCAGAAGTTATTGCAACCTGCGAAGCCAGTGACATTATGGGCATCCTCGATTGCGACGAAGCCAAAGCCACCAGCATCCTAAACGCAGCTCGCGCCGCTACCACTGCCCCCACGGCCTAAGTAGCTATGAAAACGTTCAACGCCACACAATTTACAAATGCCATCCAAAGCCACAACAAGCACCGCGAAAACCGGAACCAAAGCCAAAGCAGCCCCTAAAAAAACAAAGGCTGCTACCAAAACTGCTGCAAAAACTGCTGCAAAAAAAACGTCTACTAAAGCAAGCACTACCAAGACGACCAAAACAGCAACCAAAGCAACCGGCAAAACCTCGACCAAAACCACCACTGCGGCCAACAAAGCCAAAAGCACATCTTCAAAGACTTCTAAAACCACCCCTGCCGCAGACAAAACCCCAACCGCAAGCGAAGCCACCAAAACGGTTGAACCACCTAAACCCGCGCCGTCTCCAACACCCGCGGAACCCGAAACCAAGCCGACAAAAGTCAAGTCCGCTTCCAAAGCCAAACCGCTGCCACCCATCTCTCGCGTAAAACAAGAAGAGGAAAATGCAGCCAAAGCAAAAGCTGAGGCCATCGCAAAAGAAAAGGCCGCCCAAGCAGCAAAAAAAGAATCTCAAGAAACCGTCGATCTCCTAGCACCCAAAAAGAAGGTCAAAAAAGCTAGTTCGACATCCAAAGCTCTACCTCGAATCGCGAACAAACCCGAGATAAAGCCAGTCCCGACACCCGTCGAACCAAAAGCTGAGGCTCAGACAGCTACCGTCACCGAAGAAGATGGACAAAAAACTATCCATCTCAAGCCCCCTATCATCGTCAAAGACCTAGCCGAAGCAATGGGCCTAAAGCCCTTCCAAATCATTGCCGACTTAATGGCCCTGAATATCTTTGCCGCCATCAACCAAGGCATCGAACCCGACATCGCTAGCCAAGTCTGCGAAAAACACGGCTTCGTCTTCGAAAAAGAAAAACGCGAAAAGGGTGCTGGCGTCCACAAACAAGAAGTCGTCGTCGAAGCACCTCCCGAACCCGAAGAACCTCAGGAAGAAGAACTCACCGGACGCCCCCCCATTATCACCATCATGGGACACGTCGATCACGGCAAAACCTCCCTGCTCGACTACATCCGCAAATCCCGCGTCGTCTCCGGCGAAGCAGGCGGTATCACTCAACACATCGGTGCCTACAGCGTGCAGCACGAAGGTATGAAACTGACCTTCCTTGACACCCCCGGCCACGCCGCCTTTACCGCCATGCGTGCACGCGGAGCCACCGTCACCGACATCGTCATCATTGTCGTCGCCGCAGACGATGGCCTCATGCCCCAAACCATCGAAGCCATCAGCCACGCCAAAGCCTCCGGCGCAACCGTAATGGTCGCTATCAACAAAATCGACCTCGCTTCCGCGAATCCCGATAAGGTCAAGCAACAGCTCCAAGAGCACGACCTCACCCCCGAAGAATGGGGCGGATCCACCATCGTCACCGAAGTCAGTGCCACCAAAGGAATCGGCGTCAGCGACCTGCTCGAAATGATTTCCCTGCAAGCCGAAGTCCTCGAACTCAAAGCCAGTGCCAAAATCGACGCCCGCGCCACTGTCATCGAAGCCCAAATCGAACCCGGTCGTGGCCCCACCGGCACCGTAATCGTTAAAATGGGCACCCTCAAAGTAGGTTCACCCTTCATCTGCGGAAACCACTGGGGCAAAATTAAACAACTCATCAACGACCACGGCAAACCCATCAAATCCGCCGGGCCAGCCACTCCGGTCAAAATTCTCGGCTTCAGCGGCCTCCCGCTAGCCGGCGACGAACTCGTCGTCATGGACTCCGACCGCAGCGCACGCCAACTCAGCGACGAGCGCATCAACGACGAACGCATCAACAAGCTCACCGCACCAAAACGCGCCACGCTAGAAAGCCTCTTCGACAACATCGCCGCAGACCAAAAGAAAACGCTCCGCATCGTTGTAAAAGCCGACGTCCAAGGCTCTCTCGAAGCCCTGGTCGCCGCGCTTGAAGACCTGCCAAGCGAAAAAATTAACCTAAACATCATTCACTCCGCAGTCGGCCCAATCTCCGACTCCGACGTGCTACTTAGCAGCGCAAGCGACGCAATCATCATCGGTTTCGGAATCAAAGTAGAGGCCAAAGCCTCCACAACCGCCCGCAAAGAAGGTGTCCAGATAAAGCTCTACAGTATTATTTACGAACTCATCGACCAGGTCAAAGAAGCCATGACCGGAATGCTCGATCCGATGCTGCGCGAGAGCGTCGTTGGCCACGCCGAAGTCAAGCAAGTCTTCAACCTCACCAAAGGCAAAGTCGCCGGCTGTATGGTCACCGATGGACGCATCTCCCGCACCTCCCGTGCACGTGTTCTTCGCGGCAGACAACCCATCTACGACGGCGGCCTAGCCACGCTACGCCGCTTTCACGACGAGGTAAAAGAAGTCCGCGCTGGCCTCGAATGCGGCATCAAGCTCGGTGACTTCAGCGAATATGAACCCGGCGACATCATCGAAGCTTACAACCTAGAAAAAGTAGCCCAAACGCTAGAGTAGCCCACAAACAACGGACAGTCCTCGTCAGCAGGGCTCCTCACCCTGCTCCATCAATACTTTAAAAAATAAATGACGAAACGCATCCTCCGCGTGCGCGAAGTTCTCAAACGCGAACTCGGCACATCCATAAACCGCCTCGTCCGCTTCGAGTCCCCGCTCGTCACGATTAGCGATGTCGATATCACACCCGATCTCAAGCAAGCCCACGTCTTCATCAGCGCAATGGGCACCCCCGCCCAACGCAAAGACGCACTCGAAAAGCTCAACGAAAAACGCGCCGCCCTCCAATCCGAATTTGCCAAAAGGGTCATTTTAAAAAACACCCCACACCTCACCTTCCACATCGACGACTCTGTCGAACGCGGTGACCGCGTCCTTGAGATCATGTCCGACCTCGGCCTACTCAACGAAGAAAAACCTCCAAAAACAGACGCTTAAAAAACTCACTCTTTCGTAATGTAATGTCCCAAAATTCTTTTCAAGAAATCCGCGACGCCATTCTCGCAGCAGACCGCATCCTTGTAGCCAGCCACCTCCGCCCCGACTCCGACGCCATCGGCTCCACTCTAGCCGTCGCACTCTGGCTTGAAGCCGAAGGCAAAAACGTCACGGCATGGAACCACGACGGCCTGCCCGAAAAATTCGCCTTCCACCCCGGCGGTCACCTGCTCAGCAAAGCACCCGAAACGCCACAAGAATTCGACCTTCTCATCGCTCTCGACACCGCCGTTGTCACCCGCCTCGGACACTCTCTAAAAGCCGCAGCCGGCCCACCCCCCATCGTAAATATCGATCACCACGTCAGTAACAACGCCTACGGCAAGTGGAACTACATCGACTCCACATCCCCCGCGACGGCCCAGATCCTCTTCGATTTTTTCGAAGCAAATAAAATCCCCATCACGCCACAAATAGCCGACAACCTCTTCGCTGGCATCTCCACCGACACCGGCTCCTTCCAATACAACTCCGTAACACCCCACACCTTCCGTGTCGGCGCACGCCTCCTCGAAGACGGAGTTCACGTTTCAAATCTCTCCCAAGCCATTTACGAAAGTAAACCCAAACGCGTCCTCGACCTTTTACGTCACGCACTCAACGACGCCGTTTTTGCACTAGATGATCGCGTCGTTTCCTTCACGCTACCGCTTGCCGTCTCAGAAAAGCTCAAGCTCGTCCCCGAAGACAACGAAGGCATCATCGACCACCTCCGCGCAGTCGATACGGTTATTGCCGCTGTCTTTTTCGAGGAACTCCCCGGCAACCACGTCCGAGTCAGCGCACGCTCCAAAGACCTTCGCGTGGACGTTTGCAAAATCTGCCAACAGTTCAATGGCGGCGGCCATAGCCTCGCCGCCGGTGCACGCATCGAGGGCAGCCTAGAACACGCACGCGAACAATTCATGAAAAGTCTTTGCAATGAAGTCGAACGAATCGCTTAACGGTGTCCTGCTCCTAGATAAAGAATCCGCAATGACCTCCCACGACGCGGTAGCCATGCTCCGCCGCGCCCTCGGGATCAAAAAAATCGGTCACTGCGGCACCCTCGACCCCCTCGCCACCGGCCTCCTCATCCTCACCATCGGGCGCGGCACAAAAATCCAAGACCTCCTAATGAGCGAGGATAAAGAATACACCGGCACCATCCGCCTCGGCGAAAAAACCGACACCCAAGACTCCGACGGCAACATTACCGAAACTCTCCCTGTTCCGGATTTTACCGACGAGCAAATCTGCACCGCCTTCGACAAATACCGAGGCGATTTTTACCAGACCCCACCCATGGTCTCCGCCATAAAAAAAGACGGCGTCCCGCTCTACAAGCTCGCACGCCAAGGCAAAGAAGTGAAACGCGAACCCCGCTTCGTGCACGTTTACGGATACAAAATCGAGCAAATCCGCCTGCCCGAAATCGACTTCGTCGTCTCTTGCAGCAAAGGATTCTACGTCCGCACCTACGCCTTCGACATCGGCAGCGAACTCGGCTGCGGTGCCCATTTAAAAGCACTCCGCCGCACCCGCTCCGGAAAATTTCACGTCGATAACGCAATCCCCATCGACGCCCTCCGCAATCCCGACCTTGATTTTCTCCACTCAAAAATTATTAGCCTCCCCGAAGTCTCCCGTCTCCGCGGTGCCTAGAAAAGAGGGATGAATATCCTCCACACTCCCGAAGAACTCGCAACTCTCGGCAGCCCGATCGTGCTCGCCGCAGGCGTCTTCGACGGCGTCCACCTCGGCCACGCGAAAGTCATCGAAACCGCCCGGCAGGTCAGCACGAAAATCACAGGTGCCACGCCTGTCGTCATGAGTTTCTCGCAACACCCCGCGCAAGTCCTTCGCCCCGACCGCGCCCCGAAAATGCTCTATGGAAAACATCTGAAAAACCGCTACCTAGCAGATCTCGGTATCCACACCCTGCTCGAACTCCCCTTCACTCGCGAATTCGCCGAACTCTCTGCGCTCGATTTTTTAAAACTCCTCTGCACCGAGAAATCCCAAGTCGCCGCAATCTGCATCGGCAGCGACTGGACCTTCGGAAAAGCCCGCTCCGGCACCCTGCAAACCCTCCGTGAACACGCCGAAAGCTTCAACTTCCAAGTCCACGAAGTCCCCGCCGCTACGCTCGACAACAAAATCATCAGCAGCACCCGCATCCGCAGCGCACTAAGTCAAGGCGATATCGACGAGGCAAAAAACTGCCTAGGCCGCCCCTACAGCATTTTTGGTAAAGTGATTCACGGCAGAGGCATCGGCAAAAAACTCCATTTCCCCACAGCAAACATCCAACCCGACATCGAAATTTTCTTAAAAAACGGTGTTTACGCCGGGTATGTCATCAACGACGAACACGCACATCCCCATCCCGCAGTAGCAAACATCGGCCTCCGTCCCAGTATCGACGACAAAACCCAAACACCAACCCTAGAAGTCCATCTTCTCGACTACTCCGGTGACCTTTACGAAAAAAACTTCGAGATCCGCTTCATCGCCCGCCTACGCGACGAAAAAAAATTCGCTTCCCTAGACAATCTCCGCACCGCCATCACTCAAGACATCCAGCAAGCCCACAAGCTCCTATCCACCTAAAAAACATCGCTCATCGCCCCCCGCTCACTGCCACCTTCAGCCAACGCGTAGCCACATGCTTTTGTATGGGACTCACAGGGTAGGGTCGTTTTGATAAAACGACCG
>JBKEAD010000223.1:0-2143 GCA_047971915.1 Chthoniobacterales bacterium
GACCGCGTTTCGCGTTACCAACATCCGTCGTGACGAAACCGGCCCCGAGACTTTCCGAAGATCTTCGTTACTGTTTTCTCCTACGACGATTCGAAAGGCCTCGAGATCTTCGGCCACTCCCACCGCTAAGAGGGTGTCGCCGACATGGAGTGTCGTGGTCGGTGTGGGGTGAAAAGGTTGAGCCTCATGAAGGATACGCGAAATCGTAACTCGGTTGCGTCCGGGAATCTCATTTAGTCTCCGCCCCTCTAAGTTCGTATTTTTTACCGTAAGGTTGAGTGTCTTTAGCGGTTGTTGATTTTCTAGTTCTCTGGCAGCGAGAGCTTCTTCCTCTCGTGAGATTTCAATTTGAAAGGTGCTCCGCAAAACAAGAAGAGAGATAATGATACCCAGCACGCCGAAAGGATAAGTCATCGCGTAGGCCAGACCGGGGCGAGCAAGTGCCTCGGATGAGACGTTGGAAAAAGAGCGGAGAGCCTCCTGCGCCGCGCCCAGAGCCGGTGTATTTGTCACTCCACCCGTGTAAATACCTATTCCGGTGGACATCGGCAGCCCGGCTCCATAATGCAGAGCCACGATCACACCCACGCCTGCAAGGACGACGAATGCTGCCAGTAAATTTAATGGCAGACCCTGTCGCCGCAAGGATGACAGAAAACTCGGTCCCAACTGCAAGCCAACTGTATAGACAAAAAGAATGAGGCCGGTTTCTCGCGCAAAGTCCATGACCTCGTGATTAAAAGGAACTCCGAGGTGGCCAAAAATCAACCCGACGGTCAAAACGCCGATGACTCCGACACTAACACCAAGGATACGCGCTCTTCCGAGAAACAAACCCAATGCCACGATGAGGCTAAGAACAAGTATCGACTGACCCGCAGATTCCACAAGAACCAAAGACTGCAACCACTCCCTAGACCGCCTTTATATTCTCATCAAAAATTAGGCGCAATACATAGAAAAAGATTTTTTTACCCTGGAAAATGGGTGTGAATAAAAGTGGTGATCTAAAAAAAGAAGTTTCTTTCTTTATTTAGACGATACCTGTATCCTGTGGCGGTTTTTCAAAATTATTCCTAATAAAATGACTGATTCTAAACCAGGTTATTGGCAGTTGGTTGCTGCCGGTGAGCCTTTTCGTTTGCTTTTTCCGCTTGGAGTTTTAATCGGAATCTTCGGGGTGGCTACATGGCCGCTTTATTTTTGGGAATGGAGTTCGGTGTATCCCGTGCAGGTTCATGCACGCATTATGATTCAGGGTTTTGAGACATGTTTTGTGCTTGGTTTTTTAGGCACGGCTTTGCCTCGGCTGTTGGATGTGCCGCGTTTATTACTCGGGGAGACCCTCTTTTTTGCGGCGTGTCAGATTTTTATAGTGACCCTGCACTATACGGGGCAGCCCTTGTTTGCTGATGCACTTTTTGCGCTCAATATTATCTTTTTATTATTCGTTTTGGGGCGGCGTCTTCGGAAGCGCAAGGACATCCCACCACCCGCTTTCGTTCTCGTATTTTTGGGGATGGCGTCGGCTTTAGTGGGTGTCGTGACGCAGATAATCTGGACCTTGGACTCCGGTCTTTTGCCGTCGATGACTTTTCGTTTGAGCCAGCTATTTCTTTATCAGGCTTATCTTTTGCTGCCGATCATGGGAGTTGGGGCTTTTATTTTGCCGCGTTTTTTCGGTTTGCCGAGTCGGCAGGATTTGGCGGAGTCGATGACTTTTACTCCTGTATGGAAGAGGCGGGCTGGCTTTGCTTTGCTTTGTGGAGTGACGGTGATTGTGAGTTTTGTTTTTGAGACGGTGGGGCAATTTGCTTTGGGGTATGCGCTTAGGGGCTTTGCGGTGTTGGTTTATTTTTTCCGTGAAGTGCCGGTGCATCGGGTCGGTTTTAATATGGGGACGATGGCGTTGGCTTTGCGGATGGCTCTTATTTCGATTCCTTTGGGATATGCGCTTTTATTAATCTGGCCGGGGCATTTGTTCGCGCTGCTGCATGTGGTGTTCATCACAGGCTTTAGTTTATTGACTTTTGTGGTTGCGACTCGCGTTCTGCTCGGGCACAGTGGGAATTCGCATCTGCTTCGTGCGCCGCTTCATTCTATCCGTATCCTGATGGTCTTATTATTTTTGGCGATGCTTTCG
>JBKEAD010000014.1:0-4089 GCA_047971915.1 Chthoniobacterales bacterium
CGATAATCGCTGGCGAATACACCTTCTGCGGCCCTTTACTTTTTAACGACAAGCCAATCAAAAAATGGGACATGGGCATTTTTCAGGACGACGATGGCAACCGCTGGAATTTGATGCTGAAGGAAAAATATCTCTGCCGAAAATCCATCGCAGCCGACGGACGCGACCTCGCCAGCATGGAACCCTACCAAGACAACCGCCGTAGCACCTACCACGGACGCGCCCAAGCCATCGTGCAATCGACCGACAAACCCGGCACGATCCAAGTCGTTCTAAAAGCCGACGGTCTCCCCAACGAGAAAGTGATCATCCAGGTCGGCGACAAATAAACCTAAATACGGGAATTGAACGTGAATGAGTCGGAGCAAGTGCTTGTTTCAACAGGCTTTATATTTACCCATCCCACGACGAATCCGGCACACACGATTGGGCACGGATGAAAGACTGGCAAGTTTTCTCCAGCGACGACATAAAGGCTTAAACCGATCCGATTTTTTTTAACTTACGCAGCCGCGGGCTTCGATTTTCCAGGTATCGATGACCTTTTCGCCTTGGATGACATAGGCTTTGTCTATGAGGTTCATGACCGGGCAAATGTGATTTGGAACGAAGCGGAGACGCTCTCCGATTTTCAGGGAATCGACTTTGGGGCCTTTTAAGTAGCCGTGTTCTTCATTGACTCGAAAGGCAAGAAGCTCCGGATCGGATTGTTCTATGCCGGAAATACCCTCTGAGCTTTTGTCGCCGCTAAAAGTTTTGGAGCCGGCATCAATGAGGGCGAGTCCGGGTTCCGGTTTATCTACCACGGTGCTCAAAACGGTTGCTGCCGTTTCATCCCACTTCATAACGGGGAGTCGTTTAGCTAGGTTTATATCTCCGAGCGGGTAAGCACCGGGGCGGACAATATCTATGCCCGGCAGCGTTGCCATTATTTTTGCCGTCGCACTACAGCCGGGAGCTAAAAGGATATCGGGGTGGATGGCCTCACGTGCTTCCAATAAATGAGCGTGGATACTTTTTACCGTAGCTTCTAACTCCTCCGCCGTGCAGCCGTAGCTATGGCCTTCGTGTGAGTAGATGGCAACGGGATTTATATTTGGAAGTTTCTCGATTCGAGCGAAGAGAGATTTTAAATTTTCCAAGGAACGTGCGCCTTCGCGGTGCAAGCCGGTATCGTAGGCGACAAATACATCTACTGAAATTCCTGCTGCCGTCAGTACTTTGGAAAGAGCTTCGGCTTGCAGCTCGCTCGTAACGGCTAATAAAAGCCGGTCCAGCTTTTCAGACAATGCACGCAAGCGTGGAGCAATCGCGGGATCGACAAGGGAATGCGCTATAAAAAATTGCTTAATGCCGGAAGGCAGGAGAGCCTCGGCTTCACTGAGTTTTGCACAGGTCGCGCCCTTTGCCCCATAAGCAATTTGACGTTTTAAAATTTCGACAGATTTATGCGTTTTGATATGCGGCCAAAGCTCAACATGATGTTGATTGCAAATTGTCTGCATCTCTTTGAGATTATTTTCGAGGCGATCCAAGTCGATAAGGACGCTTGGTGTAGCGAGGTCGTGGATGGTCATTTTTTTTAAATAAAGGATGCTGCGGAACCGAGGTGAGCGAGCGGGTTTGTGTGTGCCATGTCTTGGATAGCGGAGGCGGATTGGGCGTTGAGCACGTCGATCTCTTCTTTGTAGGTGCAGAAAAGGCGATGCTCTATTTCGGGAGAAACTTCGATATAGCTTTGAAATGGGGAGTCGCTGCCCCAGAGGATTTTGTTTGGGTAAAGTTCGTGGAGGCGGGCAAGGACATCTGCCGGGTCGCGATAGTCGGCATCGATTCGATGTTCGGAAATTGCAACCACCGAGCTATTTTGCACTGCGAGACGCGTATGAATGATATGTGCAGAACAGTCGGACCAAGCATTTGGAAGTTCGGCCAAGCGGTCCAAGCTGGGCTTATCGAAGCGGCAAGAGTGAGCGACATTAAAGCGGATATTTGGTCGTGCTTCGACGATGTCGAGGATATCACCTGCTTGGGACCAAATGTCATCGGGTGAAATACTGGAATGAATCAACAGGGGCGCATCCCACTCTTCGGCTAAGTCAAGGAGGCACGAGCCGGAACCAAGAAGATCGCGTATGGGAGACTTAATAATTGTGGCTTGGATTTTTAGGCCGGCAATGGGAAAGCGTTCTTTGAGTTGACGCAAAAACTCGACTTGCTCGCGTGCTTGCCGCGAGGGATCGAGCATGACAAAGGGGATTATTTTTTTTCCCTGCTCGGGGAAAAGTTCATGCACCTCTACGAGGAAGCGTTCGTTTTCCAAGGCGTAGGGAGTAGCGACCTCACCGGATTGGAGTGCCCAGACTTCTTTGTTGTCGAGGCGGAGTCCCCGGTAACTGACGAAGGGAAAGGCGACCCAGCGATCGACTCCTAGCTCCATGCCTTGGCGCACGAGGCTTTCCGTATCCTGCGCGTAGGGATACCAACTATTTTTATAAAAAAGCGGATCGACTCCGATGTGATTGTGGGAGTCTATAATCATTGTCGAAAAATCTTTGGATTTTTAAGCGTCGGCTTTGCGGTTGAGTCCGCGACCGGCTTCATAATCACTTAGTTCATCGATGCGACGTTTGTGGCGTCCGCCTTCGAAGGGGGTTTCGAGCCAGATTTTTAAAATGTCGATAGCGATTTCGATAGAGGTCATGCGTTGACCGATGGAGAGAACGTTTGAGTCGTTATGACGGCGAGAAAACTCTGCGGTTTGTGAGTTCCAGCATAGAGCACAGCGGACGCCTTTTACTTTATTGGCAGCTATGGCCTCGCCATTTCCGGATCCACCGAGCACGATACCGCGTTCGCACTCGCCTTTGGCTACCGCTTCGGCGGCGGGGATGATAAAAAGAGGGTAGTCCGTGGATTTGTCGGAGTCGGTTCCACAATCTACGACTTCATGCCCTGCCTCGGTGAGAAAGGCTTTGAGTTGTTCTTTATATTTAAAACCTGCGTGATCGGAGCCGATAGAGATTTTCATAAGAGTTGGAGGGTCCTCGAAATTTGAGCTTAGGAAGCGACGGGTGTCGAGGATTTGGAGAAGGGTTTTAGCGGTTTTAGCCCGAGAGATTTCAAAAGTTCTAGGTCGTCGCTGGTATCGGGATTCGGGGTTGTGAGTAATTTATCACCGTAGAAAATGGAGTTTGCGCCGGCTAGGAAACAAAGGGCTTGGGCCTCGCGAGAGAGTGAACTACGACCTGCGGAGAGGCGCACTTTGGATTTTGGAAGAGCGATACGCGTTGTCGCAACGAGACGAATAAGCTCAAAGGTATCGACTACCGGCAGATCGCTCAACGGAGTTCCCTCGATGGGGACAAGGCAATTAATAGGGACGCTCTCGGGCGCGGGGTCGAAATTGCAGAGAACTTCGAGCATTTTGATACGGTCTTTTTCATCTTCGCCCATACCGATAATGCCGCCGCAACAGACGGACATGCCGGATTTTTGCACATGGGAGATGGTGTTTAGGCGGTCTTCGAAGGTATGGGTGGTGACGATATTTTTGTAATGCTCGGGCGAGGTGTCGATGTTGTGATTGTAGGCGGTGACTCCGGCTTCTTTTAAGAGCAGGGCCTCGCGCTCGCCGAGCTGACCGAGCGTGACACAGACTTCCATGCCGAGCTTAGAGACTTCGCGAACGGTTTCGAGCATGCTGTCAAAGTTTGGATTGCCCTCGCGGACGCCCTTCCATGCAGCACCCATGCAGAAGCGGGTGGAGCCGTGTTCTTTTGCCTTCTGTGCCAGCGGCAAAATCGCTTCGGTGCTCATGAGTTTTTGACTTTCGAGTTCTGTTTTGTAATGGGCACTTTGGGAGCAGTAGGAGCAGTTTTCGCTACAGCCACCGGTTTTTACACTGAGAAGCGTGCAGAGCTGGACTTCATTGTCTGGCCAGTATTTACGAAAGATCGTGCGGGCATCAAAAATGAGGTCAAAAAGCGGGCGTTGGTAAATTTTCCAAAGATCATCAAAAGACATGGCGAAAGTTTTAGGGCAGGAGTTTTAAGGCGTCAATCCAAGCTCGGAGATTTGCTTGAGAAA
>JBKEAD010000030.1:0-4761 GCA_047971915.1 Chthoniobacterales bacterium
CACATCTCCTTCACCTCCGGGATTGAATCCTGCTCGTGCTTTCTTTTAATATCCGATCTGCAATGCCGTTTTCCGAAACAATCGATTCTACACTGGCCCATCCCGACGCCGCGCTCCACCGCTTTTCCTCTCTACTAAAGCCTATGAGCGATGCGTCTCTACAAGAAATGGCGCAAGAGGCAACGCGCCTGACCCGACAAAACTTCGGACGCACCATGCGCATGTATGCACCGCTTTATCTTTCCAACGAGTGTATAAATTCTTGCTCCTACTGCGGATTCTCTCGCGAAAACGCCATTTTGCGAGTCACGCTTGAGATTGAACAAATCGCACAAGAAGCCGATCATCTCGCCAAACAAGGCTTTCGCCACATCCTACTCGTCGCCGGTGAACATCCAAAATTTGTTTCAAATGGATACTTAGAAAGCTGTATTCGCAGACTGGCCGGAGAAGTCCCGAGTATTTCCCTCGAAGTCGCTCCTATGGAAACGGCGGACTACCTCCCCCTCGTCGCGGCAGGTGCCGAAATGCTAGTGGTTTATCAAGAGACCTACCATCGCCCGACCTATGCTGAGATGCACCTTTCCGGTCCTAAAAAAAACTATGACTGGCGGCTAGACTGCCCCGAGCGAGCCTACGATGCCGGATTTCGCAGAATCGGAATCGGAGCCCTCTTTGGCCTCTGGCACTGGCGCCAAGAAGCCATCGCCCTAGCTGCTCACTTGCAATATCTTCGACGAACTTGCTGGAAATCGCAACTCTCGGTCAGCCTCCCTCGCCTACGCCCGGCGGCAGGCGATTTTGAACCTACTCACCCAATAAGTGATCGAGATTTTATTCAGCTTCTCTGCGCACTGCGGGTTACTTTTCCAACTATAGGAATCACTCTCAGCACCCGCGAACACCCGAATTTCCGCGACCTTCTCGCACCTCTGGGTATCACAAGTATGAGTGCGGGCAGCCACACCGAACCCGGCGGCTACACGGGTGCTGGATCCGACAAAACCCACCTCACCATCAAAGGTCGTCCACAAGAAATCTGTGGGCAAGGTCCGGCAGAAGGGCAGTTCGCCATTTCCGACACGCGCACTCCAAATGAAGTAGCCGACATGCTGCTTCGACAAGGTTTTGAACCCGTTTGGAAAGACTGGGATCCGATTATTTTAAATTCCGATGCAGCTTAAAATTAATGGCCAACTACAAGAGTTGCCTGAGGGCATAAACGTTCCCGAACTTTTAAAAGAACTCGGCCTCGCACCAGCAACCGTCCTAGTCGAGCGAAATCAAATCGCCCTGCTTCGATCCGAGTGGGACGAAACGAAATTACAAAATGGCGATACCATCGAAATCTTAAAAGTCGCTGCCGGTGGCTGAATTTTTTCGTCTTTTACGATGTCGTTGCGGCCTCCTCGACATCCCTCGCGGCAAGATCCTCCACCGAGGTCGCCTCAGTAGATGGCTCATTCACTCGATCCACACTTTCCTGCCAATACGGCATCTTTAAAGTCGCTCCATCGACCCAGACACCGGGAACAAGAATTTTTCTCGGATGATTAAAATTACCAATCTCATTGCGGCTGAGTTGACCTACAAGCAGATCAATGGCAGCAGCACCAATCTCTTTGTGCTGCTCATTAATCCCCGACCAACCCGCTACATCAGAAACAAGATTCAAATTGACTAAACCTATGTCTTCCGGAATTCGGAGTCCACGCTCAACCACCCACTCGCGCACACGAGGATTCACGCAAATGATGACTTCCGGGCGGTATTTATCCACCCACTCATCAAATTCCGCCGGACGCCCTTCCTTGAAACGCTCTATAAAAAGCATCGGGATACGATCTTTTTCAGGCACGTTTTCCTGCTCGGTCAAAAAGGCCGAACGAGCCGCACTATTTGCCTCATTGTCCATGTAGCGACTATAAAGAAACCCCACACGCAAATAGCCAAGCTCCTTTAGGTGCATCAGAGATAAACGTGTGTTGTAAAACATATCGCGCTCTGCAATCTCGAATCCTCGAGGATAAAAACTACGCTTAACCCCCTCGACTCCATCCGGATGGCCAAGGTGGGCATTTCCGATAACGGAAACCGCACAGTCCTTCCATTTCTGCGCAACAAACTGACTGTGTAACATCAAAGGCAAAACAACTCCAAAAATTCCCTTTGATCGAAGAACACGCAACAGTTTCTCAACCTCTTCTGCCGGATCCGTACCATCCACTTCAATTTTCACCTGCTCCAAACGATAGCCCAAATTTTCGCAACGTTCGAGGGCTCCATGATAATACCCCTTTAGCCAAGGATAAGTCGACCATGCGTTGGTAACAGGATAATCACTGATCCAAGCAAAGGCTGCCTGCATACGCGATGGACGATTTGAACGTGCTTGGGCCTGATACATCGATACAATCGGATTCGGCCTATATCCTTGCTCACGAGCGATTTCCTTAATGCGTTCCCGAGTGGCTAATGGGATTGCGGGATGATTGCGCAAAGCTCTCGATACGGTTGCCTTATGCACGCCCGCTATCTTTGCGATGTTATCTAGGGAAACTTTTTGAATTTTCATTATTTATAAATTTAATTAGAGAAAAAAATATCTTCTATTTCTGAATTAGACGAATCTAAACGTCCGAGAGATAATAAATAGAAAATTTTGAAATGCAACAAATTTAATTCTGGCGGACAAAATTTAAATAAAATCTATTAAAGAAAACTACATTTGCACGACCTAGAATAGAGCATCGATTGCTTTTTAAGAGACATTGCGGCAACTCAAAAATAAGCTCAAATCTGTATGTTGCATTAAAAAATTGCAAAAAAAATTTTGCAAGCAACATAAGGACATCAAGAAAAATTCGCTTTTTATTGGATGCGCCGATAAATTTTTATTTTTCAAGGCTCAAAAACTCTCGAGAAGCAGCTTCCATTTCAAGTGTCGGGAAATGACCGACGCTCTGAAACGGTTTCCAATCAACCGATACGCCAGCACCGCGCAAAACGGTGACAAAAGCCTCCGCCTGAGCCAAACGATTTTGGATGTTTAAAGAATAATCATCCTCCTCTCCGGCTGTGACAAGAAAGCGAATATTTTTTAGCTTATCAAAAGGCTGCAAGCCCGGATACTCCTGAAACCAAGGAAGCACACATCCACCACCATGCAGCGAAGCCGTCATTTTCACGATCCGGTCTATCGAAGTATTCAAATTAGAATTTGCACGAAAATCTACTAGAAGTTTTCCGGCAGTCTCTATGATCTTGGCATACGGCCACACATCCTGCCGCTCGAAAAGCACGGAGTAGCGAGCAACAAGTGCGGCAGACGAGCTAGGATGAGCTTCGGCGAATTTTTCAAGTTCAGAAACAACGTCCGGGCGTTCGTCGGTAGCTGCACGCCCAAAAGGACTTGTTTCAAAAAAGGCATAAATACGCGAAAGCTCCAACCAAGGGCGCACCGGCAAAGCCGCCGGAAGACGGGCAATGAGAGTATCGCACAAAGCAAAATTAAGATAAGCATCCAAGCCATCTCGCTTCCCTTGACCACGTTGAAAACTCTTTGTGCGCAAAAGCAAATTTTCAGGATCCAGCAATAAAAGTTTCAAGAGTGCTGCATTTGCATCTAGACCACGAGCTTGCCTTAAAGTCTTTTCCAAAACATCCACAGACTCGTTCTGCGTGACATACGGCAAAGGTTTTAATGTCGCTTCAGACACAAGAAAGTCCGGCAGAAAATCCGCCATTTCTTTCTGCCAATTTTTCGACTCTTTTGAGAATTTCTGTTTTTTACGGACAAGCGCCTTACCCGATACATTGTCGGTAAGCGTCCAGACAACCGTCCATACACCATCCTGCATCTCAGCAGTCCCACTCAATGATAGTCGGCAAAAAAAGGACGGAGCCTGCTCCCAACGAACGCCTTCGACTTCCGACAACCCTGCCAACCAGTCGTATTCACGACTCAAACGGGCCAGATCATCTGGAAGCCGAATTTCTCGATCCGTATGGGTGAGTGCACTTGCAGCGGAAGCAGACAAGGCCGTCGGCCCCTCGGTGATACCCAAAAAAGCCACAGCTTCAGAAGGAGAAGTCCAAGCACTTCCCGAAACTCCATTGCCCACAAGGCGAGTTTTTGCAAATCTGCGGAGCGCAGAGGCAAATTGCGGGAGGTCAAGAGCATCATAGCAATTCGCCTCCCAGCGTAGTGCATCACTAAATTTATCGTTAATCAGATAGGCTTGTGCAAACTCTGTTGTAGCGTCCACATACCGACCCGCATCATACAATGCAAGACCACGATAAAATGGTTTCAGAGCCTCTGTTGCGATTGTGGGTAAATAGGGCTCGATCTGCACAACGGATGAGTGCCCCAATAGCGGTAACAACCATACAAGGATTTTATCAATGGAATCGGCCTCATCAAAAGCAATCTCTCTACTTCCTAAAAGAGCTGCATCACGAGACCGAACCACACGCAAAATACCTGTGTCTCCCTGCGCCAAAATTTCAACAAAATTCTCTGCTCCAAAAAATACTCCACGGGTCAAATCCTTGCGCCAACCTTTTTCCGTAGCCGACTTTTCCTCCACGACACCCTGCGTAAGCGCGCGATCGAGCACGCGCACATCTGCATTGACAAGAGCCTCGCGCAGTCGAACTGCGAAATTAAAAACACGTGCATCCGACGTATCGTCCTCAAAAACCGCCACTCGCGAAGCGTCCGCTGCACGTTGAGGACTTTTTTTGATCAACTGCATT
>JBKEAD010000065.1:0-8544 GCA_047971915.1 Chthoniobacterales bacterium
AGATCGAGGGTTGTGCCCGTCTTGCGAGCGTATTCCGCAATCGCTTTATTATACTCCACCAATGCACGGATTTCAGCAATACGGGCTTGAGCGAGATCACGTTGAAATTGGAGAACTTCAAAAGTCGTCGTCGTTCCAGAGGCTAGCCGTGCTTGTCCAGCTTCCAAGGTTTGCTGAGCAAATTCACGGGCCACGCGAGAAGCCTCGATTCGTTTACGTGTCGTATCGATCTGCCCCGCTGCGTTATCCACTTCCACAATGATGGATTGTTCGAGTTGCTTCAAAGCAACGAGTGCCTGCGCTATCTCCAACTGGGCAACTTGCGTTTCTCCACGTGCCGAACGATTCGGAATCGGCACACTAAAAATAGCACCCACGCTCCATGCAAAATTATTTTGCCCGACTCCTGAAATGCTATCCCCCAGATTTGAATCAAGACCGTTGAGACCTAAACTACCGACTAAATCAAGACGTGGGAGAACTTGGTTACGCGTAAAGACAAGGTTGATATTCCTCTTTTGAATGTCAATAATCGACTGACGATAGTCTGGACGAATATCAAATGCGACGGGCAAATCTCGGTTCAGATTCGGCTCGTAACCCACGGTCGAAGGGGGGGGAGAAATCCTTATCAAGATATTCAAAAAACCGGCGACATCATCCGTAATGAGCTGCTTTAAAAAATTTTGATTATCCAAAACACTTCGCTGCGCAACAAGTAGCCGCTCCTCGCGAGACGCTAGGTCGGCCTGCGCCTGCACAACATCAAGAGGCGACATAACCCCAATCTCTGCACGCTTTTGATTATCGATCACCAATTGCTGGGCAAGCTGCCGGTAGCGTTGCTCCACGTCTAAATTTTGAATTGAAAAATAGAGTTCATTGTAGGCATTGATCGTGTCCGTAATCGTATCAATCAAAATTTGTCGAAATTGCCATTCCGAGATAGACTGGTTTGCGCGTGCGATGCGGATACCAGCCAAGTTTACATCCGTACCGAAATTTTGCAGCACTGGCTGCGTGACCTCAAATCCGGTAAAGGTGTCGAAACTATTAAAATTCGGTTCACGTGTGCTATCCCCACTCACACTCAAGGATGGACCAAGGCTATACGTCGTTCCCGGGGGGAGGATGCCGGATAAATTTGCATCGAAAAGCTGCCCCTCGCGGCGAGCGTAAAGAGGGCTGTTAGGATCCGTTATTTCATTATTGACCTTGCTAGCGAGCGAGCGCAATTCCTGCCGATTGGAGTCATAGGTATAGGAGACTTGCAGGGTCGGATCAAATTTTCCCGAAGCCGATAGCTGCTGGGCCTTCGCAATTTTTGGATCGTATTGCTGAATCTGAATATCGAAATTTTTGGCCAAAGCCATCTGGATGGCGTCCCCCAAGCTAATGTCCAATATGTAATCTGCCGAATCAACCGGCGTCGCTTTTTTCACATTCTCTTCCGCCCCAAAAAGAGATGCGGTGCAGAGAAACAAAGCAAGGACCGACAAGCGAATAGCAAAACTATTTTTCATCTAGTTTCTCAAGGGCTTCCCAGTGCCTCTGCGCCTCAGCAGAAAGGTGCTCAGGAAGCTGGGGGACAAGAACCACATAAAAATCTCCACGCTTCCCGTCCTTATTTGGCAGACCACGCCCACCAAGGCGAAAACGTTTTCCGCTCTGACTACCAGCCGGGATTTTTAAACGCGCACGGCCATCAAGTGTCGGAATTTGCACCTCACAACCCAGCACCGCCTGGTGAACTGGGATTTCAAGATCGTAAAAAAGCTGACTCTCCTCGACACGGTAATCCGGATGTTTTTGCAATTTTACCCGCATGTAAAGATCACCCGCAGGTCCGCCAGACACGCCCTTGCCGCCAACCCCCGTTAAGCGAATTCGCTGTCCCTCGCGCACCCCTTTAGGAATTTTTACCGTGTAGGTTTCGGGTGCCGTGGCATTGCTGCGTCGAAAAGAAATTGAGCGTGTGGAGCCATTCAACGCCTCCTCCAAAGACACGGAAATATCCGCCTCTATATCCTGCCCCCGTTGGGGCGACTCCTCGAAACCAAAAGCTCCCGCACCACGCGCATACCCGCGCCGTGTTCCAAACATCTGTTCAAAAAAATCACTAAAACCCGTGCCGCCAAACTCATATTGCGCTCCATCTCCCGCCGACGAAAAACCACCAAAGTCCCCTTCTTGTGCATAGCGAAAGCCCCCTTGCCCCTGCGCACCCGCCCGACTGGCATGTTCCCAATTCTCTCCATAGGCATCATATTTCGAACGTTTATCTTGATCGCTCAGGACTTCGTAAGCCTCATTGATTTCCTTGAATTTCTCTTCGGCAGTTTTTTTATCCTTAGCAACATCCGGATGATGGATTCGCGCTAGCTTACGGAAAGCTTTTCGGATTTCATCGGCACTAGCCGTTTTCGAAACTCCTAAAATTTTGTAATAATCTTTATAACCTACAGCCATAAACAGACCGAGAAAATACTAGCTTGATACACAGACTTCAACCCTCTCGTGCATTTCTATGTGAAAAATCCCTCGTCCTGTTCGTTTTCTCCCGTATAAATTTACCCCACTCCTATGCTTGATATCCGACTACTCCGAGAAGATTCCGAAAATGTAAAAAAACGCCTCGCCACTCGCGGCGAAGGCTATACGTCGCTCGTCGATGATGTCCTCGCCATCGACATAGAGCGTCGCGCCGCCGAGACCCAACTCCAAAAGCTCAACTCCGACCGCAAACGCCTCTCCAAAGAAATCGGCAGCCTCCGCAGCAAAGGCGAACCCAGTGATGAGATCGAAGCCCAAGTCAAAGGATTCGCAGCCGAAATCTCCGCGCTCAATGAAGCCTCCGGCACCCTCGATACCCGCCAGCGGGAGCTTTTACTCCAAATCCCAAATCTTCCTCACGTCGCGGTCCCAATCGGACAAGACGCCTCGGCGAACCCTGAAATCCGCCATCACGGACAAAAAGACAAAGCTACCACAGCGATCTGCCATACAGAAATTTGTGAAAAACTTCACCTGCTCGAAAGTGAACGCGCTGTAAAAATCAGCGGCTCCGGGTTCACCTGCTTCTCCGGTGCCGGTGCTCGTCTCGAGCGTGCCTTGATCCAGTTTCTTCTAAATCTGCATACCGACAAGCACGGCTACCGCGAAATTAGCCCACCTTTTTTAGTGCGTCGCGAAAGCATGATCGGCACCGGCCAGCTCCCAAAATTCGAAGAAGATATGTATGCCGTCGGCGATTCCGAACTCTTTTTAGCCCCCACGGCAGAAGTCCCCGTCACAAATTTACGACGCGAAGAAATTCTAGCGATCGACGACTTACCGATTAAATATGTTGCCTACACTCCATGTTTTCGCCGCGAAGCCGGATCTGCCGGAAAAGAAAATCGCGGCCTCATTCGCATGCACCAATTCGACAAAGTCGAGCTTGTCCGTCTCGCGCATCCCGAGCAATCCGAAAACGAACTCGAAATCCTAACCCACGAAGCCGAAGCCGCCTTGGAGCTGCTTGGTCTTCACTATCGAGTTATCGAGTTATGCTCGGGTGATCTCGGTTTTAGCTCCACAAAGACCTACGATATCGAGGTCTGGGCACCCGGACAAAAATCCTACCTCGAAGTATCGAGCTGCTCAAACTTCGGCGATTACCAAGCCCGCCGCATGGGCTTACGCTTCAAAGACAACGATGGAAAAAATAAACACTGCCACACCCTAAACGGCTCCGGCACCGCTCTGCCACGCCTCTTTGTCGCCCTCGTTGAGACCTACTACGACCCACACGACCACAAAATCCACCTTCCCGAAGTACTGCACGGCATTTACGGTGCGGAAACCATTGGCTAACGAGACGTCATTAAAAAAAATCTTCTCCACCCTCTCGCCGCGCCGCAAATACTTAGTCGGAGTGAGCGGTGGGGCCGATTCCGTTTTTTTACTCCGTTCCCTACACGATCTCGGGTTTCGCAAACTTATTGTCTGCCACTTCGACCATGCACTACGCCCACGCAGTTCGCAGGCCGATGCGCGTTTTGTAAAAAAACTCTCCGGCACCCTTGGCCTCGACTTCTACTCCGAGCGCAGCAAAGACCTTCGCCGCTTTGCCAAAGAAACAAAACAGTCCATCGAAACCGCCGCCCGTCTCCAACGCTACACCTTTTTTGCCTCTTGTGCCCGACAGACAAAATGCCGCCGCCTCATTCTCGGACATCACGCCGGCGATCAGGCCGAAACCATTTTGTTTAACTTCCTTCGTGGCACCGGACTGCGAGGACTCTCCGGGATGCGTTCTCTCTCTCAACCAAAAATTGGCGGCCTAGAAATGGAGCTTTACCGCCCACTCCTAGGAACCGACAAAAAAGAAATTCTTGAGGAATGTAAGAAGCGGAATTGGGCATGGCGTGAAGACGCCTCGAACCAAACTTTAAAACACACTCGAAACCGACTGCGCATCGAGGCTCTTCCCATGTTGGAAAAAATAATGAACCGAGACATCCGGTCCAACATCCTGCGCAATGCCGAAATCCTCCGCGCCGAAGAAGACTTCCTTGCCGCGCAAGTCCCTGAAATCTGGAAACAAAAAAAACTCTCTCTCAAAGAACTGAAAAAAATGCCCCCTGTCATCCTGCGCCGCTGCATTTTAAACTGGCTGAGATATTTTAAAATCTGCGACCCCGGCGCACAAGAAGTCGCCGAAATCCTAAAGCTTCTCGATATAAAAAACGGCCCTGCAAAAATTAACCTCCCAAACAAACACCATGCCCGCCGCCGTGCCGGAGTTCTTTTTTTAGAATAATTCTAAAGTTTTTCCATGTGCCAAAAGCGTGGCTTCTTTTATCTCGACACCGTTCTTTGCACCGATAAATCTTCCGGCATGTTCGAGCCTCTCCTACCGCAAAAATTTCGGCGCAAAAATGCTCGGCTGCTCGTAAATAATTTTTTTAATTTTTAAATGACATCGATTGTTTATCTCACATGGATTTTAGCATTAGGAATTTCGGCCCAATGGCTGGCCTGGCGTTTTAAGCTCCCATCGATTTTGCTACTTTTGGCATTTGGCTTTGGCCAGATCACGGGTGTCCGGATCGACGACTACCTCGCAACGGGCGACGGACATTCGAGCCCACTGCTTTCGGTGGTCGGACTTTTTGTGGCAATCATCCTCTTTGAAGGCGGCTTGACCCTAAAGTTTCGTGAACTTCGCGAATCGGGACTCCCGATCTTACGTCTCTGCACAATTGCCGTTGCGCTTTCCTTCGCGCTTACGACAGCATTTATGGTATGGGTATTGGGTTACGATTGGCGGATAGCCGGACTTGTCGGTGCCATCCTCACCGTCACCGGACCGACCGTCGTGGCTCCACTTTTGCGACATGTGAGTCCAAATAAAAGAATCGCCTCCATTGTAAAATGGGAGGGTATCATGGTGGATCCGGTTGGTGCTATTTTGGCAGTTCTTATTTTTAAAATAGCTGTCTCCGGCGACATCACACAGGCTTGGACCATCGTTTTGCAGTCCACGTTTGTTTTGTTTCTCGTAGGTATTTTAGGTGCTTGGATTTTAGCAAAAATTGTAGAGTTTTTATTACAACATCATTTGGTCCCCGATTTTCTACAGCCTGTTTTTTTGCTCAGTCTCGTGGCCGTGGCCTTTACGGTTTCAAATTTGATTGAGAAAGAAAGCGGCCTCCTCACCGTCACCGTCCTAGGCATTTTGCTGGCAAATCAACGCTCTGTTTCGGTCCGTCACATCCTCGAATTCAAAGAAAATCTTCGCACGCTCATTATCTCCGCACTTTTCTTGATTTTATCGGGCCGTATAGCTCCGACCGATCTTGGTGATACTTTAGATAAGGGAATTGCCCTGCTGGCTTTCCTGATTGTGATTGGACGCCCGGTATCGGTTTACCTCTCTCTACTTTTTTCTTCGCAAACGACTCTCAGTGAGCGGACCTTTCTAGCTTTCCTTGCTCCTCGCGGAATTGTTGCCGCTGCTGTCGCGGCAATCTTTGCACTTGAATTTCAGCTTTCAGCAGATCAGGGCGAATTTGGCGCAGCACTCTCTCCAATCATCGGAGAACAAGCCAAAGATATTGTTGCGCTCATTTTTTTAGTAATTGTCGGAACAGTTTGCGTCTATGGGCTCACCGCAAAACCCCTTGCTCGGCATCTTGGTCTGGCTGTAAAAAATCCCTCCGGCGTCCTTTTCGCCGGTGCCAGCCAGTCCGCACGTCTTATTGCAAAGGCACTTCACAACGACGGCCACCGCGTCATGCTTTTAGATACTAACTTCTCTAATGTCGCTGCCTCTAAAATGCTCGGCCTAGAAGCCCATCGAGCAAATATTTTATCAGAATTTGCTGAAGAAGAACTCGACTTCAATGGCCTGACCCACCTCATCGCATGCACGCCAAATGATGAGGTCAATTCGATAGCAGCCTACAAATTTAGCCACTTCTTTACAACAGCACATGTGTGGCAACTCAGCCCTGCGGATAAAGAAGAGCATCACTCAAAAGCCGCGTCAGATAAAGTTCGTAGCCGCCTGTGCTTTTCCGGCGGACCAAACTACAAAGCCTTAGAAGAAAAAGCCGAGGCGGGATTTACCATCAAAAAAATTCAAATTACCGAAGTTTTTAATTTTGAAAAATTTCGTTCTACCAATCCCGAAGCGACGGTCCTTTTCCTGCAAGATTCCAAAGGACTTCGTCCCGCAGGTGCCGACCTCAGCAGAGTGTCTGCCGATACGGCCATCTTTGCTTTTGTTCCAAAAGTAAACGAAGCCGAAAAAGCAGCCAAAGCCAAAATAGCCTAAAAAAACTTTCCCCTCTCTGCCGAAAAACCGGGATTCTTGCTCAGCAAAAATATTCCCGCCTTGTCGTTTGTCTCCAAGCCGCACATGATACGCGACATGACAAAACTCGCAGCAGATTTTAAAAACGTTCCAGATGCCAAAGGCCACTTCGGACCTTACGGCGGTATGTTTGTTTCCGAGACGTTGATAAGTGCCCTGCGCGAACTCGAAGAAGCCTACGCCAAATTTCGCGATGAAACCGATTTTAAAAATGAACTCGATGATCTGCTCTCTCAATTTTGTGGCCGCCCCACGCCACTATACTTTTCCCAACGACTGACCGAGCATCTCGGCGGCGCAAAAATCTACCTCAAACGCGAAGACCTCCTCCACACCGGAGCGCATAAAATAAACAACGCCATCGGGCAAATCCTGCTTGCAAAGCGCATGGGCAAAAAACGCATCATCGCCGAAACCGGAGCCGGACAACACGGTGTCGCCACAGCAACCGCCGCCGCACGCTTCGGCTTCGAATGCACGATTTACATGGGTGCCGTCGATATGAAACGACAGGCCTTAAATGTCGCTCGCATGGAATTTCTCGGAGCCAAAGTCGTCCCCGTGCACGCGGGGCAAGCAACCCTAAAGGAAGCAATCAATGAAGCCATGCGCGACTGGCTAACCAATGTGAGAACAACTCACTACATCCTCGGTTCCGCGCTCGGCTCCCATCCCTACCCCATGATGGTTCGGGATTTTCATCGCGTCATCGGCACAGAAGCCCGTCAGCAAATCTTAGAAAAAGAAAATCGTTTGCCAGATCTTCTCGTCGCCTGCGTCGGCGGAGGCAGCAATGCAATCGGCCTTTTTCATCCTTTTCTAACGGACCCCGACGTGCGTATGATCGGCGTAGAAGCCGGTGGAGAAGGCATCTTGCCCGGTAAACATGCCGCACGTTTCCAAGGAGGACGCCTAGGAGTTTTGCAAGGTACGAAAACTTGGTTGCTCGCCGACGAAGACGGACAAATCTCACTCACTCACTCCGTATCTGCCGGACTAGACTATGCCGCAATTGGTCCCGAACACAGTTATTTGCGTGATGCGGGTCGCACCGAGTATGCCTACGCAACGGACGATGAAGCAATGGCCGCCTTTCAACTTTTGTCAAAACTCGAAGGCATCATTCCCGCCTTAGAATCCGCCCACGCAATTGCCCAAGTCATAAAAGAAGCACCCAAAATGGAGAAAAACCAACTTCTGATTGCAAATCTCTCCGGGCGTGGAGACAAAGACGTCGAACAAGCCGCAAAAATTTGCGGACTAAATTTGGGTTAAAATCCTTATACCAAAAGGAAACGTTTCTTTTGAAGCAAACAGGAGTTAATGCCTGCGTTTTTCCAGACGACTTGAGGCCCACAAGATGGATAAGATAATCCAAACACTTGCCAGCAAGAGATACCATATTTTTAAATTCGCCAACCACCAGTGGGCCAGTGGAGGCATCAAGGAAAGATCAAAAGGAATCTGCTCCAAGTTTAAAAGTGCACCAACCCGCATCGCTTCAAGCGGATTGAACATCAACAGGGCAACCCATATTTGCGGATAACTCTCGGCAAAGCCACTGTTCGCCGATGCCAGTGCCAACAAGCTGAAGCCAACAATCAAAAGCAGCCAAATGCATATGCCCATAAGGTAAGCCTTTACCCTGTCCTCTGTCGAAAACCCAACGGCTAAACCCAGTG
>JBKEAD010000113.1:0-25201 GCA_047971915.1 Chthoniobacterales bacterium
TACTCCGGGAAAAACATCGATGATGCTTTGGATAAAAGTGCTCTGCGCGGATGCCGTTAATCCATACCACCACTCGGCAGCTTGTTTGCGTTGCTCCGGTAAATAATCGGCCTCCGCGCCCTTTCGTTTCAGCGCATAAAGATCGAAAGCGGCAAGGTGCAGCGGATCGTAACGCAGGCATTCCGATCCATCTGGCAGGATGTGTTTCATCTCTGTGCGCACCCAGTCGAGCACTGGCATAAAATTATAAATCACGATCAAGATACCTTCTGCCGCAAGGTTTCGCAGCGTCGTCGAATAATTTTTAAACAGATTTTTTAAATCTCCCCGTCCGGTTTTGATGTCCTCATGAATCGGAACAGACTCCACAACTCGCCAGCTGAGTCCGGCGGCTTCGAGGATCTTCCTTCTCTCTCGAATGGCCTCTTGCGGCCACACTTCCCCGTAGGGAATCTGATGTAGCGAAGAAAAAATCGCACGGGCACCTGCCTGTCGCAAGTAGCTCAGCGGCACTGGGTCGTTTGGTCCAAACCAGCGCAGACCTTCCTCGAGCAGAAAAAGATGGGGTGCAGACAAGTTCAAAATCAAACTCCCGAGAAAGCGACAAAACCACCGTCGATAGGCAGGATAGTTCCGGTAACAAATTTCGATGCATCTGCTAAAAAATAATGCATGGCACCGTGCAGCTCATCCGCCTGACCGAAGCGACCAAAAGGTGTGTTTTGAATGACCAATTTTCCGCGCTCCGTCAGGGAACCATCGTCGTTTGTAAGGAGTCTGCGATTTTGCTCGGCAAGGAAAAAACCCGGCAACACAGCATTTACACGCACTTTTCCATCCGTACGTTTAGCCATATCCACGGCCAGCCAGCGCGTGAAATTTTCCACACCGGACTTTGCGGCGGAGTAGCCAATAACCCTCGAAACGGCCTGTGGCGCAGAGACGGACGAAAAATTTATGATCGAGCCGCCATCGAGCATCGCTGGTGCAAAAATCAGCGAAGGCAAAATCGTGCCGTGGAGATTTAAATCCACAACCCGGCGAAGCGCATCAAAGTCTAGATTTGAAAGAGGCTCATTTGGCGGAATGGTCGCGCCGGGCATGTTGCCGCCGGCACCATTTACTAAGCCGTCGATCCGTCCCCATTTTTTCAGAACTTTTTCGCGGACGGTTTCAAGAGCTGCCTGGTCAAGAACATCCGTAGTCAGCCCCATACACTCTGCATCGGGCATCGTGCGAGAGCGGTCTCTAGCTTCTCTTGACTCCGCCCGAGATACACGACTCGCGCCCTTGGCGCTGCCAGATAATTAGCAACTGATCTCGCTAAGGTACCCGTTTCGCCCGGGACCACGACGACACGCTGTGATAAATCAAAAATCATAAGGCTTCTTTTTTCTATAACTTTCACAGCCATCCCACAAGCTGAGAAATTTGGATTTAATTTAGGGCTTCCTGAAAAAGTTGTAGGCTTTCCACCACATCACTTTTGTTTCAATCCATTGATTAGTGGATAACAAAGCAAAGTCACCCCGAGAAAGGCTACGCTTACGAGTGCTTCTGTCGCCTGATGGAGTAACGTATAGCCCATTGTAAAAATACAGATCGAAATAAAAAGCAGCGGCGTCACCGGATAGCCCCAGCAGCGAAAGGGCCGCTCTACATCAGGCTGTCGCACGCGCAGCACAATCACCCCACACACGGTCAATAGCGACGAAACAATTAGCGCAAATTGTGTGAAAAGCAAAATACTCCTAAACGGTGCAATCAGAATGATCAAAACCACCAACGCGGATTGACAAAGCAGTGCTCTCTGTGGAATTCCCCCCGCATTCACCTTCGCTAAGTAACGTATCGCCCGAAAATCCTCACCCATCACTTGGCTCACCCGAGGCCCGGCCCACGTCATTGCGCTGATACTCGAAACCAGACCCAGCCCGATTAATACCGACACCACACTCCCCCCAAGCTCACCAAAAAGTTCTTGCGCCACGATACGAGCAATATCCAGCTTCCCTCGCAAAATGTCAGGATGTGAAATTAACAAAAAGGACAGGTTTAGACACACATATAAAAATGTCACCAAACCGGTTGCGAGCATCAATGCCACCCCAATCGTTCGTTGTGGATTTCGGACTTCGCCACTGATGTAAGTCACCGCATTCCAGCCCGAATATGCATAAAGTGCAAACATTAGAGAAACCGCAAAAGGAGCCGAAAAAACATCTCCGACCAGCTCGGCAGGCGGCTCCCACTCTAAATTTGCAGCATTTCCAAAATAAAACCCCAGCGCAATAAAGCCCAGCACCAGCAGCAATTTTAAAACCGAAAAAATATTTTGAAAAACACTGCTCGTCCGCAAATCGACGGAATGCACTGCCGTAACTAAAAATACTAAACTTAACGCCAACCACGGAAAGCTTTCGCCCCTCAACCGTGGAAAAAAGGCTCCCATGTATTCCTGAAAGGCCAGTGCGGCCAAGGCCACTGGCGCGGCAAAACCTGCGACGAATGAAATCACTCCGGCCATCCACCCCAAAGCGGGATGATAAATCTCTCGTAAAAATTGGTATTCCCCGCCGGACCTTGGCAGCAAACTCGCAAGCTCCGCATAGCACAGTGCCCCCGCTGCGGCAAATAGGCCGCCCACCAACCAAAGCAAAAGGACTGCCGAGACGCCATTCACTGCCTCAAGTTGAAAGCCAAGGCTGGTAAAAACACCGGTTCCGACCATATTGGCCGTCACTAGCGCGACACAGGTGAACAGCCCGATCTTGCGGACTTTGCGCATTATTGGTTCGCCTCAGACGTGAAGCAGCTCGCCGGCAAGCCCTCGGCATTTATCAGTGTTGCACCCACCGGATTGCTCGACCAAGCGTAGCGCACTTTTTTGGGAGTCTTCACGTCCTCGGACCAAGCCACGAGCTTATTGTCTTCGATTTTGCTATCGGCCCAATGCCAAACACCGTCTTCCCCAGCGATTTCGACTCGTTGTAGCGGTTTGCCGTCGCGTGTTTTTAGGCCTTCGGCAAAATCAAAACTCACCACCGCCTTGCCGTCGGAAAAAGTCACTCCAGAATAAAGTGGACCGCTGACGACGATATCCGTTTTGCCGTAATCTCGATTCAGAGCCCAGCGCGCAAGACGTGCGCCGACATCTTTTTTATTGAGCGGGTGGATGTCACCCTCTTCACCAATGTCGTTGATGACCGCCATGCCGACCTTGTCGATCATTCCCAGCATTTGTCGTTGCTCATCCTGCACCTGCGCCCAATCATCGTGCACGCCTGGTTTGTCGCTGGGTTTGCGATAGTTCGCGAGCTGGACGTAGTAAAAAGACAAATCGCTCCCCCAGCGCGTGCGCCAGTCCGCGATCATTCCGGCCTGCAATTCTGCGTAGTGGGTTGCGACCCATCTATTGGCATTTGCTTCTCCTTGATACCAGATTGCCCCGCGTGCTCCGTAGCCTGCAAGGGGGCTTATCATGCCATTGAAAATATTTGTGGCGAGAGCCGAATTTTCCTGTGGTGCCACGGGCAGACGTAGGCGCATCGGCTTCTTTTTTCCTTCTTTATCGGCTTCCCATTCTGCCATTTTTTTCTCGTGCTCGGCTGTTAGCTTAGCTCTTTCCTCCTTTAATTTATCGGGATCAAATTCCGCAAAGGCTTGCTTTCGTTTCTCTAAAAAAGATTGACCCACCGGCAGTTTCTGCAAGGCTTCCGGGCTCATGAAAGCCTGTATGGGCTTGCCGCCCCAAGCGCACTCGATGATTCCGACGGGCACTTGCAACTCCTCGCGCAAACGCCGTGCAAATTGATACCCCACCGCGGTGAACTTTTCGGTCTTCCCCGGTTCACTGGAAGTCCACACTCCCGGAAAGTCACGTAGCGGTTCGGCACTTACTACGTTCCGAGTCAAATAAACTCGCAGGGCTTGATCGTTTCGTTGCTTTGCGGCGTCCCCATCGTTTGTCCTAGCGACAGGCCACTCCATGTTGGACTGGCCGGAGGCGAGCCAGACTTCGCCGACTAAGACATTCTGGATTTCTTTTTTTTCGTTTCCGCTCGTTACGGTGAGCGTGGTGCCTTTGTCTGATGCTTTTAGTCCCTGTAAAACGACGCGCCACTTTCCATTCTCGTCTGCTTTGGTGGTAAGTTTTTGCCCGTTAAAATCCACCGTTATTTCTGTTCCTGCGTCGGCCCATCCCCAGACGGGGGCATTGAGTTCACGTTGTAAAACCATGCCATCGGAAAAAAAACTCGGCATATCGATAGCCGCCAGCGAAGTTCCGATAGATAATAAACAAAGAAATAGTGCTCGAATCATAGGGGGGAAGATTACGCCCTCTTCGCGCTTTTGCGAATGTTTCTTTTTTTTAAAAAAATTATTTTAGGGAATAATGACTGCCAGCCCATCGACTGAGGGCTGCGTGGATTTTGTGAAATCCATCGGGAATCCTTCGAGCGATGTTCCCTTCACGCGCTTGACCGAGATGGGGGAGGGGCTGCCGCCATCACCAGCGGTTTTCCAAGTCCATTCATCGGTGAAGTCCGCCGAGTTTACGGTTACGAGCATTTCGTTGGCTCCATTTTCTTTGAAAGAAACCGATAGGTCGGGCTGATTCCAGGAATTGTAGAGGCTTATAAACCGTGCTTCGTTCGTTTCGGAAACGGTGGCTTGGAGTTGCTGCAAGCCCAGATTTTTGCCGCGGTTGTCCGCCGTGCTTGTTTCGACTTTCCAGTCCATTTTTTTGTCTGAGAGGAGCTGCACGGGAAGCGACTTGCCATCACCGGAGAGCGTGAAGTGTCCGTTCTCTGCGGTTTTGAGCGTTGGTCCTTGGAGCAGCCAGGTGATGTCCACTGCCGAGGGCGCACGCACGTCGTCGAGGATCAAAATATACTGATCTTTTACCCAGAAAAAACTCCGTCGGTAGCGGTCGATTGCTGGGCGGGAGGCTCCGGTTTTTTTGTCCGAGTAGGCGAGGTAAGAGCCTGCGGCTTCGCCCTCGATTGCGGTTACCACGCCGTCGTGCAGCCAACCCGTGATTTTGCCCATGTCGGTCATGTCTTTATTCGCTGCGGGTTGAGTCCAGCCGGAGCCTTCCTGCCGTCCGGCGGGGACTTGGCCGGTGCCGTTTATCAGGACGGTATTGAGGCTGCTGGATTGCTTGGCTTTTGAGTAGCCGTCTGTTTCGGCGAGTCGTTGGCTGCCGTTTGCGATGATGAAGCTGTTTGCATCGGGATCGTCGTGGGCGACATTGACGTAGCGGAAAGAGCCATCGGGTTTTGCGCGGTATTCATTGAGTTTATACCCACCTAAGGGGCTGCATTTAAACATCGCGGAAATGCCGTCGTCTCCCCATTTGTCGTGTAAATAAGCGACCCCCATGTCTGGGAAATAACCGATCGTGGGGAAGGGGGTCTCATCTCCTTGGGCGAAATTTTCACGATCCCAAATCAGCGAGAACCAAGAAAACTCCATAAATTTCGGCTTGCCTTTGAGCACGCGGCGCAGCATTTCACCGACATCGACTTGCTTGTTTTTTTCGGCGATCAATAGGAAAAAGTTTGCGTAGGAGCCGAGGGAACTCAAATCGTCGTCGCCGAAGGGTAACGAGGTATTCATGCCGGAAGTCAGGGCGAGCAGGCGGAAGTAAGAGACATTTTTGAAGAAAGGTATTTCCAGAAGTTTTGTATCTAGGCAATGGTCCGCGGCGTCGAAAGCGAGGACGAGATGATTGCCGCCGAAGATGAGGTAGCCCGGACCTTCGTGGCTTGTGCCATCTTCGGGGAGCCATTTTGCGATAAATTCCAATTCCTCGACGGTTTTTGACAAGAGCCAATTTTGCTCGGCTTGGCCGGTGTAGGTGGCGAGAACGGCGAGGGTCAAGCCGGCGTTACGGTGCCAGCGGTGGTTATTTTGAGGATCCGCCTGCCAGTAGGCGGTGGATTTGTTGAGATTGAGATGCCCGCCGTAGTATTGAGCGCGGGCTTGTAGCCAGAGTTTTTGGCGCATTTTTTCGCGAAACTCGGGATCAAGTTCGTCGTAAACCCAATCGAAGGCCAGAGAGGTGCCGATGAGCATGTTTGCGGAACTCATTCCGGAGTCGAGTTCGGGCTTTTCTTCCCAGTGCGGGAGTTTTTCGATATACTCAAGATATTCGATGGTTTTTTGGAGGGATTGTTGATTTCCGGTAAGGAGGTAGTGTAGCGCCAGAGTGGGTATTTTCCAAAATCCCTGCCGCTGGCCCTCGGTGGCGTCGTGTAGAAATTTGGAGTTCATCTCTGCCGTCGGCGATGAGGAAGCGGCAGCGTATTTGTCGAGCATTTCGCGCCAGGTCTGCCCAGCAGAGCTTTCGTAAAATGCCTTTATGCGCGGGAGATCTTTTTTAGTGAAAAGGACGCGGGGATGCTCATTTAGCAAATCTTTTTGGAAGGTCGGCACGTTGCCTTCGGCTGCCGGGTCGGTGTCGGGAACGATTTTTGGAATGACTGGTTTTACCTGCATCGGCTCGCCCGTGGAGGCGGCTACCTCGACCAAAAATTCCTGTGCTTTTTCACCACCGGGGGTATCACCGTATAAGACGAGGCCGGAAAATGCTGGGAAGCTCGACTCGTTCCAGTTCCAACGGTTGTCGGCGGGTTTGTCGTTCATTAAAAGTTGCCCACCGTTTTCAGGGTCGAAGCGCAGGGTCCATTTTTGCCAGGTGTTTGGCACCCTCGGGCCGACGTAAAGAATCTTGCTCGGCTTGTTTTTTTCCGTGATGACGTAGGAACCCTCGGCGTGCAGATAGGGTGCGTAACGAATGGCTAAGAGCAATTCGTTGCCCGAGTCATCCACTAGTCCCCATTGCGGTCCGGTGTGTCTTTTTTTTCCGGATTGGGAAATGGTGCCGTCGTCGTAGGTCCAAAAAATGACCTCGCCCGAAGCTTCTTTGTCGAAGGATAGGGTCGCTTTTGTTCCGGGTTCAAGACGGACCGGGCTGCCACCATTTTGGCGGAGCGTGGAGCTGTCTTCGGAGACGTTGCCGGTGACTTGCCATTGCGAAAATTCGATATTTTGCGGCTCTTGAGCTTTTACTCCGAAGCTAAGGCTACATGCGAATAAAACGGAACAACAAATGTGTGAAAAAGGGGGTCTATGCATAAGGCGTGGAGCTTATGAAAAAAGGAGAAAATTAGTCAATCTCACCTTTGATGATTCATGAAAAAATTCTTTCGGATTGAATTTGCGATTTAAGATTTGATAATGCTTTACCTCAAACTTAAATCCGTGTTGCGTGTCTGCCGACTATGAAAAATCTTCGTTCTGCTAGGTCTGCTATTTGTGATTTTAGCGTTCCCTTTTCGGTGCCGCCGAGTCGCTGGAAGCAGGCTTGGTCCACCCACGAGCTTAGTGCCAAGCGTCTTTATAATGCTATACGTTGGCAGAAGCCTAAAATCATTGTCGAAACCGGAACTTTCGAGGCTCTTGGCACTTACGTAATGGCAAAAGCTGCTCAGGAAAATGGTGGGGCAAAAATTTTTACCATCGACTACGATGGTGATCCCGACGTCTCGATTCCGATGGAAGACTGGCTAGAGCTTCGCCGTTATCGGGATGAAAATCTCCAACGTATCCGTGAAGAATTTCCTGCCGTCGAAATTCAATTTTTAAATGGAGACTCGCGCGAAATGCTTCCGACGCTTTTTACCGGCGCGGTGGATCATTGGGATTTTTTCTTTCAAGATTCCATGCACTTCACCAGCGGTATCCTTCAGGAATGGGCGATTATGAAGCCTTTCTCACACTCGGGCTCCATCGTGGTCTTTGATGATGTTTGTTTGGATTGGAAGAAATTGCCGTCGCACCTGTTTGGAAAAAAAGATTTTTGCCTGCACTTTTCCCTTAGCGAAGGGTGGGGGGGCGGCTGGACATACCAAACAACCTCCGAGGGGCGAGCCCAATTCTGGGCGCAGCGTCGCTGAATGCTCGAACTTAGCCGACATGCGTGAACGGTGTAATTAAGAAAAAGCATTTTTTTTAACAGATCGGCGAGAGGGGGCCAGATGGATTGGCCTGTTCGCAATTTTTCAAAATAGATCAGAATGAGTTCCGGTTCTCTCCAAGCGGATCTCATCATCGAGAATTTTATAGATTAGAAGCCAATCAGACTCGACGTGACAGTCGCGATGTCCACTCCAATTGTCTCCAAGTTGGTGGTCGCGATTCTTGGGAGGAAGGGATTCCTTGGCGAGAAGCCGATCGACGACAGTCTTCATTTTTGCAAGGTCTTTACCTCGCTTTTGCATCCGCTTAATATCCTTCTTAAATTGATTGGTCTGGCTGAGCCTCATGAATCCCACGAAGCATAAAGATCAGCGGCTGTATCAAATCTCTCAATGTCTTGATTCTTGCCGCTCTTGGCGAGTATGGAAGCTGTTAGCTTATTTGGGATATGCAACTCTAAAGGGAACGACTTTCTAATGGCGATTTGTCGGTAAAACAGCCTGATGGCCTCGGTAGGAGTCATTCCCAAAGTATCTAGAACCTTCTCGGTTGCGGCCTTGGTAGCAGGATCAATTCTTGCGTGGACTACAGCTGATTTTGACATGCTAAATATGTATCACATATGCAACACGCGTCAAATTTTGATATTTTTCGCGAACAAAAAATAGAAATCGCCAATATGGGAAAGCTTGTTCAGTATTGGGCGCACTATGATACAAACCAAGCAGCCACTCGCGGAAGTGGTTGGCTCCACAGCTCATGTTTAAAGGGGGTATTTTAAACGCTTGGGATAAAAAATAGCGGTTGCTCTTGATGAGGCATTTTTCAAAACACTGCCTCCTTTGGAACGTGTCGCAAAAGGGGATGCGGACATGGCTTGGCTGATTTACGATTTAGCTGATCAAAGGGGAAAGTCTTACGAGCTTCGGAAAGTCTGACCTTTAAGTGCTGCGATGCCTTTGATGTTTTGGAATCGAAGAAAGATAGAGAAGGAATTGTTTACTTCATAGACCCTCCCTATACAGCGGGTTGGAAAAAAGCGGGACGACGCCTGTATAAGCATTTTGACTTGGACCACGAGGAGCTTTTTTCGTTGTGCTCGAAACTTAGGGGAGATTTTATAATGACCTATGATAATGCAGAGGAAGTGAGAAACTTAGCTTCGAAGTATCATTTTCAGGCAAAGCCAATCTCAATGAAAAATACGCATCACGCAGAGATGACGGAATTGGTCATTGGAAGAAATTTGGATTGGATGGAGGGGTGATGGTTTTCTGACATGAGCCAATTGGAAATGTGGGCTTCTTTTATTTTTTTATGTATAGGAGCCTGCCTGAAAGTGTGATTTTTTCGAGGACGGATTCGTAGCCTTGGATGATTTTTTCTAGTTGGAAATGTTCGCGCCTCTCTAGGCTGGCTTGACTGAATTTTTTCCGGAGTGCCGCGTTGTTTTCGAGTTGCTGCAAGGCTTCAGCGAGGGCTTCGGGTGTGGCTTGGCGGAGGAAACCGTTTTTTTCATTTTCGATCACATCCCAAATTCCGGGGATGTCGGTCGAGACAAGCGGGAGGCCGACGGCTAGGGCTTCGAGCGCGGCTACGGGGAGGCCTTCGTGTAGCGATGTTAATAAAAAAACGTCGCTTTGTTGTAAAAATCCCTGCACCGATTCGGCACTTTGCCAACCGTGAAAGTGGATGCGGTCTTGCAGGTCGAGCTTTTCAACGTGAGCTTCGGCGTCTTTGCGGAGTGGGCCGTCTCCGATCATGTCTAGGCGGGTGTTTTGGGTTTTGGCGATGGCTTCGATTGCTAAGAGTGGATTTTTCTGCGTGCTGAGCCTTCCGACAAAAAGCACACGAAGTTCCTTTGTGCTTTCGCGTCTGCGGGCAGGATTTTTTTCATCAAAAGAAATGCCGTTGAGCAAAATATGGGGTTTCACTCCGTAGGCTGCGGCACCGAGTTTTGCGACATGACTGCTGACCGCGCTGATCGCTGCGGCCTTTTTCCAAATCGGAATCGTGAAAGGTTTTACCCAGCGAAAAAGTTTATCGGTTTGTTCGGGAACTCCGCCGGGCACGTCGCCGAGGTGAGTCGTGAGCAGGTAGGGCGTGCGTGTGAACGTGTGGAGAAATAAAGCCAGCGCACCGGTGGGAACGGCGAAGTGAACGTGTAGCACGTCGGGCCGCCAAGCGCGGATGAGTCGCAGTGCTTTGCTTGCAGAGAAAAGCAGCCAAAGCCCCATTTCAGGGACGCTACAGGTATCCATCGTGCGACGGAAGGCGGTGACTCGGTGAATTTCTATTCCGTTTTGAAGCTCACGTTTTTCGAGCGAGGAGATGCCGCCTGTGAGGATTTTTACATCATGTCCTCGTTTGACGAGTCCTTCGGCAATTTGCTTGGCGACCCGTCCGCCGCCGCCGCCGACGGGTGGGTATTCGTAGCAGAGGACGAGAATTTTCATTGCGACTTTGGGACTATGGAAGCCTTTTTGTGACCTGCTTTCCATTCGTCGAGGGCGTATTGCGCCCAGAGAAAAAGGCGCTCGTCTTGTTTTCCGGCGCGGTGTGCGGTTTGGCGTTTTTTTGCAAAGGCGTTCGTCTCATCCGCTGCTTGTGAGGCGAGTCCTTGGCGGAACCAAGCACCCATTGGAGAGCCGAAGCCTTTCTTTTTACGTTCCAACACGGTGTCGGGCACACTTCCGCGTAGGGCGGTGCGGAGGAGGAGTTTGCCGCGTCCGTTTCGGTATTTAAAATGTGGCGGGAGCTTGCGGATGAAATCAACAAGCTCGATGTCTAAAAAAGGAGCACGAACTTCGAGGCTGTTTAACATGCTGGCACGATCGACCTTTGCTAGAATACCGTCTTGCAGATAGATCTTGATAAAATATTGGGTTGCGCGGTCGATGTCGTTTGTCGCGGATGGCGATTCCCACGCGGCGATGGCTTCGCTGTAGAGTTCTTCTGCGGAGAGAGAGCTGCCGAAATAATCATTGATTTCAGAGGGTTCGAGAGCACCCATCCATGCGGGGAGCCAGCAGGACGGGGCGTAGGAGAGGCCGCGCAGCATACGCTTTACCTTGAAATCTAGACTCATATTGCGATGGGAAACGGGGAGAAAATTTGCCAACTTGCGAAGTGCCGGATGAATGCCTCGTGGCATTGTGCGGTGGTATTTTCGCGCCGATGTGAGAGCTTTGAAGGGATCGTAGCCGGCTAGAAGTTCGTCGCCGCCGTCGCCGCCGAGAGCGACCGTTACGTGCTTGCGGGCAGATTTGCAAAGCAGCCACGTTGGTAGGAGCGAGTTGTCACCTTGGGGTTCGTCGATACGTTGCAAGAGCGATGGAAGAAGGCGGCGGGAGTCGGAGAGGCTTAGTTTTTCGCAATGGTGTTTGGTGCCGATGCTTTCGGCTGCGGCTTGTGCGTAAGCGGATTCGTCGAAAGATGCCTCATCGAAACCGATGCTGAAGGTGCTGACTTTATCTGCGCTACGAATATCGGCGGCGAGTGCGGTGACAGCGGTGGAGTCGATCCCGCCGCTCAGGAAAACTCCGAGTGGAACGTCTGCCACTAATCGACGGGCAACGGCGTTTTTTAATCGTTCGCGAAACTCTTCTGCCAGAAATTCTTCGCTGCGCCCGGAAAGCTCGTCGTCCGGCTCTAGGCGATATTCCCACCAGGGTTGAAGTTTTAGGCTGTGGCTTTGTAAGTCGAAGTGAAAACAATGTCCGGCGGGTAATTTTCTAATCCCTTCGATAATAGAATGTGGCGCGGGAATCAGGGAGTAGGCGAAAAATTTTTGCAGGCCGATCGTGCTGAGGGAGCGCGGACTACTCGGGTGCTCTAGCAGGGCAGTGAGTTCACTGGCGAAAGCGAAAGTGCCTTGGTTTTGAAAATAAAAGAAAGGCTTTTTCCCAAAGCGGTCGCGACTGCCGAAGAGTTGTTTTTTTTCGACGTCGTAGATTACGAATGCCCACATGCCGTTGAGTCTGTCTTGCAGGTTTGCCCCCCATTTGGCGTAGCCGTGGAGGAGGACTTCGGTGTCGGAGTGGTCGCTTGCGAAGCGGTGTCCGGCGGCTTGGAGTTCGTTCCGTAGTTCGGCGTGGTTGTAGATTTCACCATTGAAAACAACGGCGAAACGCTTATCTGCCGAGAGCATGGGCTGCGTGCCATCTGCGAGATCGATGATGGAGAGGCGGCGGTGGCCGAGATGCAGTTGCGTTTTCTCATCGTAAAAAAAACCTTCGGCATCGGGGCCGCGATGCCGGAGGGCGTCGGTCATTTTGCGGATGGTGGCATCGCTGCCTTGCCCCGCGAATCCTGCTATGCCGCACATGATGAAAAAGAGGCGAAATTTAGTTTCCTAAATCCGAGCGGACGCTTGGTGCCTGTAGGTTTTTTAGATTTTTGATTAGGTAGATCGTCTTGCCTTGCGACTCGTAGAAGGTGCGCGTGATCATCTCGGCAAGTAAGCCCATAAGCAAACAGACGACACCGATCATGGTGCCAAAAACGACGAGCAGAGGCAGTGGAGTCGTGGAGAGTGGCTTGTCCCAAAGGAAATAAAGAAGGGCCATCCAGAGAAAACTGACACCGCCCATCGCTAGGCTGATGACGCCGCAAGTGCCGAAAAGATACATGGGCTTCATCTGGAACTTGTCGAGAAATTTGACCGTTACGAGATCGAAGAGGACTTTGATGACGCGTTCAAGTCCGTATTTGGAGGAGCCAGTCGTGCGGGCAAAGTGGTTGACCGGGAGTTCGGTAATTTTTGCTCCGTGCCAGCTTGAGTAGATGGGGAGAAAGCGGTGCATTTCTCCGTAGAGGCGGACGCCTTTTATCACTTCGGCGCGGTAGGCTTTTAGCGAACAGCCGAAATCGTGGAGGCGGACGCCGGAGACCCAGGAGATGAGGCGGTTTGCCATGATGCTCGGGATGTTTCGGCGGACGGTATCGTCTTGGCGGTCGCGCCGCCAGCCGGAGCACACGTCGTAGCCTTCAGCCAGCTTATCAAGCATACGTGGAATGTCTTCCGGATCGTTTTGGTAATCGCCGTCCATGGGAATAATGATGTCGCCACTTGCGAAGTCGAAGCCGGCCATCATAGCAGCGGTTTGGCCAAAATTTTTTCGAAAATGAACGACTTTGACTTCGGGATATTTTGCCGAGAGCTTGTCGAGGAGTTCGGCACTGCCGTCCTGACTGCCGTCATTTACAAAAATGACTTCCCAGGGTTGCCCGAGCTTCTGCATCACTTCGCGGACTTTTTCTGCGAGGCGACCGACGGCTTCTTTTTCGTTATAAACAGGAATCGTGATCGAGATCATGAAGAGTTTCTTCTAACAGAGTGTTAAAAAACTATGAAATGAAAAATTTCAGTGAGATACGGAGTTTTTTTGGACACGGTTGACTTTGCTATTGAACCGCGGGATGAGATGGTTAACCTTCTGCCCCTCGCTTGTGCTACGGGCGAAATTTATTTTAAAAAAATATGAAAGTTCAGCGTGCGCTTATTTCTGTTTCGGACAAGACGGGTTTGGTCGAATTTGCTAAACGGCTTCATCAATTGGAAATTGAAATTCTTTCGACAGGGGGGACTTCGAAGACTCTGCGGGAGGCAGGAGTTCCGGTTACCGATATTGCGAATTTTACAGGGTCACCGGAGATTTTGGATGGTCGAGTAAAGACGCTCCACCCGAAGGTGCATGGGGGACTTTTGTATATCCGTGGGAATGAGGAGCATGAGAAGCAGGCCGCCGAGTATAAAATTCCGCCGATTGATTTGGTGGTGGTGAATCTTTATCCTTTTGTGGAAACAATCTCTCGTGAAGGGGTGACGCTGGAGGAGGCAATTGAGCAAATTGATATTGGTGGGCCGTCGATGATTCGTAGTGCTGCGAAAAATTATCGTTCGGTTACGGTTGTGACTTCGCCCGAGGATTATGAAAGTGTCGCGGAGGCTTTGGAGGGGGAGGGCGGTGAGACGGATTTGAAGCTGCGTGAACGGCTTGCGATAAAAGCTTTTGCAACGACGGCGGCTTATGATAGCGCGATTTTTGAGTATTTGAATAAGGAGCAAAAGACTTGTAGCCGCTTTACAACGCAGTCGCCTCTGGTTGGGCGTTTGCGCTACGGCGAAAATCCGCATCAGGAAGCAGAGCTATATGGTCAGTTTCCGGAGTATTTCGACAAACTGCACGGGAAGGAGTTGTCTTTTAACAATATCTTAGACATTTCGGCGGCTTACGGGCTGATCAGTGAGTTTTCGAAACCTACGGTTGCTATTTTAAAACATACCAATCCGTGTGGTGTTGCGACAGATGAGGACTTGCGAGAGGCTTGGTTAAAAGCTTTTGCCACAGATAAACAGGCACCTTTTGGTGGCATTATCATCACGAATCGCTCGGTGAATCTTGCGTTAGCCAAGGCGATTTCAGAAATTTTTAGCGAGGTAATTATCGCGCCGGAATTTGATGCCGATGCGCGTTCGCTGCTTCAGAAAAAGAAAAATCTGCGCCTGATGCGTTCGTTGAAACCTTTACCGTGTGGATCGCGTGACGTGCGGTCGGTGGTTGGCGGTTATCTTGTGCAGGATAGTGACAGTTGTTCGCTTGAAAAAATGGAGAGCAAGGTCGTAACGAGTCGTCCGCCGACGAAAAAAGAGCTAGAAGCCATGGAGTTTGGATGGCGCGTGGTGAAACATGTGAAGTCGAATGCGATTGTGTATGCCGATGCGGATCGCACGCTGGGCGTCGGCGCGGGACAAATGTCTCGGGTGGATAGTTCGCGCATTGCGGTTTGGAAGGCGAAAGAAGCCGGGCTTTCGCTGAAAGGGAGTGCGGTTTGCAGTGATGCGTTTTTTCCGTTTGCAGATGGCTTGTTGGCTGCGGCGGAAGCCGGGGCGACAGCCGCAATTCAACCGGGTGGCTCGGTGCGCGACGAAGAGGTGATAAAGGCGGCCAATGAGGCGGAGGTGGCGATGATCTTTACCGGGGTTCGGCATTTCCGACATTAGGAAAATTTTTTTAAATGATTCGGCTTGGAGTAAATATCGATCATGTCGCGACGCTGCGGCAAGCGCGTTATCGCGATATGCCGGATTCGCCGAATGCGGAGCCGGACCCTGTGGCTGCGGCGGTAGCTGCTGAGCGAGGCGGGGCGACGGGCATCACCGCACACTTGAGAGCGGATCGACGGCATATTCAGGATGCGGATTTGCTGCGTTTGCAGGCAGCGATTCAATCGAAGCTAAATCTCGAAATGGGAAATACGGCGGAGATTGTGGAGATCGCCCTGCGCTTGCGCCCGGAGGATGTTTGTCTTGTCCCTGAGCAGCGTGAAGAAGTGACCACTGAGGGGGGATTGGATTGTGTGGGACAAATGACAGGTCTTAAAAAAACGGTGAATGCTTTGCGTGAAAATGGTAGTTGCGTGAGTCTTTTTATTGACCCCGATGAAGATCAAATTCGTGCGGCTGCCACACTGCAGGCGGAGTTTATTGAATTGCATACGGGAGCGTTTGCGAATGCGCGGGGGGAGGAGCAGCAGCGTGAACTCACGCGTTTACGTTCGGGAGCAGAACTGGCCCATCGTCTCGGATTGCGTGTGAATGCGGGACACGGGATCAATTACGACAATATAGCACTCGTTCGTGATCTTCCCTATTTAGAAGAGCTAAATATTGGGCATTCGATTATTTCTCGTGCAATGGTTTGTGGTGTCGAAGCGGCGACGGCGGAGATGCTGGCTGCAATGAATCCCGCGAAGTAGGATCGGCGGGATATAAGGTAAATTCCGGAGGGCTGGTGTTGCTCAAACGTGTGCGAATGCCTATTTCCTCGTTTATTTTTTTAGAAAAGGTGCCGATATCAGGCCCTTATATCGCGATATCCTCGTTCCAAAGCTCTGGTTTTTCTTTAATAAATCGCTGCATCATTTCGATGCATTTTTCATTTTGCAAAATACAAAGCTCTACGCCCTGACTTCGTATGTAATCTTCAGGCCCTTGAAAAGTTAGGTTTTCCCCAACGACAATACGCGGAATCTTAAATAATAAGGCCGTTCCACTACACATCGGGCAGGGGGATAAGGTGGAGTATAAAGTGCATTTTGCGTAAAAGGCTGCGCTACGTCGTCCGGCGTTTTGAATCGCATCCATCTCGGCATGTAAAATGGGATCATTTTTTTGCACGCGTTGGTTGTGTCCGCGTCCCACGATATTACCATCATGCACGAGAACCGAGCCGATAGGCACGCCTCCTTGCGCCGCGCTTAGTTCGGCTTGCTCAATTGCTGCTTGTAAAAATTTTTCGTCGTTCATCGAATTATTTCTTTTTTTAAAAGCAGACGTATTTTGTCTAGGGGCAGGCAATTAATGACATCATCTGCTCGCAGTCCTCCTTTACGGGCAATATTGATGCCAAGGCGCACCTCCTGCAATCCATTTACCGAGTGCGCATCAGGATTTATAACACACTTTACACCTTTTTCTTTTGCCAGTCCCCACCATCGCCAATCCATATCGAGACGATAACGGCTAGCATTTAACTCAATAAAAGTTCCCGTCTCGGCGGCGGCGTCCAGCACGGCTGGAATATTAACAGTGTAGGGTTCGCGGCTTAATAAAAGGCGCCCGGTGAGGTGTCCTAACATTTTAACGTTAGGATTACTGATCGCCCGGATGAGTCGCTCTGTCATATCTTTTTCACTGAGGGTGAAAGAAGAATGCACCGAAGCCACGACGTAATCTAAGCGAGCTAAAACGTCGTCCGAAAAATCTAAAGAACCATCTTTCAAAATATCGCATTCGACGCCGCTGAAAACCGTAATGACATCTTGTTTTGCATTGTAAGCTGCGACTTCGTCAACTTGCTTTAGGAGACGCCCCTCATCGAGGCCGTTGGCCTGAAAGCTGCTTTTGCTATGGTCGGCCACGCCGATATATTGAAAGCCAAGCTCGGCGGCAGCCTCCGCCATTTCTTTAAGCGTATTTTTACCATCCGATGCAATTGTATGATTATGAAAAACACCTCGCAAATTTTGCCATTCTATCAATTTAGGTAAAGTATGAGATTCTGCTTGCTCGAACTCTCCTCGGTCTTCGCGTAACTCCGGTGGCACAAAGTCGAGACCAAGCGAATGATAGATGTTTTCCTCTACGTCGATATTTTTGGGCAGCGGTTTTTCACTTTCTATTTTTGTATCTTCGGCGCGACTAAAGCGATACTCATTTAGCGACCAACCCCGTGTTAGGGCACGACTTCGCATACGTATATTATGCTCTTTGCTACCGGTAAAATAATTCAACGCAAAAGGATATTCCTCAGCTTGCACGACACGCAGATCGCATTGAATGCCGGGTTCAAAAATAGCACTCGATTTTGTTTTGCCGTGCGCGAGCACTTGTTTTACGAGCGGGTGATTAACGAAAAAATTGCTTACCTCTTCAGGCTTCTTCGATGAAATAATAAAATCTAAATCACCCACAATTTCTTTTTTTCGGCGATAACTCCCGGCAATTTCAGCTTGTCCGACGGAAGGTAAATTTCGAAGCTCTTCTAACATGTCCTCAGCCAGACCGACAATGTCTCCGTATAAAAACTTACCCGCAAATTGCTGTCGCTGCTCAATGGCTTTTAATAAATTCTCTGCCGTCTTTGCTCCAAATCCATTTAGTGCTGCGACCCGTCCGTCCTTACAACACCCCTCTAAGTCGTCGATAGAAGTGACATTAAGTTTATCCCATAAAACTTTTATCTTTTTGCCGCCGAGCCCTTGCAGATCAAAAAGCTCCAGTAATCCCGGTGGGAAAGATGCCCGTAGTTTCGTATAATAAGGCAACTCCCCCGTGCTCATTAGAATTTCTATTTTCTCTGCGATTGCTTTTCCGATACCATCAATCTTCGTTAAAGTTCCATTTTCAATTTCGCTTTGTAAATTTCCGGCAAAAGTATCGAGCGTGCGTGCTGCATTTGTATAAGCACGAATTTTAAAAGGATTCTCACCCTTGATCTCCAGGAGACGTGCAATGTCTTCAAAAATCTCTGTAATTTCAGTCTTTGTCATTTCTATCAATTTAATCGTTTAAATTCGGGGTAGCCTTTATCTCGCCGTCAACAAAAGAAATGCTTAGCACAGACTCTTCCTTGGCGAGTGTAGCAGATTTTATAAGCTTTCCATCGGGTCGTCGAACCAGCGTATATCCGCGTTCCAGAGTATTTCGAGGACTGAGGGCAGAAAGAATAGCCGCTTGCCGCTCCACATCTTGCCGCAAGGAATGGAGCCGTTGCTGAGTGAGTGTTCGCATTTCTTTGAGGCGTCTTCGTGCATTTTCGATCGCCTGTTGCAGGTGACGGCCCGGATGCCGTGCTCGCAATATATCTTTTGCATGAGCCATTTTATGTCGATGAATCTCAAATTGTTTTTCGATGACTCGGCTCATGGCCTCCCGTGCAGAGTCCACCCGTTGAGTTGATTCCTGAACTTGCCGCAAAGGTTCACGCCATGCAGCAGAACGCAGAACCCCATCTATTCGAGAACGTTTGAGACGAATTGAAGCAGTCAATGCTCGGGGTAAACGCCGCTTCGCCTCTCGTAGCCTTTCACGAACTGCGGCAGACTCTGTAGAAATAATTTCGGCCGCAGCACTCGGAGTCGGAGCGCGTAAATCGGCCACAAAATCCGAAATTGTAAAATCGATCTCATGCCCCACGGCACTGACTATCGGCAACGAACTTTCAAAAATAGTCCGCGCTAACGCTTCGTCATTAAACTCCCACAAATCCTCTAGGCTCCCTCCGCCACGCGTGAGAACGACGACATCTGCCGGGTCTATATTATTTTTTTTCAACCGCTCGACAGATTGCAAAGCGGCGATCATCTCCGCTGCCGCCCCTTTTCCCTGCACACGCACGGGAAATAGCAGAACTTCCGTCGTCGGACTTCGCCGCCAAAGCACATGCAAAAAATCCTTTAAAGCCGCCCCCGTCGGAGAGGTGATTAGGGCCACCCGCCTCGGTGATCTGGGAAGCTCTTTTTTTCTATCACTTTCAAACAACCCCTCCGCAGACAGCCTCTGCTTTAAAGCCTCAAACTTCGCCTGGAGTTGCCCCTCTCCGGCATCGCGCACCAAACTCACGATCATCTGATATTGCCCACGCGCTTGGTAAACCGTCATTTCTCCAAATGCCTGAATCTTTTTTCCGTCCTCAATAGACTGCTTCGGTAAATACCGGGCCTTACCCGCAAAAAGCACGCAAGCCAACTGCGCCCCTTCATCCTTCAGCGTGAAGTAATGATGTCCAGACGCCTGACGACGATGATTAGAAATTTCCCCCTCCACCCACAAAGAACCCAGTTCGCTTTCAATAAGCTCTCGAACTTCATTCGTAATTTCCGAAACCGAAAAAATGTGTGGTGCGTCCGATTTTGCAGGTTTTGTTTTTTCCGTCGTCTTATCCGGACCGACAGGTTTTTCAGGCTGAAAGGCTAGATCTAGTTGCACCCATTCATGAGGCACTACAGGGAGAAATAAATCGAGCCTCCTTTTTATTACGGGCAAAATTTCTTGGCTCACAAAAAATTACAAGCCTTTGCTGCAAGGCGTAACGGAAGGTTTTATGATCTTTGTGGTTTCGCAAAGCTTGCATTCGCAAAGTTTCGATTGTAAGACTTCTGTCGCTTTTCGATAGAGGATTGGTGTTGGATTTTTTTAAATTTTTTCGCGCCTCTTGGAGAGCAGAAAAGCCGACGTGGCGGAATGGCAGACGCAACGGACTTAAAATCCGTTATCCTCACGGGTGTGCGGGTTCGAGTCCCGCCGTCGGTATGCTCTCTTTTTATAAGAGCCTATTTTTTGTAGCAATCAGATGGAAACCGGCTTTTCTGAAAAAAGTTTTTGGCTAGTGAATCTGTAAGCTTTTTTGATAATTATATTTCGAAATAGAGACGTTCTGATAGGTTCGGGAGCTTCATGAAAACATCACGGTTTTTGATTTTGTTGTCGGTGGGTGCTGTTATTTTTACTTCGTTGCTTTTTTCGGGCTGTGAATCGCTAATCGATACGGGGACTTCGAGTGCCGATGGTGGTGCGGCGTTGATTGCGAAAGATGGGATTGGGTTTGCTAAGTTGGGAATGACGGCGGATCAGGTGCGAAAGGCTTTGCCGATGGGATACTCCGTCGCTTCGCCGCCTGCTCGAAACTATGTGAAAGCGGTGGCTTGGCATAAGGTTTTCGATGACGGCGGAGATTTGCTTTATACTTTTTTGGTAAAAAATTGGGAGCATCCCACCGAGGATAGCCCGATTGTGATGGTGCGCACCCGGAATAAAAAACACCGCACGGCGGAGGGGCTGCATCCGGGATCGAGTCTTGAAAAAGCGACCCAACTCTATGGTGCGCCGGTTGGGATTCGGCGTCCGGGAGATCTTGGGAATGAGCGGGTAGAGTTTTTATATCAGCCGCCTTACTTGAGCTTTGAGGCTCGGAGCCGGATGAATGACTATGCGGGGGTTTATCCTGAGTTGACGATTGAGCAAGCGGTGAATGAGGATCGCGTGTGGAGCACGGATAAATTTCGGACGGATGTTTCGATTTTTGCGATCACGGTGCAGCGTCCGAATGAAATGGCTAAGCGGTTCATCGTCGATTCGGATGAGCGGGTGACACCGCAGGAGGATGTAGAGATGTCGAGCGAGGTTTCCGATCTGGGCGAGACGGAGGAGGCTACGGTGACGGTGCCGATTGGAAATTAGGAGATTGCTTATTAGGTATTGATATTAGTTTTCCGTAGTAGGTAGAAGAGAATGCTGGCGGTAAGGTTCGCCAGTTTCTTAGTGTAACGTCCGTGATCAGATACCGCTTCCCGTGGAATCGAGCGTGGATTTGGGTTGAAGTGGGTGATGGCGTGGCGTGTGCGTAAGCAGACGCCCTAACAGAACGGAGTAATTAGAAGAAGACATTTTTAACGGCGGTTATCTGGATCGCTCGGCTCGCCTTGTATCGCTTCTATTCGGTCAAAATAAACATTGATGAGTTTGCTAGCTGGCAGGAGAGTTTCAACTTGTGGCCAAACATGTTTTAAAAATGCATGATAATCGTGCTTTCTAAGATTTCCAGTTCTTAAGTGGACAATCCACGGCGGAGGAGATGAAACCATAATGCGGTTCGAAAAGTCAGAATCCTTAGAGACTATTACTAGAGAATGTTCTTTGGCGTGTGTCCAAATATCGCTATCGGATATACTTTTGCCAAGATCCGTGGCATGAATGATAGGAAGCGAAGCAGAAAGTGTAATTTAGCGAGGTATATTCTCGTCGAATAAAAAGCCAGTCACGCAATTTCTTGAAGTGAGAAATGGTCTTTCTTTGTAATCGTGCGAGATAACAGCAAATTCGCTTGTTTTGACTCTCTATGGTGAAGGTGTGGACTTTTTCTTAGTTGGCAGACCAATGCTGATAAAAAGTGCCCATAGGAATAAAAAGACGTTTCTCACGAGGGAGGTTCCAATTCCCCAATTTGCTCCTAGGGGGCCGAAGCAGGCGCAATCTATAAGCAAACCTCGCTGCCAGGCGATGAAGAGGTAGAGGTTGAAAATCATTAGCAAAAAAGCTGCACAAAGGCCGAAAAGGAGGCAAAGAAGGCGGGATAAAAAGTGCCGTGCGGGTAAAATGGCTGCAATGATTCCTACAATGCCTAGTGCGAGTTCTAAGTAGGGGAGGGTGCGGGAGAGGTAGTAGGCGGCGTTCGCCGAGATGATTTGTGCTTCGAGAAGGCTGAAAAATAGTTGGTCCGGGTTTTGAAGCTTTAAGGAGCCGGAAAAAAGAAACAAGCCTCCGAGCAGGGCGGCGGAGATTTGTTGGGCGATGGCTTTTTTATCGGTAATCAAGGTGTTGATGGACTAGAAATTGAACTTTTTACTGCTTTTGCGGGTCTTAAAAATTGTGCCTTTTTCGAAAAGGCATGTTAGTTTTTCACACTACATGAGAATTCGACAAATTTTGATCCTAAAAATGCTGCTTCTTGTGCTTTTCTTTGCACAGGGTATAGCTTTCGCGCAAGTCTATAAAGATAAGGTATTAGTGGAAGCAAGTCTGATTTCGAGCCGGAGCGCGGTGGTGCCCGGAGAGGCTCTGCAGGTGGGTATTTTGCTAAAAATGGCCAAAAACTGGCATACCTACTGGATAAATCCCGGTGATGCGGGAATGCCGACTTCGGTAAAGTGGACGCTGCCCGAGGGGTTTGGTGCGGGTAATCTCGACTTTCCGATTCCTCATCGCGCTATCGAGCCGGGGGATATCCAAGTTTACAGTTACAGCGATGAGGTGTTGCTGCTGACGACTATCGCGGTTCCTCAAAAAATCGATTCATCCGAAGTGATCTTGAAAGCAGCGGTCGATTGGCTGGTTTGTGAAAAAATTTGCATCCCGGGAGATGCTGAAATTGAGTTAAAACTTCCCGTAGCAGCAAAGTCGGAAGCGGTGAATACGGAGCTTTTCGAGCGTTTCAATAGGGAATTGCCGAAACTAAGTAAAGCTCCCTTTAAGGTCGTATGGAAACGCGAATCTGGGAAATGGATTATTTATGCAAGCGATTTAAAAAAAGGAGAATACGTCGATTTTTACCCTTTACCCGTGAAAAATGAAATTCTTGGACATGCCGAGAAAATTTCTGAAAAAAATGCTGGCGAGAGTATTTTGAGTATCACCTCAAATGGGGCATTGAATGGTATTTTGGTGTTGGAGCAAGAAGGCGATTCGGCCTCGCGGGAGGGATGGCTGGTTTCGTCTCCATCCTTGTCTGAAGGTGCGGGTGCGGCGGTCAGCGATGGTTCTGCAGAAACGTCTGGAGGTGCCGGAGGGCTCCAAATCAGTCTGGGGTTAGCACTGCTTTATGGGTTCATTGGCGGTCTGCTTTTGAATGTGATGCCCTGTGTCCTGCCAGTGATTTCGCTGAAAATTTTTGGTTTCATCCAGCAAGCCGGGGATGCCCCCGGGAAAATTTTGCGTCACGGGTTGGCTTTTACCGGCGGGATTTTTGCATGGTTTTTGGCACTTGGAGGAGTGATTGTGGCCTTGAAATCGGCGGGGCATCAGGTGACGTGGGCTTTTCAGTTTCAAAACCCTTGGTTTATCTTTTTTATTTGCAGTTTGGTCTTTGTTTTTGCGCTTAATTTATTTGGAGTTTTCGAGATCGTATTACCGGGGAAAGCCGTAAACCAAATGAGCGGAGCCGCTGCAAAAGAGGGGTATCTCGGGTCTTTCTTTCAGGGTGGTTTTGCTACCTTGCTGGCGACGCCCTGCACGGCACCGTTTTTGGGAGCGGCTTTGAGTTTTGCTTTTAGCCAGCCGGCTTATGTCATTTTTGGTATGTTTGCGTCCATTGCCGCGGGTATGTCTGCTCCGTATTTGCTTTTGTCGGCGCGGCCGGAGTGGATGAAGCTGCTTCCGAAGCCGGGGGCGTGGATGGAGAGTGTGAAGCAGTTTATGGGATTCCCTCTGTTGGCAACCGTCGTATGGCTGCTCTATGTAGCGGGAAATCAGAAGGGGTTGGATGGGATGATCTGGTTGGTGACGTTTTTGCTGCTGGCTGCGTTTGTTTTTTGGTTTTAAGGAAGAATTATTTGTTCGATGAGGGCGGCGGGTTTGCGAGGCGTTTTCTTTTTGCTGACGTTTTTGTGTTTGCTCTTAGGCGGGTTTGCACTTGGAAAAAAATTTGCCGATAGCAAATTAGATACCGCCAACCAGTCGGCGGCATCGGGAGAGGGGATTGCGTGGGTGCCTTTTTCAGTGAGTGAACGGGATGCGATCCTTGCCTCGGGAAAGCCGTTGTTTATCGATTTTACCGCAGATTGGTGCATCACTTGCAAGTTCAACGAGCGCACGGCAATCAATACAGCGGCTGTTCGTGCTTTGATAAAAGAGCGCGGTATCGTGGCAATGAAGGCGGATTGGACAAACTCAAACCCCGAGATTACGGAAGCACTAGCCGAGTATGGGAGAGTAGGGGTGCCATTTTATCTTTTTTATCCGGGTGATGGAGTCGAGAAGCCGGAAATTTTCCCGGAGCTGCTTACTGAGTCCATCGTTTTAGATAAGCTCGGGTCCGCTCGGAACTAATAAGAGCGGGTGGGACGAAAAGAGCGGGTGGGACGAAACAATCCTCTACCTCACCCATTTTTAATCGCACCCAATAAAGAGCACTCGCACGGCTTATTTTTGCTCAACTGTTGTATTTGGGATTATGGATTTTCGGATGGTGGGGGGGTGTCTTCAAAATGGCCGCTGCGTTTGTCGTTGTTCCAAACCCACTTGAGATTTGTTGCTCCGCCGGGCTGCTCGGGCACTTCGGTGCGGTAGGTGTCCCACATTTCTTCGAGGAAGAGATCGACGGTGCGACTGCAATTACGTGGGAGCCAGTGGGGTTTGCCTCTGGATTCTCTGTTTGTGTCGCCCATCCAGCGGTCCACGTAGTCGAAGTAGGCGTCGTGGTTCCAAGTAGCTTTGGCTTTGAGTAAAAGGGCGGCAAGGGCTGCTCCAGACCATGTAAAGGAGTTGTTTTGAAGATAGCCGTTTAGGAATTTGCCTCCTTTGTCGTATTCTTCAAACGGTGTTTCTTCGTGAGGAAATTTAGGTCCGGTGTGGTAAACAAGCTGAAACAGTACGCTTTGCCCATCGCCTCCCTTACCGTAGTAGGTATCGAGATCTTCTTGAAACACGGTCGTAGGTTTAGGATCTGCGGTGCTGGAATCCACGGTCACATAAGCATAGACGGGTCGCTTTAAATCAATTTCCGGAAAGGTTCTCAAGGCTTCGTCATCAAGCATCAAACTTGCAAAGAGAATCGGCCATTTGCGCCCTTGCCAGTGACCTCCATCCGAGAACCATTGTCTGCCATTTGCTGCTAGACCGTGGAGATCGATCCCGAGCTGGACATAGCTGATGAGGAGTTTTTCTTTTTCTTCCTTGGGTGCGTCTAGGAGCAGCATCAGCGCAGCGATGGAGGTCAAACGAGAAAACTCGCGACCGTAGTTTGGTTGATTAAGCCCTGGCGCGGTATGTTGACTCAGCCAGTTATCTATGTGATCCAGCCACGGACGTTCGTAAAAACGATTTATCATCTCCCAGTCAGGAGTCGAAGCCACGGGAGAGAGGTTTGGGAGCAAATCTCGTTTCAGATCACCCGCCCGGTAAATAGGTTTGTCGGTGCCTGCATACGGTGGGCGA
>JBKEAD010000133.1:0-5374 GCA_047971915.1 Chthoniobacterales bacterium
GGTCGAGATGAGGGTGGAAGTGGTGATGAGAGCTGCTGTGATGAAGTGAGTGATACGCATTAGTTTAAATAAAATTTTTAAAGTGACGGGGCTCGCGAGGTTATGTCTTCCCAGCGGGTGAGAAGATGGACGACGACGTTGATTCCGAATTTGTAAGTATCCTCGATGTTGCTTGCAATTTCTGGTTTTCCACGTTTTGCGGAAGGTGGATTTACATTGCCGAGATAGGTGTTTCGATAGTCCCAGATTTTAGGGTTGATAGCAATATATTTGGAGTGTTCGTCTCGGCGTAAATCGACGGTTCCGTCTTCTTTTAGCCCAATTTGCCACATATCGCCGTAGTCGTTGCTCGTATAAAGAATGCCGATCTGCCCATACATTTCTAGAGCATAAACAGGTTCTTTGTAGTAGTTAATCCCTGCCGGAATGCCTTTGATTTCGGAAAAATAGCCTTGAGTAAAAATGGGGTGACTTGCAGGCAGGGGTTTAAAATCTTTATCCTCATCGGAAATGACGCGGCGCATCTCTCGTCGGAAGGCAATATCGAAGCGGGAATTTGATCCCGGAAGGGAGCTGTCCCCCCAGATGCAGCCGCCCATCATGACGTATTTGCGGAGGTTTTCGACTTCTTTATCGGTGAGTTTAAAATCGCGCGTTCCGGTCAGGAAGATAAAAGGAGGCTTTGCCGAGAAAAGTTCGCCACTATCGAGACGAATGGAGCGGACATTACGTTCGTTGGTTTTTATTTTATCTTTAGACCAGCGAGACATGATCCAAAGCAGATTGGGGAGGCTGCCGTTGACGATTTCTTTGTTGCGATCAAGCTGGACGGTGGAGTTCCAGTTGCCGCCGGAGTATTCACCGACGAAAGCGACAAATTCAAATTCGGTGGAGCGGCCTCCGACGTTGCGCGTGGTGCCTTGTTTCCAAGTTGCAAAAGATTTGAGGTTTGCGGCTTTTTGAGGAGTGAGTCCCGGTATGCCGAAGAGATCTTTTTGCAAAGTGGCATCTTTTAACTTGTCTAAGCTGTTTGACGATGGGGCGACAGAAGAAATTTTATTGCTGCTTGGCAATGGAAATTTTAGCGCATCCGGGCTTAGGGAGCTAATGGTGTCCTTTGGCGTTGTGATCGGAGAAGACGGAGGGAGATCTAGGACGTTTGCTGCCGGCGGAGAAGTTTGTTTTTGCGGCTTATCTGTCGGGGGAGCAATTTTATTTTCAGTATTTAAAATTCCCTGTTCCGCTTGAAATTCCGCGGGTTCATTTGTGACTTCAAAAAGAACCGCAGAGCTAAGGAGTGCTAAGAGGATGGCGTGAAGAAAAAAAGAAATCGTAAAATCTCGTGACGAAGAGAATTTATCGATCAGGCGTTGAGAGATATTTTTGTTCATGGGGGGGGGGGACATCAGAATTTTAAAGCGATGGGGCGCGAGCCGTAATGCTTTCCCAACGAGTTAGAAGATGAACGATGATATTGATGCCAAATTTGTAGGTGTCTTCGATATTGGTTGCGACATTAGGTTTTCCTGCTTTTGCTGGCGGCGGAGTAATATTGCCTAAATAAGTATAGCGTGCGTCCCAGAGATTTCTATTGATGGCGACGAAGCGGGAGCGTTCGTCACGACGAAGATCGACCGTCCCGTCTTCCATAAGTCCGATTTGCCACATGTCGCCGTAATCGTTTGCAGTGTAGAGAATGCCGATCTGACCATAAATTTCCAAAGCGTAAACGGGTTCCTGATAGTAGTTAATTCCGGGAGGGGTTTCCTTAATTTCGGGAAAGTAACCGCTCGTATAAATAGGATGATTAGGAGGCAACGGCTTGAATTGCTTATCCACGTCCGGAATGACGCGGCGCATTTCTCGACGGAAGGCGATATCAAAGCGCGAGTTTGAGCCGGGAAGGGAGCTGTCTCCCCAAATGCAGCCACCCATGCGAACATATTTTTGCAAATTCTCAACTTCCTTATCGGTTAGTTTAAAGTCACGAGTTCCGGTTAGAAAAATGAAGGGGGGCTTGATAGAGAAAAGCTCACCGCTATCGAGGCGGATGGCTTGTACATTCCGCTCGTTGGTTTTGATTTTATCGCGTGACCAACGTCCCATGATCCAAAGTAAGTTTGGGAGGCTGCCGCCGATGATTTTTTTATTGCTGCCGAGTTGGACCGTGGAGTTCCAGTTTCCACCAGAATACTGTCCCATAAAAGCGATGAATTCAAACTCGCGTTGACGGCTCCCAGTGCCGCGACCACTCCCCTTTCCCCAGCCGCCGGTAAAGGCTTTGATGCTTGCTGCACCTTGCGCCGTGAGTCCTTGAACTCCGGCAAAACTTTGCTGAGAAACCGAGGCCGCAACGGTCTGTGTCGTTGTCGTAGGAGGTGCGACCGAAGGGGTCGTGATCGCCGGCATTGAGAAGCTGAGAGCATTTTGACTTGTTGTCGTAATGGCACTCAGCGGATTGCTAGCCGCAGCTTGAGAAACTTGAGTGACATCGATTTGGGGTGTCTGCTCGGCAGGCTGCACCGGCGGTGGGGCAGAGCTAGCGTCTCCAGCTTGCACGAAGCCTCCCCCCTCGCCCTCAAAATCAGGTGGCTCGCTTGCAGCATCAAAAAGAACCGCCGTGCCAAAAACCGCGACGAGAATAACATGGAGGACAAACGAAATCGTGAAATCTCGGGAGGAGGAAAATTTATCAATAATGCGCTCAATAAGGTCGTTTTTCATGGGGAAATAAATCTGTGTGGATAGTAGAATGACGCTGCAAAGTGAGCAAGCGTAAAGGGGGGAGCTTTTGAAAAAAAGCAAGGGTTTGGAAAAAGACTTCTAATTCGCATCCATCTCCCCATCAGGGTAAGTTCCCGGGGGACCGAGTATCTCGTCACCAACTTCTTTACTGAGCTGAGTAAAGAGAGCCATATTTGCTTCTTTGGCTACGGGTTGTCCATTGATATCCGGCACCGCAGAGCCGGAGATGACACGAGCAAATCCGCTTGGGGGTGCGACAACCAAACCGCGAGCCGGACCTCCTCCGGTCGCGGCAATACAATGAGCCTCACCCATTGGAATAATAGCCGTCTGACCGGGTGTTAAAACCAAAATAGATTTTCCGACTCGAACCGTAAATTCACCTTCTATAACAAAAAGCTGTTCTTGATAGCGCGTGTGTCGGTGCAAAGGCGTCTGCATTCCTGCCGGAAACCAACCCTCAATCAAATCATAACGACCATCCGTGTCACCGGAATCTGCGAGAATGGTGAGTCGGCTTCCAAGAAACCAATAAGATGCTGTATTCATGCTGAAGAAAATGGGAGAATTCGTTTACTGCAATACGATTTATCAACCTAAATCCGTATCACCAACAGTCTCTTTACTCTTCAGCCTATGTCAATATCGGCTCACTAAATTATCAGCGCAAAAACGCTTCGTGCAAGCCGCCGTCCACCGTGATGACTTGACCGGTTGTTTTGTTTAGGCGTTCGCTTACTAGGATAAAATATGCCTCGGCTTGGTCGCTTGGCGTGATTGGATTTTTCGTCAATGTGCGGTCGGCGTAAAATTTTGCCAGCTTGTTGACGAGTGTTTCGGTTTCTTCATCGTCGCTGTAGGGAATGTCGTATTTAGCGAGCGAGCCGATGACTCGGTCGCGTGGGAACATCGCCGAGCCTTTTACGACGGTCGCGGGAGCAACGCCGTTTACTCGCACGAGCGGGGAAAGCTCGATTGCGAGTTCGCGGACGAGGTGATTTGCAGCAGCTTTCGAGGTGTCGTAGGCGAGGCTGCCTTTTTTGGCTACGACCGCGTTGGCACTGGTAGTCAAAACGAGGTTTCCGCGTAGTCCTTGCTCTTTCCAGGTCTTGTGCGCTTCGTCGGCTACGAGATAGAGTCCGGTGACGTTGATGCCGAAGGTCAGCCCCCATTTATCGTCCGGGATGTGTCCGGTGGTGTCGCTGGGGACAAAAATTCCTGCCGTCACTTCGATGGCGTCGAAGCCTCCGTAGGCGAGGGCGACTTGGTCGAGCATGGCGCGAATGCTTGCGCGGTCGGTGATGTTTGCAGCGAGTCCGATGGCGACACCGCAACCGCTGATGCCCGAACCGGCGACGCCAATTCCTTGTCCGAGTTTGTCGGTTATTTCCTTCGCGGTGGTTTTTGCGGCTTCTTCGTTGAGATCGACGCAGACGATGTGTGCGCCTTCTTTTACGAGACGATGGGCGGTTTCTTTGCCAATGCCAGAGCCTGCTCCGACCACAACGTGAATTTGCCGTGCGAGTTCTTTTTCCGCAGGCATGCGTTGCAGCTTGGCTTCCTCAAGCAACCAATACTCGATGTCGAAAGCCTCTTGCTGCGGCAGCGAAATGTATTCGTCGATCGCTTCGGAGCCGCGCATGACTTCTACGGCGCAGTTGTAAAATTCTGCCGTCACGCGGGATTCCGATTTGTCTTTCCCCCAAGCGACCATTCCAAGACCAGGAATGAGAATAACCGTCGGGTTCGGATCGCGCATTGCGGGCGAGTTCGCGTGTTTGCAGGCTTCGTAATAGGCGGCGTAGTCTTTGCGGTATTGCTCCAAGCCCTCGCTCAAAAGTTCTTTCAACGAGTCGATGTCGCCTTTAGATGGATCCCAGTCCACGTAGAGCGGCTTTATTTTTGTGCGTAAAAAATGGTCGGGGCAGCTCGTGCCTAGCTCGGCCAGACGAGCCGCGTCCTGCGAATTTACAAAGCGGCGAATCGTGTCGTCGTCCTGAACCGTGCCGACAAAACGCTTCTGCTGGCTGACCTGTCCGCGTAACCAAGGAAGGATTTTTGCGAAAACCTCGGCGCGTTCTTTTTCGTCGAGCGAGGCGTATTTTTGTCCGCCGAAAGCAGCCGTGTCTCCACCGTTTTCCTCATATTTTTTTTCAATGAAAGCCGCCGCTTTTTCGATGAGGCTGAGCGTGAGTTCGTAGCACTCCTGATCGTCATCGGCCCAGTTGATAAGCCCATGCTGACCCATGATGATCCCTTTGGCGTTCGGGTGTTCTTTACAAATTTTCTGCATCGCGAGCCCTAGCTCAAAGCCCGGTCGTAGCCACGGCGTATGGATGACATCGTCACCATAGATTTCCTTGGTGAGCTGCACGGAGTTTTTTGCCGCAGCGACAGAAATAGCCGCATTCGGGTGCATGTGATCCACGTGTTTGAACGGGATAAAGGAATGCAACGGAGTATCGATCGACGAAGGACGTGGGTTAAGGTTAAAGGTCGTATGCCGATACATACCGACCATCTCGTCTTCCGCCTCGGTTTTCGGACCTTTCTCCGGCGCCGCTGCATAAATTTTCTGAAGCCCAAGGAGCTTATCTTGATACAAAGATGAAAAATTCTCGCGCTTCGA
>JBKEAD010000161.1:0-6789 GCA_047971915.1 Chthoniobacterales bacterium
TGGAGTTGGAGTCGCAGCTACGGGTATAGCTAATTGTTTTAGAACGGCTCCGAGATTATCTCCATCTATGGGTTTTTGAATGAGTGGAGCGGTGCCGATTCTATCTGTGTAATCGCTGAGATCGTAGCCTGAAATAAAAACAGTCTTTAAGTTAGGATCCTGCGCTGTGAGACGTTCGCTGAGTGCAAATCCGTCTTCGCCTTCCATAATGACATCGGTAACGAGCACATCGATGCCCCCGAGTTCTTTTATTACGTGATCGGCTCCGGTGCCGCTGGCTGCGGCGCGGGCTTGTTCAAAACCGTTTTCTTTTAGGAGGTTTGCGAGGCCTACAGCCAAGCCGGGTTCATCATCTACGATTAAAATTTTCATATAGGATTAGTCTTCCAAAATGAGTTGGAGTGGGAATTTTGTTTGGAGATCGCCGGGCACAGAGCGTATGTCTTGGAGTTCGTCATTGTGATAAACTCCGACGATGTAGCCGTAATATTCGTTTGAGGCGTCAGCACTGCCTTCGGGGCGTCCGGCGGCTCCGGGCATGAGATAGGTGACATCCAAAATCTCGGGTTCTTGTCCGGTCCAGTTCACGGGTGGGCTAATCCATTCGGAGCTAACGGGGACATTGCTTACGATCGTATCGCCTTCCGGTGTGCGCTCAAAGACTTGAACGTGGACTTTTACGTCCGCAGCGGCAATTTCGGTATCGGGGCGTGATTTTATGGCGATTCGTAAAACTTTTTCGTCTCCCGATGAGGCGATTTCTTTTACGTCGATGATTCCGAGATCGGCTCCAGGTTGCAGGCCGAAGGTTTCTAATATGGCGGTTTCATTTCCATTTGGAGCAAGGGAGGGGAGATCGTTTGAGATGCTGGTTGCGGGTGGGGGGAGTTGCTGGGCATTTAGTTCTTCGATGGTGACGTTTTGTCGAGCGAAGGAGCTTTGGTTGGCGAGAGATTGGCGGGTGCGGTCGGCGAGTGCAGCGGCTTGTTTACGCATGTCGGGGCTGATGCCGGGCATGGCTTGGATGGCTACGAGTTCGGCCAGAGAGTCGCTTTCGCGTCCGAGGCGGTCGAGGACAAAGGCGCGGCGGAGGCGGATTTCGGCGGTATCTCCGAGGATGGGGGCGGCGCGGTTGAGCGTGGCTAGGGCGGTTTCCCAATCTCCGACGCGTTGGGCGGCCTGAGCTTCTTGAAAGAGCATGAGTGCTTCTTTCATAGCAGCTTCTTCGATGGGGTTGGGAGCGGCTTCTGCCGTTTCGGTGCCGGGGCGGAATGGGGTGTTTTCGGTGGTGGGAGCGGGTGCTTGTGTGGGCGTTGCGGCAGGAGATTCACGACTCGTTTCTTGCGTAGCAGCTGCCGAGACGCGGATGATGGCAGAGGGCAGAACTTTCCATACGACAGCGATGATCTGAGCGGCGGCTAGGATGCCGAGGAGGTAGGCGGTGATTTTAAAAGTGAGTCCGAGATTTGCTGTCGGGGAGGCTTGTTGAAGTTTTTCCACGTTCTTAGGGATAGTTTTGAAGTGTGATTGTGTCAATCATGCTAGCCGGGGTAGGCGCGAATTGTGACGGGTAGAGTGATCTCTTGGTTGTTGCGGTAGAGTTTTATACTTACGGATTTGTCGGTTGCCGTTTCGGCGACGCGGTTTCGGAGGTCGATGACATCGGTGATGGGTTTGCCGTTATACTCGACAATGAGGTCGCCTTGTCGAATGCCGCTTTCGTGTGCCGGAGAGCCTGCATAGATGCGGGCAACGACGGCACCACGTGGCGCGGATTGGGAATGCTCCGGAAAAATGGAGGCAGGGACGGTCATGACTCCGAGCCAGCCGCGGATGACGCGTCCGTGGTTTTTTATATCTTCGAAGACACGGGAGGCGACGTTTGAGGGGATGGCGAATCCGATGCCGAGCCAGGAGTCTTGGGTGGCTTGGATGGAGTTTGTGACACCGATGAGTTCGCCTTGGGTATTGATGAGGGGGCCGCCGGAGTTGCCGGGGTTTATAGCGGTGTCGGTTTGGAAAAACTCGGTCAGTGTCGGGCCTTCGGAGCGGCGCCCGATGCCGCTGATGATTCCTTGGGTGACCGTTTCGTGGAGACCATAGGGGTTGCCGATGGCGAAGACGATCTGGCCGGAGCGGACGAGGTCGGAGTTGCCGAAGGGGATGGAGGTGAGGTTGGGGGCATCAATTTTCAAAATAGCAATATCGACAAAGGGGTCGGAGCCGACGAGTTTGGCCGGGTAGTGGAGGCCATCGCTGAGTTGAACATCGACTTGCTGGCTGCCCTCAATAACATGGAAATTGGTGAGAATGTAGCCGTCGGTGGAGACGATGGCACCGGAGCCAAGTTGGGGAGGGGTATCGCGGGAGCGTAGTGCGGTAAGGCTGACTACGGAGGGGCGGGTTTTGAGAATGAGGGTTTGAAATTCTTGATCGAGGGTTTGGAGGAGGGTCTTTGTGTGTGGGGGAGTGGGGGAGTTTTGTGTTGATGAGTGATAAATGAAAACTGCTAGCACAAGCAGCACGAGAAAGCCGAGAAAGGCGAGAAATCGTGTAAAGCTGCTCATTGAAGATGGGGTAAGTGAGGGATTTGTGGTGTGGCTATCGTTTTAGTTTGCTGCGGAGTTTTGAGGGTAGCGACGAGCGAGGTCGGCTTTTGTTTCGGCGGCTTTGCTTGCTTGGCCGAGGTTTTCGTAGGACCGGATGGCGAGTTGGAGTGCTTCGGGAGTGATTTTTGGATCGTCGTAGAGGATGCCGACGGTCGAAAATATTTTGGCGGCTTCTTGAAAGTTTTTGTGAGCGAAGGCGATTTTGCCGCTTAGGAGACGGGCTTCGGCGTTGATGGCACCTTCGGGTTGTAGCAGGAGGGCTTCTTGGACATTTTTGTCTGCTTCGTCGAGCTGGGCGGCTCCCAGATTTGCTTGGCTGATAACGACGAGTGCGCGAGCGCGGTCTCGGGGGTTACGTGAATTTTCGAGGAAGCGGGTGGCGGCTGCGGCGGCTTCGGTGTATTTTTTTTGAGCGAGCTGGGCGCGTGCCATTTGGAGCGGAAGCTCAGGAATGGCGGGGCCTTTGATCGAGCCGTCGAGGAGGGGGGCGAAGAAGGTTTCGGCTTGGGCGTAGTTTCCTTCATTTAGAAATTGGGTTGCGAGCCAGAGGTAAACTTCGCCGGGGATATTTCCGGGATTATTTGTGGTGAGTTCGGCGGCGGTTTGTTCGGCGTCTTCGAGGTAGTAATTTGCTAGGATGATACGGAGTCCGGCGCGGGCAGCATAGGCTTCGGCATTGAGTTTACGGGCTTCTTTGAGGTGCTCGATGGCTGTTTTGTATTCTTTGTTTTCAAAATAAACCCATCCGATCCAGAATTCGGCTTGGGCGCGGGCGGCGGAGTCGGGATAGGTTTTTATGAGAGCTAAAAAGGCGTCCTGCATTTTTTGGTTTTGCTTCATGGTGCCGTAAAGGAGGGCTTGCTGGAGCATGGCGACTTCGCGCTCGGGGCTGTCGGGGTATTTATCGATGACGGTTTGGTAGTCTGTGATTGCGGCTGCGTTGGCGTTGGATTTTTGATGCGAGAGGGCGCGTTCGGCGAGAGCCTTGGGCATGAGTGGGCTGTCGGGGAAGTTTTCGATAAATTCGCTGAACGCGATGGTTGCTTTTTGCGGTTGGTTGGTTTGGGCGAGGCACCAAGCCTGTTTGTAGAGGGTGTCGGCACGGAGGGCGGCGGGGAGTTTTGCGCTAGTGATATTGGAGTAGGCGTCGGCGGCTTCGGCGTATTTTTTTTGTTTAAAAAGATGCTCGGCGAGGAGGAGTTTGGCTTGTTCGCGTTGCTTGCTGTTTTCTTTACCCATCAGGTCGAGCGTGTTGCGGAGGTAGTTTCGTGCGACTTCTTCAAAGTCGGGTGAGTCGAGTTTGTAGAGGCAGAGGACGTGCTGGAATTGGGCTTCTTTGGCTGCGGGTTGGTTGGGAAATTCGTTGAGGAGGCGTTGGTAGAGGTTGAGAGCGTCTTGAGTTTTGTCGAGTTCGCGGAGGGCATTTGCCTTTAGGAGCAGTGCGCGGGCGTGGGATTCCGGGGGGAGAGAGGCTAAGGTGCTGTCGGGGACTTCTGTGAGCTTGGTAAAGTCTTTTTTCTGATAGTCCATTTCCAGAAGAGCGAGCGTGGCTAGGCTGCTCCACGGGGAAACCTTTTTGCTGGCTGCTTGTGTTAGGAGGTCCCGGGCTTCGGCGTCTTTGCTCTCTTCGGTGAGGATTTTTGCTGCTAGGACAAGGGCTTCGGCGGCACTTTTGGGCGAGTCGGAATTTTGTGCGAGTTGTTTGTAGAGAGAAACGGCAAGGTCTTTTTTCTCAAGGTTGGCGGCAATCCGGGCTGCTGCGGATAGGGCGAGAGTTTGGTAGGGATTTGGAGAGATTTCGCTGCTAATGGCTTCTTGGTAATAGGTGAGGGCGCGTTGGAACTCGTTGCTTTTTTCTAAAGTGCGGGCGGCGAAAAATGTGGCAGAGAGGCGGACCTCGGGGGAGGCGGCTTCGTGGGCGGCTAGCTCGAACTGAGCGGCTGCCGAGAGATTGGTTTCTTGGTCCATCAAGATTTCTCCAAGTCGGTAGGCGGCGGCACCGGCGATTTCCCCTTTATTTGAAATATCTAAAACCGCTTCGTAGGCTTTGCGGGAGGGGGAGGCTAGTTCAAGATGGCGGTAGCTTTCGCCTACGCGATAAAGTGCAGTTTGACGTTCTTCAGTCGTTGCAGAGTAGCTCGTATCGCGGAGGAAAAGTTGGTATTGGTCGATCGCTTGCTGATACATTTTGCGCGAGTAATAACGGTCTGCAAGCTGTAAAAGTGGCGAGCCTGCCGGGGTTGCTAGCGCTGTTTCTTGGGGAGTTTCTTCGGGTGTTGGCAGGGGTTGGTTTTGTTTTGGTGTGGGAGTGGGGGGTTCTTGTGGTGACTCTACCGGAAACGGGACAGCGGGAGCCACGGGGATGGCTTTTGGGATGTCGGAGTCTTCGCCACGGATTGTAATATCCGGTGTGATTTGGGGAGTGGGGGCTGTATTCTGAATATTTGTTTCAGCAGCTTCGACATCGGGGCGTGTTGTCGGACGGTAGGGCGTAGAATCCGGAAGGGGGCGAATATTTGCTTGAGTTGATCCGGGGTTAGCCGGTTCGACTCGCTGCATCCATGCGGGTTGCTCGGTATTTGGATCAAGTGGGGTGATGGCTTGGGCGCGGCGAACGGTAGGTTCGTTTGTGGGCGAACTTTGAGCCAAGGCATAAAGGGGAAATAAAAATAGGAGAGGAAAGGTGCGAATGGTCACGCTGCTAGTTTATTTTTTATTGGGGTTACTCGTGGCGAAGGCGACATTCCAAATTTTTGCAGCGCGGCAAATATCGAGAACTTTTACAATGGTGGCGTAGTCTGCGCTCATATCTCCGCGTAGGACGACGGCTTGATCGGGATAGAGTTCGGAGATGCGGGTCAGAGCGGTGGCGAGCTCATCTTCGCTAAGTGGGCGACGGTTTAGGACGATGCTCCCATCTTTTTTGACGTTGAGGATGATTTCGCCAACGGCCCGACGGCTTTCATTTCCCTCCTTGGCAGTTGGGACGACGATGTCGAGTTCGGTTTCATTTCTCGCGAAGCTCCAAGTCAGTAGAAAGAAAATGAGCAGGAGAAAAACAATGTCCACCATGGGAGCAATTTGGAAACCTGTTTGTTCGGGGGCGGCTCGTAGGCGAAAATTCATCGTTAGACAGAAGGAGAGTTAGGAGCTTTGCCCTCCTTGGGATAATTTGCTGAAAGTAGGGCCATGAGCCGAGTCGAGGCAGCTTCCAGAGTCGCAATTTGCGTTTGGACCCGTCCTCGGAAGTAGGCGTAAGCCGCCATTGCGGGGATGCCTATCAGGAGTCCGGCTGCGGTTGTGACGAGAGCTTCTGAAACACCACCGGCTAGCAGCATCGGGCGCGTGGATGCGATGTCGCTGGCGACAACGCTGAAAGATTTAATCATCCCAACAACCGTGCCGAAGAGTCCGAGCATGGGGGAGATAGTGCCGATGTCGGCGAGGTAAGTTATTTTTTGATTAAGCGCACTGGCTTGGCGTGTGCCCTCGGTTTCGGCGATTTCTTTTGCTTCTTCGAAACTTGCGCTTGGGTTGGTCGTTACGAAATCGAGCGTTCGAGTCATGATGCGTGCAGCTGCTTGTCCGTGTCGGCTGGAGTAGGCAAGTAGGCCGAGGAGGTCTCCTTTGCGAATAAGAGCCTCGGCGGTTTGCATGTAGCGGCCCGTGACCATTGAGCGGCGAGTGAGTGTGAGGAAGTAAAAAATGATGAGTGCCAGCGCGATAATCGAAAGGACCGCGAGAGGAATCATAACAGGCCCACCGGATTTTAAAATTTCCCAGAGAGTGAGAGGGGCGGGTGGGTCGAGGGAAGGAAGATCGACATCGACGATTGCCTCAGCTGCCTGAGCGAAAGTCGAACCCAACGTGAGTAGCCAGCCTGCACAAAAAAGATAGAGTGCGTTCAATTTCATAAAGTGGGTGCCCATCATACTAATACCCGCTAGAGTTGCAAGCGCGAGGTTTGTGAGATGTTAAACCCGAAGAATCCGATAAAATGCCATTTTAGTATCTGATGACATTGTCGCCCGAGGAGCCGTTTTTGCTTTGGTGAAAAAGCAGATAGCTATTCGCGGTTACATTTCTCCGATGCTGTTTTTAGCACCAGACCGCAGACCGATGCATGGGGGGTAAAAAGCAGAGTAACTTCGACGTGAAAGCTACAAGAGCAGAAGAAAAA
>JBKEAD010000207.1:0-14109 GCA_047971915.1 Chthoniobacterales bacterium
GAGGTCGTGGATGGCTTGGACGTAGGCGACGAGGGAAAAATCCGGCCAGAGGGTGTGTAGGATTTTTGAAGCGACGGCACCGGCGGCGACGCGGGCAATGGTCTCGCGTGCGGAGGCTCGACCGCCACCTTGCCAGCTGCGAATGCCGTATTTTTCCTGGTAGGTAACATCTGCATGCGAGGGGCGAACGAGGGTTTCCATTTCGCTGTAGGCGGATGGTCGGGCATCGGTATTTTCGACAATAATGGCTATGGGCGTGCCGAGGGTTTTCCCCTCGAAAGTGCCGCTCAGGATGCGGCAGGTATCGGGTTCTTTGCGTGGGGTCACGAGGTCGCTTTGGCCGGGGCGGCGACGGTCGAGTTCGGTTTGAATATCGCTTTCGGTGAGCGGGAGTCGAGGGGGACAGCCCTCGATGACGACGCCGACTGCGCCGCCGTGGGATTCTCCAAAGGTGGCTATACGAAAAAGGGTGCCGTAAAAACTAGACATGCGCAGACTATGCCCGAGGACACCCGATGGAGGAAATCGAAAAGTAACCCGCTTTTTAAAATTTCTTTTTTAAACGGCTGGTCAACTTGTGTGAGTTGTGTAGGGTGCGGCTCTTATGTTTTCACGGCTTTCGGATAAGCTGCAAGATGTGTTCAAGGATTTACGTGGACACGGAAAAATCAGCGAAACAAATGTCACGGCAGCACTTCGAGAGGTGCGACTCGCTCTTCTCGAAGCGGATGTGCATTATCAGGTCGCTAAGGATTTTATTGCACGGGTAAAAGATCAGGCACTGGGCGAAGAAGTTTTGCGTAGTGTCACGCCGGGGCAGCAGATTGTAAAAATCTTTCACGATGAGCTTGTCAGGCTTTTGGGAGGCGATTCCGAGCACTTCGAGCTTCCGAAAAATGCAAAAATTTTGATGGTGGGGCTCAATGGTGCGGGTAAGACGACGAGCTCTGCAAAGCTTGCTCTGCATCTGAAATCTCTTGGGCGTAAGCCCGGGCTTATCGCCTGTGACCTTGTGCGTCCTGCGGCAATTGATCAGCTTGCCATGCTCGGGCAGCAAACGGATATCCCTGTTTTTACTCCAGATAAGGATGAAAAAAACGTCCTGACTGTTGCAAAGCAGGCGATGGCGTGGGTCGAAGAAAATGCTTTTGATGTTGCGATCTATGATACGGCGGGACGTCAGGAGATTGATGAACCGCTTGTGCAGGAGCTTGTCCGGCTGCGCGACTATCTTTCGCCCGATGAGATTTTACTGACTTGTGATGCGGCGACGGGTCAGCAGGCCGTGAGTGTGGCTGAGCATTTTCATGGTGCGCTTGGGATTACGGGCTTGGTCTTGACGAAGCTTGATGGCGATGCTCGCGGTGGTGCGGCCTTGTCTTTGCGCGAGGTGACCAAGCAGCCGATTAAATTTGCAGGTGTCGGTGAAAAAATGGAGCAATTCGAGGTTTTTCATCCCGACCGTGTGGCCGGGCGAATCCTTGGGATGGGCGATGTGGTTTCCTTTGTGGAAAAGGCGGCAGATGCGATTACCGAAGAGGATGCGGCACGCTTGGAGAGGAAATTGCGCACGGCAAGTTTCGATCTCGAAGACTTTCTTCAGCAGTTTAAACTTCTTCGTCGCATGGGTCCGCTTGAAAATGTGCTTGGCATGATCCCCGGGATGGATAAGGTGAAAGATTCTTCGATTGACGAAAAGCAACTGAAGCGAGTGGAGGCGATCATTCTCTCCATGACACGTGAAGAACGCGCCCGGCCTGCGATTTTAAATGCTCGCCGTCGCCAGCGTGTCGCTCGTGGCAGTGGGACTTCCGTCAGCGAGGTGAATAATCTTCTTTTGAAATTTAACCAAATGCGAAAAATGATGAAGAAGATGGGAAAGATGAAAAAACTCATGCCAAATCTCGCAAAGGGTGGAGGCATGATGCCGGAGGGTCTAAAAGGGCTCAAAGGCCTGAAAGGATTCTGAGTTTTTTCTGAGTTTCAAAAATCTAAAAACCAAGTAACAAATCAAAATATAACAACTTATTTTTATGGCAGTAGCAATTCGACTAAAACGCGAGGGAGCTAAAAATAACCCTTATTACAAAATCGTCGTCGCTGACAAACGCAGCCCACGCGACGGTAAATTTATCGAAATCATCGGGACCTATGATCCGAAGGTTGAGGGTGAAAATTTCACTCTGAAACTAGATCGTGCGGAATATTGGGTCGGTGTCGGTGCGCAACCCTCGCAGACCGTTGGCAGCATCATTAATAAAGCTCGCAAGAAAGAGACAGCCGCCGCCTAAATAAAAAATCCGTGGAAGAATTTCTCCGATTTGTAATCAACAATCTCGTGGAATACCCCGACGAGGTGATTATCACGTCGGTCGAAAAAGAGGATCGGATTATTTTTTGTCTTGCGATGAGGAAGAGCGATTTGGGGCGTGTCATCGGGCGTGCGGGTCACACGATCAATGCTCTTCGTAATGTTCTCTCGGCTGCGGCGGATAAGCGCGGTTTGAAAGTGGACTTGCAAATTGTGGAGTAAAATAAGATTTCTTTCTCGTTTTTTTAATTTTTAAAGTCGATTTTTACTTATGTTATGAAGCGATTTATTTCTCTCTCTTTTCTTTCGGTTGCGTTTGCGGCAATGTTTTTTTCATCAACGGCCTGTCAGCGTTTTCCGGCATCCGAAACGGTCCTCGAAGATGGGCATGGTGGACATGGAAAGGCGGAACATGCTGTTGATGATGGGAGCACTGGGTCGGCTCACGCCGGGGAGGAAGCATCTCCCACTTATTTTCCGGATAAAAAAGCGGACTAGGAGAGTGTTTTGTTAAAAAAGTGACTTTTAGGGAGCACAGACAGGATTGTCTGTGCCACGACGCTTATTTTGTCTATGGGCCGTAGTAGGTGCAGCGGGCGCGAGGGGTTTCGTGCAAGACGATTTTGTAGAGACCGGGTAGTTTTTTCTCCAGATTTTTCCAGAGCCATACACACATGTTCTCGATGGTTGGGTTTTCCAGCCCGGGAATTTCATTTAAATAAGCGTGGTCGAGTTTTTCGAGTAGGGGGCGCATGGCCTCGCTGATTTGGGAGTGGTCGTAAACCCAGCCGGTCTTTGGGTCAGCCTTGCCTTGCACGCTGATTTCGGCTTTGAAACTGTGACCGTGGAGTTGATTGCATTTATGGCCGGCCGGAACGTTTGGGAGTGTCTGGGCGGACTCGAAGCGAAAATCTTTGGTGAGTCGAAACATGAGTTTTTTTGGTTGATGGTTGGAATTAAACGCCTTGTTTGGTGGGTTCCCAGATGAATTTGTGCATTTGGAGCTGAAAGCGTGCGGGAAGTTTATCACTCAACATCCAATTTACAATATCGCGTGGATTGATTTTTCCAAAAATGGGGCTTAGCAGGATGGCGTTCACTTTTTCATGAAGTTTGTGAGTGTGGATTTGCTCGCGAGTCCACTCGTAATCTTCTCGGCTTCCGATGACGAATTTGACTTCGTCGCGTCGGTTGAGATGTGGGAGGTTTGAAAAAAGGTTACGTGCGGATTCGCCGCTGGAGGGTGTTTTTAGATCCATGATGCGGTGGACTCGCGGGTCGATTTTGGAGATGTCGTGTGCGCCGCTGGTTTCGATGAGCACGGTGAGTTTTTTGTCGCAAAGTGCCGTCATGAGAGGAAGGACGTTTTTTTGGAGCAAGGGTTCACCACCGGTTATTTCGACAAGGGGGCAATCGAAGGCGAGGACTTTTTCGATAATGCTTTGGAGGCTTTGTTTTTCGCCTTTGTAAAAGGCATATTCGGTGTCGCAGTAGCTGCAGCGGAGATCGCAGAAAGTTAGCCGCACAAAGGTGCAGGGGAGTCCGGCCCAAGTGCTTTCGCCTTGGATGGAGTGATAGATTTCGTTGATGGTGAGTTTTTTTTCCGAAGTGCTCAAGGTGGTGGCGTTATGTCAGGTAAAAGAGTTTGCAGGAAGGCTTTTTCGGAGCTTGGGATGAGGTAAAACCAATCTTCTTTGCTGTGATGGAGGTTGACGAGCCCTGCAAGCTGAAGCAGGAGACAGGCCGCTTGGATGCCCTGGGGGTTGCCCCCGAGTGTCGGGAGCGTGCTTTGGTAGATTTTTCCATTTTCGTAAATTTCGCAGAGTAGTTGCCAAGATTGCCGGATGAGTGATTGGGAGAGGCGTTGATAGGCTCGAAGATTATCTGTGATACCAAAGGTCAATGCTGCGGGTAGGAGCAAAATTTCTATAAAAACATGTGGGCCGAGGATGGAGCGGTCGCGGATCTGCGAGTAGCGGTGCATGCTGCGGAATAAAATACTGAAAGCCGTTACGGAAAATGCGACGACGGGAAAGACTTTGGGGAACCAAGATGGGAGGGTCGCTTCGGTTCCGTCGGTTACGGAGTAAAAGAGAATAAAAAGATATTTGATTCCAAAATAAATAAGCCCCCAAACGAGGATGGTTCCGACGAGGCAGAGCAGTGAGATGGTGAGTGCTCGGAGATTATGAGCGTGAAGTCGTCGGATGAAAGCATCGGGGATGTGTGCCGTGCTCATGTTTGTCGCTCAGGCGAGGGATCCTTGGTAGCCGAGGGGGTCGATTTCGATTTCTGAAAATCCGATTTTTTGGAGGTTGCGGATGATTTCTGATTGATGGGTCCGGGCGTGTTCCAACTCGTCTGGAGCGACTTGGATATTTGCTCCGTGCCGGGATGAGGTGCCTGTTTGTAGAGCTTTGTAGCGGACGCGGAGAATACGGAAACCGATGGAGCGTAAGCTTTTTTCTGCGTTTTCGATGAGTGCGAGTGCTTCTGAAGTGACCGGCGTGCCATAGGGGATGCGGGAACTAAGACAGGGTGCTGCCGGCATGTCGGCGGAGCTGAGCTTCCAGTGTCGGGCGAGTTCGCGAATACCTGCCTTTCCGATGCCCGCATTTTTGAGCGGAGCGAGCACGGCGAATTTTTCAGCGGCCAAGGCACCGGGGCGGGTTGCTGCGGGATCATCGGCATTTTCGCCGTAGGCAATGGCGGCAAAGCCACGCGTTTGCGCCAAGGTATCCATTCGTTGAAAAAGTTCAGCCTTGCAGTAGTAGCAGCGGTTTAGCGGATTTGCCACATAGTTTGGATCTTGCATTTCCTGCGTAGCTAAAATTTCGACTTTAGCTCCGATTTGCTTTGCTTGATCGAGTGCATCGCGTAGGGCTTGGCGAGGGAGGCTGGGGGAGTCGGCGATGACTCCGAGCACTCTGTCGCCAAGAGTGCGATGGGCGAGAGCCAGCAGGACGCTGCTATCCACGCCACCCGAGTAGGCGATCACCACAGGAGCGTGCTTTCGCAGGATTTCCTTTGCGGTATCGAGTGAGTGGGTCAGGTCAGGTGAGAAGTTCTCCTGCATATTTAAAAATCGTTTAGTCAAGCTCTTCTGCGAGTGTTAAGATGAACTGCATCAATGGAGCGCAGCGGAAGCGATATTAGTTCAATCGACTTGTTAGGCATCTTTTTGTAAACCTGTGGTGGAGGGAGATGTGAAAAAGAATCTCTTGCACCACAGTGCCTCTTAGAACCAAACATATCTGATTCCGGCGCATGTGTGGGAATGGGAAAAGAAAAATCATTCATCCCTTTGGTTGCAACAAAAATGAGACGTTTTTTCATTTGAGGGGTTCCGAAGTCTGCTGACAAAAGCTCCTTATGGGTTACCTCATACCCTATTTCCTCGAATGTGTGGTTGATTTCGGCTAGCACATTTGAGCTTTTTATTTGTTTCAAACCATAGACGTTCTCCATGATTACGATCTCTGGATCGAGGATGGATATATGCTTGATGTAATCACAAGTGGCTCGCTTAGTTTGCGGTCAGGAGGGTATCTAGGTTTTCTGTGGTGGGATCCCAGAAGGTGATGGCTTCGATTTTCTTGTCTTTATCGAGCTTTAGGACGGTGACTTTTCCTTCTTCTTTTGGATAGTTTACGAGGAGGTCTTCGCTGTCGCCTAAGAGAATGTTGTGCGGATATTTACGCATTTTTCGAAGGGCAAAATAACGTCCAATGGAGGGCATCCCGTAGATGTTTGAGAGGAAGGCGGCTTTTTTTTCTGAGAGATAGTTTTTTGGTTTTTCTGAAAGCACGACATTTGTTTGTTTTCCGGCAGCCATGTCGAAAGAAACTAATAAAAAGTCGAGTTGTCCCTCGTAGGTGAAAGATTCGCCGTGCTGGTTCTCTACCGTGAAACTAGGCAAGGTGTCACCAACTTGAAGCGTCTCAGCTAGTAATGAACCTGTAAAAAACAACCCGAGTAATAAGAAAGAAAAGATCTTCATCATTCAAACAAGCTGAAGAAGACTCGAAAATAAGTCAAGTCGCAGAGTTGCAGTGGATTGGTTGTGGTTTTTCAGATGGGCTCTTGGCCTTCGAGGTTGTAGAATTTGTTGCCGAGAAGGTTTTTGAGTGGGTGAAAATCTGCGTCGGCGAAGCCCATCGGAGCGTGGCGGGTCCAGGCTTCGGCTTGCTCGAATTTCCCAAAAGTTTTTGCCACGGCTTTGTTGTTGTCTTCCATGGAGTCGAGGTAGGAGTCCATGCCTTGGGTTTTGTCGAGCCATTCTTTTTGGCTGGCGTGGCAGGCTAGCATGTGGCGTTTCATCTTGGAAACCGAGGCGATGTCCACGATGCCGTGGGCCGTGATTTTTTCGCGGAGCGGTCCCATGAGGCCGTGGGGCATGGCGTGGTAGATGGCGGTGGGTTTGTCGTAGGTGGGGGTGGGGGGATCGACGGGAAAATTCATCATGGCGCGGCCAAAGGCGGCAGTGACAGCGAGGCGGGCGGTGTTTTGGTGGTCCTCCAGGTAGTCGTGGAGGGGGTGGGTGAGGATAATGTCGGGCCGGATGCTGCGTATGTGGGCACCGACGCGGCGGAGGCACTGGGCGTCAGAAAAAATATGGAGGTCGTGGAAGAGTGGGGTGTGGAAGGTGGCGTGTGCTAGGAGGGCGGAGGAGCGGGCTTCGCCGATGCGCTGTGCCGTGGCGTCTTGGGGGAGGAGGGTGGCCGTGCCGCAGTTCCCGCTAGAGAGGTTCCACATGTGGATTTCGCAGCCTACTTCTTTGAGGAGGAGGAGGGTGCCGGCCATGCTGAACTCAATGTCGTCGGGGTGACAGGCGACGGCAAGGGCGACCATTTTTTTTGATTTCATGGGGTGTTTTGCTGGTGGGAGGTTTTTTTTAAGCGTTTTTTTGGTGTTTTAAAATGTAGTCGGCGATGGTGTTTACGCTTACGAAGGCGGTGCGTGCGACTTCTGCGCTTGGGGTGGCTACTCCGAAGTGCTTTTCGATTCCCACGGCGAGTTCGAGGGCGTCGATGGAGTCGAAGCCGAGCCCTTCGGGGCTAAAGAGTATGGCGTCGTCTGCGATGTCTTCGGGTGCCATGCGGAGCATAAGGTGCTCGACCATCATTTTTTTAATACGTGTTTTTAAATCTTGATCAGACATGTAAAGCAGAGAGTTTTAGTAGGGTAATCATTTTGCTGTTTGGAATCTGTGAGTGAAAAAACTGATAAAAACAAACTTAAAAAATCGCGTTTGGATCAACTGTTGCTTTCGCGGGGGTTGGTTGCTAGTCGCGAGAAGGCGCAGCGGCTGATCATGGCGAATAAGGTGCGGGTGGATGGGCAGCCTGCTGGAAAGGCAGGGCGGCTTGTTGCGGAGGATGTGCTTGTGGAGGTGCTCGCGTCGGAGAAATATGTGGGGCGCGGGGGGCTGAAGCTGGAGGGAGCGTTGCGAGAATTTGAAATCGAGGTGGCGGGGAAGCTGTGTTTGGACGTGGGCAGCTCGACGGGGGGATTTACGGATTGTTTGTTGCAGGCGGGGGCGGAGCATGTTTTTGCGATTGATGTTGGGCGGAACCAGATGGATTGGCGTTTGCGGCAAGATTCGCGGGTGACTTTGCGGGAGGGGGTGAATGCGCGGCACTTGGTAAAAGGGGACTTGGAGAGAGAGGTGGATTTGATTGTGGTGGACGTTAGCTTTATCTCGTTGACGTTAATTTTGCCGAGGGTTTTTCATTTTCTGCTTCCAACGGGGAATCTTATTGCTTTAATCAAGCCGCAATTTGAGTTGGAGCGGCAGCTTGTCGGTCGTGGTGGCGTGGTGCGAGATGCTGCGGGGCACGAACGGGCGGTTGAAAAGATTAAAAACTTTGCTAAGACTCAGAATTGGAACTGGTGCGGCCAGATGGATTCTCCGATTACGGGGATGAAAGGTAACCGTGAATTTTTGGTTCATTTGCGTCAATGATTGGAATTTTTGCTCATTATCAGAAGCCTGCGGCAGCGGGGCTCGTTAGAAACTTAGCCGATGAGTTTCGGCAGGCGGGTGGGGATTTTTGTGTGGAGGAGGAGACGGCTCGTGTGGCGGGTTTGCCGGCGGGGGAGCGTTTGGAAAAAATGGTGGAGCGCGTGGATGTTTTGGTCGTGCTTGGAGGGGACGGAACGATTTTGCGTTTGATGCATCGGTTGGGGCCGGATGTGCCGCCGGTTTTTGGAATCAATATTGGTGCGCTTGGTTTTTTGACTTGTTACGGCCAAGAGGAGTGTGGGGAGGCGGTGCGAAGTATTTTGGCAAAGGATTACGAGGTTCGGCTGCGCTCGCTTTTGGATGTGCAGGAGGGGGATAAGCCGGCCTTGGCGGCTCTCAATGATGTCGTGGTTAGTCGCGGAGCGCGTTCGCAGTTGGTTAAAATTCGTGTTTCGGTGAATGGTGATTATTTGACAGACTATAATGCGGACGGGCTTATCGTAGCGACGCCGACGGGCTCTACGGCCTACTCCCTAGCTGCGGGTGGGCCGATTTTGATGCCGGATTCCGGCTGTTTTGTGATTAGTCCGATTTGTCCGCACGTGCTTACAAATCGTTCGGTCGTGGTGAGCGATAAATCCCTTATCGAAATTGAGAGGCTTCATTCCGAAGATACGATTTTGGTGAGTGTAGATGGGCGGGAGCTTCCTAATTCGGAGACGGGGGAGCCTTTGCGCATTACGGCATCGTCTAAAAAATTTCCTTTAGTGATGCTGCCCGGACGGACTTTTTCGGATGTGTTGCGTCAAAAACTTAAATGGGCGGGAGCGGTCATATGATTTCGATAAAAGATATTTTGCATCCTGAAAATGTGTATTTGGAGTTGTCGGCGCAGGGAAAGGAAGATGCTGTGGAGCAAGTTTTGCAGAGCTTTTCGGCGGATCCGCGAGTGAAGGATTTAGAGGCTTTTAAGCAGGCGGTTTTTTTGCGGGGTGCGCCGGTTGTCGAGGAAAATAATATCGGAGTCTGCATTGCTCATGGGCGCACGCCGGCGGTGAGTTCGCTTGTCTTCGGAGCGGCGCGTTTGAAAGAACCCGTGGTTTGCAAGGCGATCAAGTCGCCGGTGAGGCTCTTTTTTGTGGCTGGGATTCCGGCGGCGTTTAACTCAGAATACCTTCGTGTGATTGGTGCGGTGGCGAGGATTTGTCGCGACGAAGAGACCTTTCAACAAATTCTTAGGGTTGCTAGCCCACAGGATTTCGTTCAGCTTCTTGAGGACTTTGAGCAGAAACTTTAAGCGGTTCCGAAAATGAGTAATCAATCTAACAGCACTCTTTCTTCCGATGGGCCCGGACCTTTGCTGGAGGTTCGTAATTTGCGTGTTTGGTTTCCGGTTCGGGCCGGAATTTTTCGCTCGGTTGTGGATCATGTGAAGGCGGTGGATGATGTGAGCTTTCGTGTGCCTCCGGGGAAGACGGTGGGTCTGGTGGGCGAGAGTGGCAGCGGCAAGACGACCATCGGGCGGGCGTTGCTGAAATTGATTCCGGCGAGTTCGGGTGAAGTTTATTTTCAGGATGAGGAAATTTTAGGTTTATCTGAATCGAGCTTTCGGCCGCTTCGGCGTGAAATGCAGATGATTTTTCAAGATCCTTTTGGTTCGCTGAATCCGCGTATGACGGTGGGGAGTATTTTGGAGGAGCCTCTTAGTATTCATTTTCCGAAAATGACGGCGGCAGAGCGACGTTCGCGAGTGAATGAATTGCTCGGTCAAGTCGGCTTGCAGGCAAAGATGGCACTGAGGTATCCGCACGAGTTTAGCGGTGGGCAGCGTCAGCGTATTGGGATTGCTCGGGCGTTGGCGGTGAAGCCGAAATTTATTGTTTGTGATGAGCCTGTGAGTGCTCTCGACGTTAGTGTGCAGGCGCAGATTATTAATTTGCTTCAAGACTTGCAGGAGGAATTCAAAATTGCCTATTTATTTATCGCGCACGATTTGGCTGTGGTGGAGCACATCAGCGATGAGGTGTTGGTGATGCATCATGGAAAAATTGTCGAAACCGCTGCTGCTGCGGAGATTTATGAGAATCCGCAGCATGACTATACAAAGTCGCTCCTCGCAGCAGTGCCCTCGCTTTAGGAAGTTTTCTTTTTTTAAAAAAATCTCACGAAAGATGACTTGACATTGTGAATGCATTGTGTAATTTTTTCTAAAAATCAATCATGTGATTTTAAATTCCTCCAACAATCCTGAATTTTTAAATTTATGACCCTCCCTTCCCTTCCCATATTCGGCAAGTCTCGGTATTGTAAAAATCGGCGACGAGGCTTTAGGCAAGCTGCCTTTTCTTTAGTCGAGGTCACAATCGCGACCGGCTTAGTGACCTTTGCCATGCTGGTTATTTTTTCTCTCTTGCCAGTGGGGTTAAATTCGCTCCAAGCATCGAGTCGCCAGATTGCGGAGGCGGAGATTTTTAACTTAGTAGAAGCGGAGGTAAACTCGACTCCGTTTGACAAGTTAGAGGATTACCAAACGGGCCAATTTCCGCTTTATTTTGATTACGAGGGGCTCCAGCTCGCTCCTGCTAAGAAAGATGATGCTTCCTATATAGCTCGTTGCGCTACGCCGGTCGCGGAAACGGGCGGCGAAGTCAAACGTGTAACGATTTCCGTGGGCTATCGCGTGGATCCGAATGACTCCGGCACAGCCAGCCAAATCACCAAACGAACTTTTTTGGTAGCTAACCGAGGAATCTAAAAAATCATGTATCGTGTAGTTAAAAACAAAATAAACCGCAGCGGCGGATTTTCTATCTTGGAAATGATGGTCGCTATGGCCGTGCTCATGGTCCTTCTTGTTGTTTTGATCCAAGTGACGGGTCGGGTTGGAGAGATATGGAGAATGGGCTCGGGCAAGATAACCGCCTTTCAAAACGCACGGTCGGCATTCACCACCATCAATAGAACCCTCTCCCAAGCAACGCTGAATACCTATAATGACTATGTAGATTCCGACGAAAAATATCGCACAGATGCAAATAGGAGCAGCTTCGTGCCTGCAAAATTCATGCGTGCCTCCGAACTGCACTTTATATCCGGTCCGGCGGTAGGTTTGGTTAAAGGTGCCACGGCAGCGGATAATCCGGGCGATGCGATTTTCTTTCAAGCGGCCATGGGAAGCACGGATACTCCCACGCTGAATGGGCTCCAAACGGCAATGAACTCCACTGGATTTTACATTCAATACGGCGACATGCCGGACTCCCTGCTGCCAGCTTGGCTGAAAACTCTCTTTGCCTCCAAAGATAAAAAATTTCGCCTTATCCAAGTCATTTCCCCCACGGAGGACTTCGAAGTTTATAATTCCACGTCTTCTCCAAATTACGACATTGATTGGCTAACGACTCTCACAGACACACCGACTGCCGCAGCCTCTAAGCAGAGAATTCTCGCCGAAGATGTCTGCCTGCTTGTCGTGAGAACCCGACTTTCTCCTGAAGACGAAGAACTCATCGGCCCAAAGGTGGGAATGACTCTTTCAGATAGCACGCAAGGCTCGATTCTTGCTCCAAACTATACCTACGACTCTCGGGCATGGGAGACGGGCTATGGTGGCGGGGTTTCAAATAACCGCAAAAACATCATGCGCAATCAAATCCCCCCTATTGTCGATGTTGCTATGGTTTGCCTAGATCCTCGGACGACCCAACGTGTCGAATGGGGAAGTGCACCGCCTGCTGCGGTTGCCGTGCCCCCCGGTCTTTTCACTAACAGTGCAAACATGGAAGCCGATCTCGAAACTTACGCTAGTGAGCTTACCGATGCCGGCCTCCAATTTCGTATTTTCCGCTCTTCCGTGAAGCTCCAAGGAGCCAAATGGTCTAATTTTTAATCCCCTAAAAAAATTTAAATAAAATATTATGAAACGTAATTTCAAACTTCGTCAGTCAGGTTTTGCGATGGTTTTGGTGCTGATTCTCGTTGTGATGGCAGCAACTATGGCTGTTTTGTTCCTCAGTGGTGCCGCCCAAGAACGCCAGAGCGTCCTAGCCTACTCTCAAGGAAATGAGGCTCAGCATCTCTCGCAGACCGTCGTAAACAAAGTCATTGGCCAAATCAGCACAGCTACGAAAGAAGGCACCACGGCGGACCCGAAAGCATGGGCCTCTCAACCCGGCATGATCCGCACCTACGACACCAGTGGTAACCTTTCAAAAGCTTATAAACTCTACTCGTGGGACAATCTAGTCGCCGGAACGAGTTTTGATCCCACCGTTGCTACCGAGCACCCACCATTTGACTGGAAAACTCAGACGGCTGTTTTTACCGATCTAAACCAGCCGATAAGTAACCTGTATCCGATCGTCGATCCGACCGCAGAGGGCGAAGTCGATGGCTTCACTGTTGATCCAGCGGCACCGGCAGTATCAGGTCCCGGAGAAGCTCCCATGCCTGTAAAATGGCTTTACGTCCTAAAAGACGGCCGAATGGTCTCTCCCACCGGCAGCGGAACGTCAGTCACTATTTCGGGAGCCACTGCCTCAAACCCCGTAGTAGGCCGCGTCGCCTTCTGGACCGACGACGAAACCGCCAAAGTAAACATAAACACCGCCAGCGAAGGAGCCTTTTGGGATTGGCCAAAAGCAGCGACTCCGGATGAGATGCAGTTTGCTGGGAACCCACCAATCGGAGGCGAATATAATCGCACTCCTGGACATCCCTCTATGACTTCGCTCTCCGCTGTGTTTCCGTTATTCGCTCCGGGTGATAGGTGGAGCAATGTGGGGGATTATCGTACGAAGCTTAAAAATGTATTAGGGCTTTCAGCTAGGGTGCCCTATAGCGATGCAAGTTCTCGCGGTGGAACCTTTCCGGTTCAGAGCTACACAGCCCAGTACTCTCCGGATCTCTCTAGTGTATCGGTCCCTAATGCTTCGATTCCACCGAAAACAAACCGTTTATATGCAAGTGCCAATGAATTACTTTTTCAGCCAGACCGCACTTCACAGGCAGCAGCCATTACGCCTGAGATGATACAAAAGCGTAATTTTTTTCTAACCTCACAAAGCCGCGCCCCGGAGACAACTCTGTTTGAAACTCCTCGCGTTGCCCTCTGGCCTATCACTTGGCCTTACGAATCCGCTCACTATTCTACGACGCGTCAAACAGAAGCTTTTATCTTAAAAAATCCGGACAGTGATCCTGTTTCCGAGAATACTTGGATGCGTGCCGAAGAACGTCTGATCGCCTTTGTCTCAACTTTAAATGCCAGTGCATCAGGAGGCGGAGACCCTTACTATTTTCAACGTCAGAATCCGGATAGCGGCACGTATGATTACACACAAATTCAGCGTAATCGCGAAATCTTGAGTTATCTGCGCAGAATGACCACGGATAATATGCCCGGTTTTGCAGGCAATCTCGTCGCTGAATTTGATAGTGCTTTGGATAGAGATGCCCTGCTCGCAAATACTTTTAATACGGTGCGTTCTTTAGTCAACCAATACACTCTAAACGACGACGGTAAGATTAAATATTCTTTTACCCCGGTTTCTTTCGCCGTTTTTAAAAGATTAAATGGCTCTGAAGGACGTGCCTACAATGAGGAAAATGCTTTTTTTGCCGTTCCTATGAACCTTAATCTTGGTTCCGGTAAGGTTCAGACTCTTGGTGATTTTCCGACACTCTACAGTGCTTCAATAATTTTTTATGCCACCGATCGGCTGGAGCCATCCTATACCGGAGGGATGGCAGGTAATCCTAATGACCCTTATCAATGGAGTAATTTGATAAACATTAAATCATCGGGTTATCCAACAACCGGTGCGAGAACTAC
>JBKEAD010000243.1:0-11222 GCA_047971915.1 Chthoniobacterales bacterium
AGGAAATATACTTAGGACCGGATACGCATCAATTGGTTACTGTTCCGCCAATGGTATGGAATGGTTTTAAAGGTGTTGGGGGAAATGCGCTTTCTATTGTTGCAAATTGCACGGATATTCCTCATCGGGCTGATGAAATTATGCGTTGTGATCCTTTCGATAACTCAATTCCGTATAGTTGGGATATTAAGCACGGATAAAAATTGAAATATCTAATCACAGGGGCAAAAGGATACGTCGGAGGGCGTTTAGTAGATTTTCTTGAAAAGAGAAATCACGAAATTATTGCTGTTAGTAGAACTCCGCCGACAAATGAACTCAGAAAACGAGTGTCTTGGTGCACGCCGGATGACCTTTTAAGAGACGAGTTTAAAAGTGATAGTCAGAGCATAGAAAATTTCGTTCACCTAGCGGCTCCTAATGAGATTGTTGCAAGTAAAAATCCGAAGGAAGCGATGCGCGGAACCATCGAGCCAACTTTAGACCTGCTTGATTTAGCTGAAAGTTGTGATTGTAAACGATTTATATATTTTTCAACAGCCCATGTTTATGGAGCACCGTTACAAGGATATTTAGAAGAAACAACCCAAGCGAAACCCGCACACCCCTATTCGATAGCCCATCGCTGCGCGGAAGATTTTGTTTTAGCTGCTGCCCGGAATGCAGGATTTAAAAGTGTGGTTCTGCGTCTTTCAAATAGCTTAGGAGCACCGACCGGTAGGAATGTTGAGCGATGGTCTCTGATTGCTAATGATCTTTGCCGTCAGGCGGCAACTAGCGATTCTTTAGTATTAAAAACCACGGGAACTCAACTGCGCGATTTTATTGCACTGAGAGATGTCTGCGCGGCGGTTGAGTTTTTCTCTACAATATCAGAACTTTTTCAAGCGGAGATATATAATTTAGGCAGCGGAAAGTCTGTTTCTATACTTCAAATTGCCAATTGGGTTGCCGACAGCAAAAAAAACTTAACAGGGAAACGTCCTGAAATTATATTAGGAGATATTGATCCACCAAATTTCGAGTTAGAATTTTCTATTCAAAAATTGAAGCAGTTGGGTTTTACCCCTTCCGGAAGTTTGCAGATGGAAATTCAGGAAACTCTTGAAAAATGTTTGAAATGGTTTTCCTGAAATTACTCCGATGAAAATTTTTGTTATATCTCATGCTTGTGTTACGCCGGAGAATCGTGAGATTTATCGGCGTTTGGTTCATAAAGGCGCACAAGTCGATATTGTGATGCCTCTGGCTGAAGAATATGGCAAAAAAGAGTTTCCTGAGGATCAAACGGATTTAAACATATATCATCGTAAACAAACAGGTTTCGGTTCTCGATTCCATACATACAAGGGCCTTCGAAACCTATTGGACCAGCGAGAACCCGACATTGTTCTTTTGGATCTTGAACCTGATTCGCTCTTGGCTTGGCAACTGGGAAGATGGTGTCTTGAAAAAAAGAAAAAACTGATCATACAAACCTGTGAAAACTTATCTCCGGAAAGAACGGTTTGTTTAAAAGGTTTTTTAATGCGAAAAGCCCAGTTGTTTGCCCGCAGATGTTTTCTTAAAAAAGCTCTGAAAGCGACTTCGTATTTATTTCCAATTTCCGATGACGGAGCGGATTTGCTAAAATCGATGGGGTTTGCGTCAAAAAATATTATAAAAATTCCATTGGGAGTCAATGTTCAGCATTTTAAACCGGATAGTCGGCAAAGAGAGGAGCTTAGATCTGCCTTTAATGTCGATGGACAGTCTAGGATAATTGCCTATTTCGGTCGAATCGTGGAAGCAAAAGGAATCGATATTCTAATAAATTCTCTGGGTCTGCTTCTTAATGATAAGTCTTGGAAATTTCTTATCGATATGCCCAAAACGGCGCAAAGTTCATATCAAGAAAAAATTCAAACTTTGATTAAAAAAAATCAGATAGAAGATAGAGTTTTATATTTTGAAGCACTTCATAGCGAAATGCCAAAATTTTATAATGCTACAGATATAGTTGTAGTCCCCTCCAGAGACACACCGCAATTTGTGGAGCAATATGGTCGTGTTGTAGCAGAGGCTTTAGCCTGTGGGAAAACATTGATTATTTCCGATTCAGGCGCATTATCTGAAGTGGCAGGAGGCTGTGCTATTATTGCTAAATCAGAGAATATAACCGATCTATCTACTAAGTTAGGCGAAGCCCTACAAATACCCAAGGTTGAGATTGCAGAAAATTCTGAACGTAATATTCGGCGAGCACAAAAGGCTATTAGTGTTGAGCAGCAATTAGATAAAATATGGCCGATTTTTGCTGAAAACTAGTAAGTTGGTTCAGCGAGAGATTACTTTTTTGAGACCTTCTGATAGAACCGCACATCTCCATGTTTGGGATTTGCTTTTCCGAGTAATTTAAAACCTGCACTCGTTAAGCGTTCTTCAATCTCTTTGGTTTCATGTCCGCTTACAGAATGTATCTCGATAATGAGATATTGGATTCGACTAAGGAGAGAAGATTGCTCTGAAAGTAATAGATCAAACTCCGATCCCTCGATATCAATTTTTGCAATGTTAATCTTCTCAGAATCAAATTTTGATATGAGTGTATCTAGACAAATTTTTTCGATGGATATGCTGTTTTCTTTATCCTGAGTTTCGACAACCTTAGCTGAAGTCGAGCCTTGTTTATTAGCCACGTTTAGCACTCCGTCTTCACCGGCAGCGGCGGCGTTCAGTACGATAGTATCATGCCCGATGTTAGACTTTAAATTATACCACAGGCGGCAAAAAGTATCGGGGTTGAATTCGACGCTTACGACTCGTCCTAATTCTCTGAAGATGCTTTGACAGAGCAGGACAAATCCCCCGCCGTTCCCTCCAATGTCTAAAATATTAGGTCGTTTGTTTTTTGGAATTTGATTTAGAAAATCGCGATACATGTCGGAGACCAAACATGCTTTGGTGCCGGATTGGTCGCCTGCCTGATGGTCGATTAGGATACGAGTTCCTTTCCATTGGTAGATTACCAGACCGTTGGAGCGGGAAAAAACTCTGGATAAAAGAATGCTAATGGCATTTTCAAATTGAAATGCGTCTGCGAGTGCCCGCGTTTTGCTAATTAGAGAGTTAAACATTTTTTTTGATTCAATAAAATCTGTCTCGCAGCGTAATCAGCTTCCTGCTGACTGGCAATCATTTCTCCTCAATTCCGTAGCTTGATGAAGGTTCTCATTTTAAAGGTAAATCAACTTGGTGATAACCTAATATTTCTTCCGGTTGTTCAATCTCTGGTTCAGAGGCTGGCAAGAGAGCAAGTGCATTTATATACCACGGATCTTGCTCGGCAGTTGTATGAAAATTTTTTGCCATCGGAGAATATCCACGCATATTCAAAAGACCGTTTTAATCAATCTTGGAAACATCCGGGATTTTTTTTACGCCTGATTCAGGAGATACGTTCTATTCGGGCAGATATGGTTTTGCTGCCTTATGATCAAGGTAATGCTGCTCGTTTGTTGGCTTTGTTTTCGGGTGCTAAATATCGTGTAGGAGTTAAAAACCCACGCACGCGTACGAACTGGTGTCTGAATCATGGAATAGAAGCAGAAGCATCCATGCCGGCAGCCGAACGTGATTGGGTGCTCCTAGGTGAAATTGCGAATATTTTGGGCTTTGATGATGTGGAAAAAAGCCCGCCCGCACCGGGCATTACATCTTTATTGGAAGATTTGAGCGAGATGTCTTCTCGTCGCGTGATGATTCATGCCGGTGCTAGTCGTGAGTATAAGCAATGGCCTATGGAACGCTTTGTCGCTCTCGCTTCTAGGCTGATTGAGGAGGGATTTGAGGTTGTTTGGGCGGAGCAAAAAAATGATGAAGAGAAAAATTTATCAAGTTCCGTCCATTTTTTAGCGGCGGGCTCATTGCGAGATTTTATTCGTGAATTAGGAAAATGTCGTTATTTTATTGGGAACAATTCTGGCCCTATGAATTTGGCTAATGCATTGGGACTTGCGAGTTTGATATTCAGTGGACCTTCTCCGACGATTTGGGATCCGTATTGGCATCAGGATCGTATAATAAATTTACGTTTGCCGGAGTTGTCCTGTCAGCCTTGTGATACATTGATTGCGCCTGTAAATTTCTGCCAAAATAAAGAGGAGCCAATGGCTTGTATGAAGCGTTGGAGCGTGGAGAGTGTTTTTGCTGAATTCGAGAAGTTAGTTAAAAAAGCAGAGCAGAGGGTTGGAGCTTGAGTAAACGTATTCTTCAAGTGTTTAACCGCTATCGTGAGCGGGGGGGGGAGGAGAAGTCTGCGCAGCGGATTTTTGAGCATGCCTCGCTGGATTTTTCGGTTGAAAGACTGTGGTGGGATTCGCGAGATTGGGATGCGCCGTCGGGACCGGGGAAACTCGGGCAACTCCGGCGGCTTTTTTGTAATCCGGATACTTGTCGAGAATTTCGTGAAAAGGTTGAGGCGTTTCGTCCGGATGTAGCGGTTTTTCATAATATCTATCCGGTAGGTTCACCGGGACTTTATCGTGAGGTTCGACAGTTGGGAGTGCCGGTGATTCAGTTTATCCATAATTTTCGTCCGTTTTCGGTGGTGGGGAGCTTGTGGACAGGTGAGAGAATTGAGGAAGAGAGTCTGAGGAGAAATTATCGCGCTGAAGTGCTGGCTGGGACGTGGCAAAACTCGCGGCTGAAGTCGGCTCTTTTTGCTCTGCTTTTGAAGCGTCTGCATGCGAGCGGGGATTTGGACGTGGTGAAGCGGTGGGTGGCGATCTCTGAGTTTATGCGGGAGAAGTTTATTGAGGCGGGAGTGCCGGCGGAGAGGGTTGTGACGCTTCGGCACTCGTGGGATGCCCGTCCGGCGGCTGGTGAGACGGGAGAGGGGGATTATTATTTATTTCTTTCGCGACTTATTCCGGAGAAGGGAGTTCAGACCGTTCTGGACGCCTGGCAACGACTTGGAGAACGTGCCCCGCGTTTGATTATTGGCGGGACGGGGGCAATGGAGGCGGCGGTGAAAAAAGTGGCTATCCAGAGTGATAAAATCGAGTATGCAGGCTTTGTGGATGGTGAAAAAAAAGCGGGCTTGATTGCAGGCTGCCGCGCGATGTTAGCTCCTTCGATCTGGTGGGAGCCGCTTGGGCTGGTGACTTACGAGGCTTATGATTTTGGAAAGCCTATGATAGCAGCAGCTTCGGGCGGTCTGAAGGAAACGGTCATTGATTGTGAAACGGGTTTGCTTTTTGAAGCGGGCAATGTGGATTCTCTAATTTCTGCGGTGCAAGCGATGGAGAAACTCAGCCGAGAGGAACGCGCCACTATGGGAGCGAAGGGGCGAGAGTGGCTTTTGCGCGAGGCAGATCCAGCGGCATGGCGGAAGAGTTTTTGTTCTATTGTGGCAGATGTAGTAGAAGAGCGTGCAGAGTCCTAGCTTGCTCCTGCCCGGTTATGAAAGAACAAGAATTGAGGTAAACGGATTTGCTTCGAAAGCAAGCATATCTTGTACATGAATTTTGATAAGTTCAACAATTTGAGTGCGAGTACAATTTCCGATACGTAGCTAAATGATTTTTGGGGGATGTCCAAAAAGTAAACTTCGTTGCTGAAAGTCTGAGTCTTTAGAAACGATAGCGAAGCCTTCGTTACGTGCATATTTCCAAATAGTATCGTCTGTCTGTCCAACTAAGCCACATTCTCGAACATGCGCACTGCCTGGAAAAAGAGTACTTAGCAGTTGTGAAAGTTTAGGCGAAAGATTTTCATCAAACAGCAGCTTCATGAGGGAGGAAATTTATACTGCGGTCGCGATCTGCTGCGAAGGCGAAGCCGGCCTGGACGTCATCAATGGTCAAATCTGGAAAATCGTCTAATAATTCCGAGGTAGTTGTGCCTCCACTAAGGTAGTCGAAAATATCGGATACAGTGATTCGCGTGCCTCGAATGCAGGGTTTTCCACTGCGAATTAGAGGGTCTATGGTGATGCGTTCACGGTAGTTCGTGCTTTGTGAATATATTGAATGAATCGTGAGAGTGCAAGTTTGCTGAATAGTTGCTTCAAACATTTGTGGTGAGGGAGTCAGCCGTTACAAAAAATATATTTGCTTTGCTCTGACATCTTTTTACCGTAGAAGCCCTTTCGTTAAATTCCCCCTCTTTTTTAATTTTAGAATAGATTTATGATAGAATCGCTTGAAGTTTTTGCCGCTAAATTGAGTGCCTTTCTTTGGGGGCCTCCGTTGCTTATATTATTAGTGGGGACGCATTTGTTTTTGACGGTTCGGTTGCGGCTTATTCAGCGGTATCTTTTGCCGGCGTTGCGGATTACGTTTTCGCGTTCGCGGGATGGGGAGGGGGATATTAGTCATTTTGCTGCGTTGACTACGGCGTTGGCTTCGACGGTGGGTGCGGGGAATATTTTGGGGGTTGCCGTTGCGATAGGTGCCGGCGGGCCGGGGGCTATTTTTTGGATGTGGCTTACGGGGGTTTTTGGTATGGCGACGAAGTTTGCGGAGGCGATTCTTGCCGTTCAGTATCGTGAAAAAAACGCGAATGGGCAGATGTCGGGCGGGCCGATGTATGTTTTAAAAAATGGTCTTGGTTTGGGATGGTTGGGTGTTTTGTTCGCTGTTTTTACCGCGATTGCTGCCTTTGGGATTGGCAATATGTTTCAGGGAAAGGCCGTGGCGGAGGCTGTTGTCGGTTTGTTGCCTCAGATGGATCCGACTTGGGTAAAGGCGGGGGTTGGGTTCGTGATGGCTGCGGCGGTTGCGGCGGTTGTGTTTGGCGGGATTCGGAGTATTTCGAATTTTTGTAACTTTCTCGTTCCGTTTATGGTTGTTGCTTACGTTGCGGCTTGTTTGATCGTTATCGTAATGCACTTGCCGGAGCTTCCGGCTGCGCTTGGAGTGATTTTTAAAGATGCCTTTAGCGGTGCGGCAGTTGCGGGTGGCGGCTTGGGTGCAGTGATTCAGGCGGGTGTGCGGCGGGGGCTTTTTTCAAATGAATCGGGCTTGGGTAGTGCGCCTATTGCGGCGGCGGCAGCTAAGACGGCGAATCCGGTTCAGCAGGCACTCGTTTCGATGACGGGGACTTTTTGGGACACGGTTGTTGTCTGTGCGCTTACGGGTTTGGCTTTGGTGGTGACGGGAGCGCACAGTTCCGGCTTGGAGGGTATGGCGATGACTCAATATGCTTTTGGGACGATTCCTTTGATTGGTAAGCCTCTTCTTTCTTTGGGGCTGATTACCTTTGTTTTTTCGACGATGCTGGGCTGGAGTTACTACGGGGAAAAGGCGGTGGAGTATCTCGGTGGGGTGGCTTTTATTCCTGCATACCGAGTGCTTTGGGTGGTCGTTGTTTATATTGGCGCGACGATTCCGAGTGGCTTGGTGATTGATTTTTCGGATTCGGCAAATGCACTTATGGCGATTCCTAACTTGATTTCGTTGCTTTTTTTGAGTGGAGTGGTCGCGAAAATTACAAACCGCGATTTAGCGAACCCGAAAACTTTTCATGTCTGATTCTATTCCAATTTCAAATTCCGAGGAGATAAATGCGCCTTCAGAGGAATCGACGATGCCGCCTTCTGAGCGGGAGCAGCCTCCTTTTGTAGAGGCGGCTGAGGATCGTAGCCGATCTCTTTCGCTTATTTTTTCACTTTGGATTCCGGGCTGTATCATTGCCTACCTTTTGGGGGCGTTTCCCTATGCGCATGGATATTTGTATTCGCGGGTTCCGATGACCTCTTACTTGGACGATTTTTGGAAATTGCCGGATTGGGAGCATTGTTTCATCGTGCCGATGGCGGTTGCTTTTATGCTGTATGAGAAGCGAAAAGAGCTGTCTTCGACTCCGATCCAGCCGAGCTTGCTTTTTGGCGGCATGGTTTCTCTCCTAGGCTTTTTCTTTTATTTCGCAGGCTATCGGGCGGATAATTACTACTTCGGATATATTTCGATACAGATTTTGCTGGCGGGGATGGTGCTGTTCGTTCTGGGATGGCGTTACATGGGAGCCTTGTTTTTTCCTTGGCTTTTTCTTGGGTTTATGTGGCCGCTTTTATTTATGGAGCAATATCTGGCGTTTCCGTTGCGGCTGATCATGTCCGAAGCGAGTGTGCAGGCATTGAATCTGATCGGTATTCCGACAATTAAGCAGGGAACGGGTATTTTATCCGCACCGGATTATGCTGCCGGACTTGCCACGGGTCAAAAATTCTCGGTTGATGTTGCTAATCCTTGTAGTGGTATCCGCAGTCTTTTTGCCTTGATGATGGTGTCGGCACTCTACGCATTCTTTACTTTCAAAGCTTGGTGGAAGCAGATTATTTTAGTCGCATGCTCGATTCCTTTGGCGATCTTGGGAAATTTGATACGCATTATGATGCTGACGCTCGGCACGCTTGCATTTGGAGCTGAGTTTGCCATCGGGAAACATGCTTTGGAAGATCCCTCGACCTTTCATATGGCATCGGGCTTTGTGGTTTTTGCGATTGCGCTTGCCGGTATGTTATTGATTGCAAAAATTCTAAACTCGAAGCTGCTTAGTCGATTTGATAAAAAAGAACCCGCCGATTTGATTGCCTCTGAAAAAGAGGCACCGGAGAATGCGGCTTGATATTATGAAAAATAAACCTGCAAATGATAGTTCGATTAGAAAAGGAAAACGCACATGGCTTGCGGTTGGTCTTTTCGCTCTTTTTGCGCTGGTAACGGCTGCTTTTTGCAATGTGTCCTTCAAATCGAGTGAGGCTTCCGAAGCCGGAGTCGTCTTGGATTTACCCTACAGACTTCTTGGAATGTTCGGGCAGGATGGCGAAGTCTCCGAGGGGGAGCGTGTCATTCTTCCGAAAGATACCGAGTTTGCTAAACGGAGCTACTCCGACATGGCGGGTAATACGGTGAATTGCCAGATCGTTTTGGCGGGGACGGATCGACGTAGTATTCATCGTCCGGAAATTTGTCTCCCGGCTCAGGGATGGACGATGAAGGCAAGCCAGCCAGTCGAAATTGACTTAAAAAATGGTGGAGAAACGAAAGTTACTATGCTGGATCTTGTTCGCAAAGTAGAGGTAGGTCCTGGTGAGTTTAAAGAGTTGCCGATGGTTTTCATGTATTGGTTTGTGGCAAAAAATTATTCCACCAATGACAACATGACCCGCATTTTAAAGACGAATTTCGATATGCTTTTCTATAACAAAATGAATCGCTGGGCTTATGTCATCGTGAGTGCGCCCGTGCTGAAGGGATTTACTCCGGGAGGTAAAGACAAGGCCGAAACGATTGAAATGTTGAAACAAGCAGTTCAGGAAGTTGTTCCGGCCATTCAGAAAGATCAGATGAATTTGCCGAATACGCAAAATTTATAAAAAGACTCTATCATCGTTTTTAAAAAACCACTTGGCTTGTGCTGAGTGGTTTTTTTTTATCTTTTTCAAGTTCATAAAGCGTGTTAGATAGTAGGCAAAACCTACCCCAACCCAAAACTCCAAAAATAACTCACTAACTTAGCTTTCGCCCCTATCGTCTTAAGAAATATTTTGACGCAGCCCTGAATTTGTAGGTGCCATTTCTGAAATGACAATCAGCGTCTGGCTTCGCAGGGTGGATGTGGGCCCTCTCACGATGATGCGTCGCTCACAATCCGCAGAAACCGCCGGAACGTTTATTTTACGAATAGATCGATTCAATAGGCTCTCTTTTTCGGCAGAAAAAGAGAGCCTCTACACGACGGCTCTGAATGATCTGCCCGAAAACGATTGGACGTATTTTGCTGTTACCTTCGACAAGGGGCATGTGGTGCTCTATGTGAACGGTGAAGCGCGAGTCTCGAAGGATTTGGAGCTTTCAGAAATTTCCGCAGCGCCGCTCAATGGCTCATTGTCTTTTGGTTTGAATGCGCCTGTGGGAACTCTCGCCGACGATCTCGGTATTTTTGAAAAAGCATTAAGTCCCGAGCAGATTGAAAAAATCTATCAGAGCGGATTGGAGCGATTTGTAGGTCAAGCGAGATAGTATTTTTAACTATGGCTTTTCTATCACCAGTTCATTCGCACTACGAACGTTTACGGAACGAGGCACGGGCGGCATCGCGTAGTCATCTGCTCCCTACTTCGCTTGAAGAATGGAAGGAACAAGTCGCGTTACTTCGTCAGACGTTAAAGGATCGCTTGCATCTTCCCAAAGCGGACTCTCCGCCCGAGTTGGAAACGCACGGAGAAATCCAAATGACGGGTTATCGCATTCAGCGAGTCTCATTTCTCTCTGCGCCGGATATTTGCGTTACGGGCAATCTTTACATTCCGGACGGAGAGGGTAAATTTTCCGCAGTGCTGAATATGCACGGGCATTGGCGACAGGGAAAAATCGCTGCAAAAATTCAGGCACGCGGACACCTTCTCGCCCTGCATGGTATCGTGACACTAAGCGTGGATGCGGCTGGTGCCGGGGAGCGCGGTGACGAGGAGCGCGTGTGGCAATATCACGGCGCGGCGAAGGCGGGTGAACTTTTTCTTTCCGGCGATTCGCTGCTCGGATTTCAAGTGCGGGATAATATACGCGCTCTGGATGTCTTGGCGTCCCTGCCTTTTGTAAACCCGGATAAAATCGGCGTTACCGGTGCTTCGGGCGGGGGCAATCAGGCGACTTGGCTTTCCGCAATAGACGAGCGGGTAAAGGTGGCGGTGCCCGTGTCGTCTATGGGATCGTTTGAAGCTTACGTTACGCGCAGAAACTGTATGTGCGAGACATTGCCGGGCGGTCTTTCTTTCGCGGAGCAATGGCATCTTTTGGGCGCGATCGCTCCGAGGCCGCTTCTTGTGCTAAATGCTCGTTACGATCAGCCTGCATTTGGCACAGAAGCTCTGGAGTTTACCTGTCGGCACGCCGAGCATATTTATGATCTGTATGGGGCGGCAAAACATTTTGATTGGCAAGCTCTGGAGATGGAGCATGGCTTTAATCCTCCGGCACTGGAAGCGATGTTGGGTTGGATGAGGCATTACTTGTGCGACGCTCCTTCTGCGGAACCTCTCCCCTTGCCGGAGTGGACGACTTTACCGGAAGAAGAGCTTCTTTGCTTTGAAAAAGGAAAAAGGCCGCAAGCATGTAGCTATGCAGCGAATCGCCAAACGATATCCACTTCACTCGGAGCATCTTCTAACACCGCCGACCCCAGCGAACTAGCCAGTATCATCGGCTGGCAGGAATCTGGCTAGGGAGATTGGGAGT
>JBKEAD010000255.1:0-8352 GCA_047971915.1 Chthoniobacterales bacterium
AGGTCACTTCCCGTGGTGGTCCCCCAATTTTTTATTAGGCTTTCCTCTGGCTTATCAGATGACAAGCCTTCTCTCTAATATTTTACTAGGCATTTTTTCGCTAGTTTTCGGTTATTTAGCAGGCCCCAAAATAATAGCACTTATCTGCTTCGGCTCCGCGGTCACAGGAATGGGAGCACTGATGCTGCAAATGACAAAAGATCGCTTTGTTGCTTTGACCGCTGCTATTTTAACGCTGGGTGCTCCGGCTTGGCTGAATCGCCTCGTCGGGGTCGAGCATTTTGTCGTCGTGGCTGCCCTCGCTGTGCTACCTTGGTGTTTTTTTGGGTTCTATCATTTTTTTAAATACCCCTCTGTCGGCTCTGCATTATTAGCAGGCATCTTATATTCACTATTATTTTTAACTTATGCAAAAACGGCCGTGCTTGCGACTCCACTGCTATTATTTTTTTGTGCTTATTGTTATTTAAAACAAGCGAGTTTTTTACGTCCTAAGCTCCCTCTTTTATCGCTCGTTTTTATAAGTATTTTGCTATTGGCACTCTTGCCAAATTTGCCGAGTGCCCGCGAGTCGAGCTTCATGGCCGGATTTTTATTTGGCCCCTTTGAGGGGTGGCAACATGCCTTTGCAAGTAAAACGGCTCTATCATGGATCGATTTTGATCGAATTTTTACTCAAAATACAGAAGGTGGATTTTCAGCAGTAACAGCCAATGCCGGAACTTTCCTCGGACTTCCAATCGTTTTAATAGGTGCTGTCTTTTTTCTTTTTTACCGAGACCGGTTTGAGCAACACCCATTCGCTGGGCACTTCAAGCTTTTTATCACCCTCGGCCTTGTGGCCTTCTGGCTTTCCTTTGGGCCGGAAAGTATTCTTGGCGGTCAGTTATCTTATTTAAAATTAGCGAATGCAGCACCTCATTATGCGCCGGCTCTGTCTTGGGCAGCACTCGCTTTTCAAGCTTGGCTTATCTTTTTTTTATTACCAAATAGCCTGCCGGGAAAAGGATTAGTCGGTATTATATTTTGCAGCATTTATTTTATCGTTCCGGGCTTTAGACTTTTAGATTGGGTGCCGCCTTACGATAATATCCGGGCACCTTTTGATTTTTTTCAGGTGGTTGGCCATGTTTTTACCATTGCCAGTGCAGCATTGATGCTAAGGATGATTTTTACTCCTGCCGATGAAAATAAAAAGTCGGAATCTCGCCGTTTGGTTTTCCATTTAGCACTATTATTTATTTTAATAATTGCTTTGGGGATAGATATAAAAACCTATGCTCGGCCTCTTTGGAAATCACCGCTTTCTGAAGGTGTCTATGACGACTTTGTAGAGGCTTGTGATTTTTTGAAAAAAGAAGCTCCCCAAGGCTATGTTTATCCCGTTTCCGGTCGTTACTTTTACCAAATGTTACCCGCACTATCCGGTGTTCCCCTAGCACAGGAAGCATTTAATAATTATTTACAACCAAAGAGAACGGCAGCCTTGCAGGCTATTTCGACATTATCTGACGAGCATTTACAGGCTTATTTAAATGTGGTCGGTATTTCTACTATATTGATAGATAAAACAGATGTAGATACTCCGAAAAACTATATCGAAAAATTACAGAAATATTTTCCTGAAATCTATCAGAACGAAAAATTTCTCATTCTAACAAACCCCGGCTTTATAGGAGATGCTTATATAGCGAATGAAACGGTCGAAGCAAATTTATCTGATTTAAATATAATGGCTGATGGGCTGCTCTCATCACTCGATAAACAGCTTTTTTTAAATCGTAAAGACTCATCAGACCAAGCGATCACTTCGCTTAAAGATATGGCTAAGGATGAAGAAATTTCTCCTAATGCAAACTTTACATCGGTAGCTGTAAAAGAAAAGGGTTATGGGAGGATGACTTTTGATACGATTCCTTCAGCCGGATATCTAGTTGCGACCACATCATGGCATCCCGATTGGACGGCAAGGATTGATGGAAAAAACGCACCTATTTATCGCGCATTAAATGCTTTACCGGCAGTAAATGTTCAGACGGGCGATGAGGTGATTTTTGAATTTAAACCACCCACTTGGTATTCACTATGTCTATGGGGAGCTTTTGGAGCTTGGGTCATTTTTCCTCTAATGGTGTGTATGCCTGTAAGTTGGCGCAAGGGCAGAAATGAAATGTTTGAAGAAATGTCGCCACGGGCTTTTTCTATTCAGCATCCACTGGTAGTCATTCCAACATATAATGAGGTGGACTGTATTATAGATATAATAAACCTTACGCTCTCATGTGATAAGAGAATAGAAATTCTTGTTGTGGATGATGCTTCGCCGGATGGAACGGCTGAGAAAATAAAATCATTAGAAACTTTTGGTTCCCGCGTGCATTTATTAGAACGTTCGGGAAAAAATGGACTCGGAACGGCATACCGTGAAGGCTTTGCTTGGGGGCTTCAAAATGGCTATGATGTCTTGTTGGAGATGGATGCGGATTTATCGCACGATCCGGCAGATATTCCAGCATTATTGGCAGCAGTCGAAGCTGGTAGCGATGTGGCCATAGGGTCTCGTTATAAAGACGGGGTGCGTGTGAAGAATTGGCCGGAGCATCGTTTATGGTTGAGTTATTGGGCTTCGGTTTATGTGCGTTTTTGCACAGGCCTGCCGCTTTCGGATGCCACGAGTGGCTTCAAGGCTCTGCGCAGCGATGTCGTGCGCGAACTTTCTTGGGAGCTTTTTACGGCAGAGGGTTACGGTTTTCAGATCGAACTGCACTATTTTCTGTGGCGCGATGGTCGGAAGTTAAGCGAGGTGCCGATTTTATTTACCGAAAGACGTGCGGGACAAACTAAAATGACTTCGTCTATTGCAAAAGAGGCTGCCTTGCGTGTTTTTAAATTAGGATTTTGTTCGCAAAAAACAAAACGTTTATCCGCGACTTCGATACGATGACTTTGAATGATACTCCCAAACGTGCAAGGCTTTGGAATAGGCTTGATTTAGTCTGTGGCATCCTTGCAGGTGTTTTTAGCCTAGTCGTTTATATTTGGACGGCTGCTCCAAATGTCAGCCTGCTAGACTCCGGTGAATTTATGGTGGCTGCCCAGCACTTTGGCGTTCCTCACCCGACGGCTTATCCACTCTGGACTTTTTTAACATGGCTTTTCCAGTTGATTTTTCCTTTCGGTAACGCAGCTTGGAAAATTAATATTTTTAGCGGCATTCTTGGCTCTCTAGCAGTGGCGTTAGCAGCTTCGCTCGCTCATAATGCGACCCGGTGGATTTTCCCGTTGGCGCGTTGGCAAATTATTTTTTCGAGCAGCCTGACATTTGCTCTTCTTTTTGCCTTTAGCGAATCGATGTGGAGTCAAGCAGTCATCGCAGAAGTTTATACTTTGCACGCTTTATTGATAGGTATCTATCTTGTTTCAATTTATATTTTAATTCGTCGTCCGAGTAGTGATCTGACACTTATCCTGTCTTTCTTTTTTCTAACACTTGCTTTTAGTAATCATAATCTTTCTCTCACACTCACCCCCCTAGCTTTTATTGTTATTTTATTACTTCGGCGTGAGGTTTTTTTAGATTTGCTGCTAGGCTCTTTTGCTACGGGAGTTCTTTTTTATTTACTATTTGGTTTGCTTTCCAAAGAGCAAGCTACACTCGCAGCGTCCTTACGGTTTGCTTGGTGTGGCTTGGTGTTTTTTATTATTGTAATTTGGATTAGACGTTTAAAGATCAATTGGAATTTTATTGCTTATCTTCCATTAGCCGTTGCTTTCGGATTGTTGCCTTATATTTATCTCCCCATCGCATCTTCGACAAATCCTCCGATGAACTGGAGTTATACTCAAACGCCAGAAGGCTTTTATTATGCCTTTAATAGGAGTCAGTATCACGGCAGTTTATCGGCTCAACTTTTAAGAACGATTGGGAAAGGTGTCGGCGTATCGGATGATGAGGGGGCGTCCGATGAAGATAACTCCGATGGAATTTTAAAAAAGAGGGGAATTTTGGAGGTTGCAAATGATTGGACCGGGTTATTTTGGGTAAAAATTTTAGATAACTTTACTCTTCTCGCCCTGCCTTCTTTCTTCCTGTGTATTTTTGCAATTTTACGATTGGAGCTTAAAAAACGGGTTTGGATTTATTTATTGAATTTTGCTTTTATTTTAGCAGCTTTTTCTCAACCGATAGCAGATAGAGCAGATATTGATAAAGCGGGTTGGTGGTTGCAAATGCCTTATCATACGCATACGAATCTGATATTTGCTTTATTGTGTTCGACAGGGTGTGCCCAGTTGATTCTCTGGCTACAAAATAAGTGGCAAAAATCTTATATTGCCGCTTGGGGTCTTTTAGTTTTACCGATTTGGACACTTTCTCAAAATGCAGATGTGTGTAGTCAAAGAGGGCGTTGGTTTGGATGGGAATTTGGGTATGAGATTTTAAAAGATTTGCCAAAAGATGCGGTATTATTTGGAGGCAGTGACCCGGGGCGTTTTGTTCCGACCTATATGATTTTTGGTGAAAGCGGACAAAAATCATCGGTTAAGCGCGATCCGGACTTTGATCGGAGTGATGTTTATATCATTACTCAAAATGCAACAGCGGAGCCTTATTATCTTCGATATATTGCAGATCAATATACCGACAAAAGGCCAAAGGTTAAAGGATGGTTCGAGAAATTTCTCGGGCGTGATCACCATTATCCCGATAAATACTTAGTTCTGCCGGATGCGGAAGATATTCTATCTATTAGTAAAGAGGCGATGAAGCAGGAGAAAGATCCTAGTTCTATCAATAAATCATTTTATCCGCATTCTGCCGTTGCTGAGTGGATTTTTAAACATAATCGCGATTCACACGAATTTTTTGTGGAAGAAAGTAGTCCGATGGAGTGGTCTTACCGTTACGCAGTTCCTCATGGCTTGATTTTGAAGCTTGAAAAAGAAGAAGTCACCGAAATTTCGCCGGAGCTTGTCAAAAAAGATTTTCAATTTTGGGAAGCTTATAATAAGCGGCTGTTGGAGGACCCTTTATTTACGCATGATTATGATGCGCAACGTTCATTTTCTAATTTACGAACAACAATTGGAAATTTGTATAAGCATCATAAAATGGAAAAAGAGGCTGAAAAAGCGTATCGGCAGGCATTAGCTCTTTATCCTGAAAATATGTCTGCTCTTTTGCCCTTGAGTGGTTTACTGTGGGAGAAGGGGGAATTTGAGGAGGTGCAGGCACTGCTTTTGAAAGCATTGGAGAATGATATAAATAACCGCCATTTAGTGGGTTTTTATAGTCTGGCAATTAAGCGCAAGGAAATGCAGAAGCAAATTGATGAGGCACAGCGTGCCTATAAAGCAGATCCGGCAAATTTAGATGCCCTAGTAAATCTTATAAAACTCCATATTGAAGTTAGTGAGCCGGATCGAGCCGCAGATATTTTAGCAAAGTCAGACTTTTCTAATTTGGTGACGAATCAAGATTTTTCGGAAGCGAGCCTTGTTTTATTTGCAAATGAATCTAAGCTGGAAGCTGCTAAAAAATTGATCAAAGCTTTGCAGGATGCCTATCCCGATTCCGCAGAGATTCAGGTAATGTTTGCGAATTATTACTTTCGTATAAAAGATGAAGAAAGAGCGTATGCCGCTTTGGAAAAAGCTCTTCAATTAGGAGGTATTAAAATGAGGCAACGCCTTCGTAACGACCCGAGATTTCGTCATGAAATCGATTCTAATAAATTTCAGGAAATTCTAAAGATAGATCTTTTGCAGCCTTATGCTAAAGATTAGGATTGGCCGCACAGGGAATTTGTAAGTTTTTAGCATCAGACCGCAAGGGCGCATGGGGGTGAAAAGAAGACTAACTTGTTCCATGTTAGTTGGGAGGTCCATCCCCAAAGTTCGTGTGTAGCGAAAAGAAAGAAGAAGCTGTTTTAGTGTCGAACATAGCAATATCCCAAAGTTCGGGGTAGTGAGCTAATCCGAGTTTTTTTAAGCTTAGTTCAAGGAACTCCTATCCATCTCGGAGAGAATATTAAAACGAGAAAAGCTCTATTAAATAAGGAAAGCAGGAAGGCGGGAAAAGAAAGCTAGGACCTGAAAATGAAAACATCATTGCCCATCCTATCGAAAAAAAATTTCCTACTTTCCTGCTTTCCTTATAAAAAAACATTCACCAAAAAAAATTAGGGGTAGGATGTTGTCATTATATATGAACTTTGTGGATGAATCAGTTTTTCTAAAGCATTTATAATACCTTCTTCCGCAGGATAGTCGCCGATTTGTCCGCCTAACTTTTGAACACGCATTTTTACCTCATGCACAGCATTCTCCGGGCATAATAAAAACTCGGCAACATCTTTTCTCAGCATACTCAAGTCATTCATGTTGTCGCCAGCAACAGCCGTAGAATCCGGGCCGATATTTAAAGATTTTTGTAAATGTTGAAGTGCTTTTCCTTTATTATATTTAATATGAGAAAATCGGAGGTAAATAGAGTTTCTTTCATAAGAAAAATCAGGAAAATTTTTTCGCTTCCGGTCAAAAAAAATAATAAAATTTTCTAGCGAGGTCATATCATCTGCAACAATTCCTTCAGGGTTTCCTTCAAAGTCGATAAAGGTCACACCATTATTTTCGGATGCGAAGTTTTTTAACTCGGCGATTAATGATTCACAAGACTGCCAGAGGGCTAAGTGATGCTCGTCGCAAGGTGTATTCCATGAATTCCAAGGCTTATATTCTTTGCCACAAAGCTCAAAAATATGGCGTTCGTTAACTATCAAAAAATGTGGGAGAATGCTGGCTTGATAATCCGCTAAGCCTTCTAGAGTATGCTGGAAACTTCTCCCCGTATTGACGACCCAAATGCCTTGTTGGTCGGCGTAAGTTTGCAAAAGCTTTTGCATGGATTGTGAGCACTTGTTTTGATTTGAGAAACCGAATAGGGTTCCGTCGAAATCTGTGCTGAACAAAGAAAATGGAAACATCTAAATACGCTACACTTGATTTCAAATAAGCCGAAATGCAAAATAAGAAAAATTTTTGATACAATCCAAATGAAAACTGCTTACGAAATTGCGATGGAAAAACTTGAGGCAAAATCTCCGACGACGGAGCTTTCCGAAGAGCAAAAAAAACGTTTGGCTGAGACGACTTCACTCTATGAGTCGAAAATTGCAGAAAAGAAACTTCTTCTGGAACCGGAGATTGCCAAAAACGCAAATAACCCGGCGGAAGTTGAAATGCTCCGACGTCAGCTCCGTAGTGAAATCACTCGCTTAGAGGAAGAGGCTGAAAAATTAAAATCAAAAATTCGTAAGGACAAGCTATCGGGCGAATAGAGATTTTTCGCTTTTGAAATTTTGATTCATTACAACGACGGAGCACATGGGGGGAGCAGCAAGAGATCACGAGACTCCGGCTTCACATCACGCGGCGTGCTTTTTTAAATAAGGAAAATAGGAGAATAAGAAAACCTGTAGTTTCAAGAGCAGATTGACAAGACCAGCAGGAACCAATATCAAGAGAAGAAAATGATGCATTCACCAATGCCACTGCCTTCTCCTCTGGAGGCTCTTCGTCAGCGAAACCCACACCTTTTTTCACGACCGAATTTTTGGCGGACGCGTTTGGATGATATTAAAGAAATTGCGGAGGAAAAAAATACGGCGTATCCCGCAACGTTGTTGGGGCAAAGTGCGGGTGGGCGACCAATTTATGCTTTTTTGCCGAGTTCTTTAAAACGTTCTTTATCTACGGCGACCATCTCTAGTGCGATGGCCTCAGATCGACCGGAGAGTTTTTACGATCCGGCGGCGCGTAATCGATCGACGCTTGTTTTGATTGGATCGATTCATGGTGGGGAAACTGAAGGTATTGCCCTTGTAATGAATGTGATACAACTTTTGAGGAGTGGGCGAGATTTTCTTTCCGAGGAGCATGACGACTTATGCAAACTCATCGAAAAAGTTCGTCTTATTTTAATTCCTTGTCTGAATCCGGATGGCCGTGCGGCGGCGGCGGTTGACCATTTGAATGGAGCGGAGCTAGAAGATCTCTATCTGGTTCAACAGGGGCTTCAGGCGGACGGCAGTTTATTTCAAGGCCGACGCGTCAAAGAACTTCAACCCATTCCGCCGGGGCATCTTCGTTTTCAAGGCGGCTATTACAATGCTAAAGGTGTGAATCTTCAGCATGATGATTTTTTTGGTGCAAAAATTTCGCCGGAAAATGCTGCGATCAGAGATCTTTTTCAGCGAGAGATTCCAGATGCTTTTTTGACTTGTCACGCTCACGGTGCTGCAGCCGCATTCCTCGGGCCGGACAGCTTTCTTTCTCCCGGCATGCAGCGCA
>JBKEAD010000019.1:0-27717 GCA_047971915.1 Chthoniobacterales bacterium
TCGCAAGCGAGCGCAACTGGCGAATGGTTGGAGCGATTTTTTCCTGAGGCAGACGCTCGACCGCTAAACCGATAACAATGGCAAGGTTATCAAGGTAGTTGGAGCCTTTGCCATTGATTGCGTGAATGGCACTTGCGGCAACCGAAACCTGAGATTGTGGAGAAACATTTAGCCCTTGGGGGCCGAGCAGCGAAAAAGCGGCAGCGGTCGTCTCGACGGCCTCCTTGGGGTTTGCGCGAAGAATCTCGCCGACAGCCGTCGTGGTCGAAGCCAGCGTCAGAGGATTTGCTGCGCTTGTTTTCACGCGTTCTTTAGCAGCGGAATTGACTTTCACGTCTTTGAGCAAGACCTCATGTCGCGCCGGATCGTTTGCCAAAAGGACAACATCGTTCTGGTAAATTGCTGTAACAATCCCCATCAAGTGATCTTCGTTTTTAGCGAGGCGAGGGAGGGGGGAATCTTGCTTTGGATAATCCCGGGGAACCTGCGTCAACGAGTAGGCAAGAGGGATAGTGCCGATTAGCATGGCTAGTGTGAAAAAAATTGGACGCTTCATTGCTTCCTAAGAAGATGAAATTTGGCCGTTGCTGTCAATAATTTTCGCACTCGAAAAAGCGCAAATTTAGGCTGCTTTGGTAAAGTGGTTCTTGTCAGAAAAGAGAAAATCAAGCAGATTGCCGCACTCGAATGAATCGTGCGCGTAGTTTTCAAGCTTGGAGCGAAGCCCTCGGCATCTGTCTGGTAGGCTTTGGCGTTCTCCTGTTTCTAGCCCTCATTTCCTATGATGCGGCGGATGCACGGACTTGGATGCCGCTCATCAACATTACTTCGGAACCCAATCTTTCGATCCACAATTGGATTGGGATGGTCGGCGTTTTTCTCGGGGGATACTGCTATTTCTTTTTCGGAATCGCATCTTACTGGTTAGCCATGTTGGTCGTCGGATTGGGGATTGGAAAAATGCTTGTGCCTAAGTTTCGCTTGCGGGGACGTTTAGGATGGGCACTTTTAAGCCTGCTATGCGTTGCATGCATGGCCGAGCTTTTGCCCTCGATCATGCCCTCGTGGGAAAATCCGATTAGCGATGCTCGGGGCGGTCATCGCGGCGGAGCTGGCGGCTGGGTAGGCACTTATTTGGGAGGGAAAGCTCTCGGCGAGCCACTGGGAGCCGTCGGTTCCGTGCTCGTTTTGCTAACGCTTTATGTGGTTAGTTTAATCCTGACAACCGGTTTCCACCCCATCGTTTTTACGCGGCGTGTCATCAGCTTTATTTTTGAGCAAATTGCTGCCGCCCGTGCTAAGCGGCTCGCCGCCATGAATGAGGAACAGCGGATGCTTGAAGAGCAAAAACAACTCGAAAAGCAAACCGAAAAGCTCGAACGCAAGCTCCGTAAAAAATCTAAAAAAGAAGAGGCCGCAGCAACCGAAGAAAACGATGGGGAATTATCTAAACTCCCTGAACCAAAAATTATTGACTCCACCGTTCCTCAAAAACCTCGCAAGCCGACTCTCGCAGAAATTAACGCCCAAAATGCGGCCGGACCGGCCAGCACCGGATTATCTGAAGTAAATATAGAGGATTACGTTTTGCCACCGGTTGACTTACTCGATGAGAATGATCCCTCCGGTCGAGAGGCCACCGATCCCGAAGAGCTGTTGGAGAAGCAGAGTATCATTATAGATACGCTCCAGCAATTCAATATCGAGACGGCACCCGGCGATATTACACGCGGCCCCACGATTACGCGTTATGAGGTTTACCCGGCAAAAGGAGTCCGCGTGGACCGCATTGTCAGCCTCGAAAGAGACATCGCCCGTGCGACCAAAGCCGAACGTATCAATATCATTGCGCCAATCCCCGGCAAAGATACGGTTGGGATCGAAATTGCAAATTCTAAAAAAGTAAAGGTCACGCTGCGTGAACTCTTCGATACAGATGCTTGGACGCAAACGAAAGCGCGGCTACCGATTGCACTTGGTAAAGATGTTTATGGAAATACAATTATAGGTGATCTCGCTCAGATGCCGCACTGTCTGGTTGCCGGCACGACCGGAAGCGGAAAAAGTGTTTGCATAAACGCCATCGTCGCCAGCCTCCTTTACCGCTACACACCGGAAGAGCTACGCTTTATCATGATCGATCCCAAAGTGGTGGAGATGCAGATATATAATACACTGCCCCACTTGGTGACTCCTGTGGTTACCGATCCGAAAAAAGTCATCATGGCACTTCGCTGGGTCGTCGAGGAGATGGAGTTGCGCTATAAGATTTTTGCAAAAGTCGGTGTGCGCAATATGGCTTCCTTCAATGCTCGGCCCAAACCGAAAACGGCTGCCGAACTTGCTGCCGAAGCCGCGCTTGACGAGGAAAATGCTACCGACGCATCCGAAGAAGATGCGAGCAGCAATGGCGATGAAGAAAATCCAAGCGAAACATCCGAAACTTCTCCGGACGGCGACCCGACACCCGACGAAAACGCGATGGAAGAATCCCCGAGGGCTCTTTCGGAGGAGGATGATTTGATTATTCCGGACAGAATGCCCTTTATCGTGGTTATCATTGATGAGCTTGCGGACTTGATGCAGACCGCGCCGGCGGATGTCGAGTCGGCCATTGCGCGAATCACCCAAATGGCGCGTGCCGCCGGCATCCACATGATTGTTGCCACGCAAACACCGCGTGCCGATGTGGTGACCGGTATTATAAAGGCCAACATCCCGAGTCGCATCGCTTTCCAAGTCGCATCAAAAATCGACAGCCGGGTCATTCTCGATGAAAATGGTGCGGAGCGGCTCCTTGGTCAAGGCGACATGCTCTATCTCCCGCCCGGCACCTCCAAGCACACGCGGACACAGGGCGTACTCGTCACCGATGACGAGATCTCGCGCGTTGTCAAACACGTCTCATCCCAATCGGACCCCGTTTTTGAGGCTTCTATTCACGACAAGCTCACGGCTACGGGCCCCGTGCAAGAAGACATCTCGGAGGAAGACGAGATGCTTGTGGAGCGTTGTTTAGAAATCATCCAACAGGAAAGAAAGGCCTCTACCTCCATGTTGCAGCGGCGTTTGCGGCTGGGCTATACGCGTGCGGCACGCGTCGTCGATATTCTCGAACAACGCGGCATTCTCGGCCCTAAAGACGGCGCGAAAGATCGTGAAATCCTCATCGATTTGGATTCACTGTGACCCTAGAAGCACCGCTCGATAATGACGACTGATTCAAAGCCAAAAAATATTCGAGCATTTCTCCCCTACCTTGGAGCCGTATTGAGCGGGGTCTTACTAGGCTGTGCTTTCGCGCCATTTAATTGGGCCTGGAGTATTTGGGTCGGGGCGATTCCTCTTATTTTAGCTATTTATCTCGGCCCGTCTTCGGAAAAATATCGTGGGTGGTATTATTTATCTTTGGGTTACTTGACGGGGTTTATTTATTTTCTCACCTGTTTTTTTTGGATTCATAATGTGACCCTGCCGGGCTACCTTGCGCTTTGTGCCTTTATTGCGATTTACCCTGCGCTTTGGGCTCTTTTTGTGGGATTTTGTTGTCGCCCCCGGAAGATTTTCGGCAAAATATCGCGGCAATCACCTTGGAGAAGTTCGCGGCACAATCTATTGCTCGCCGGCGTGCTTGCAAGTGCTTGGGTGGCGACGGAGTGGCTACGGGGTGTTGTTTTTAGCGGCTTTGGGTGGAATGCTTTCGGAATTGCTTTGCATGAAAACATTTTGCTCATCCAGCTAAGCGACATCACGGGTGTGGGAGGACTTTCCTTTGTGATCGCTTTTGTAAATGCGATTGGAGCGTTCACGCTGATACGTTTTCGCGAAGAAATGCGCGTGGGGCGTTTGCGTATTCACTGGGATTTTGGCTTTGCCGTCGCCTTGGTCGGGCTTGTTTTTATTTATGGGGTAAAGCGAGTGAGTTCGGCATCCGAAAAAGATACCCAAACACTGCGCATCGGAGCCGTGCAGCCTAATATTCCGCAATATCAGAAATGGAATAAGGCTTTTCAGGATTCGATACGGAATACCTATCAACAACTCACGGAATATGCGGCGAGCCTAGAGCCGGATCTTATTTTATGGCCGGAGGCAGCGACGACGCGTCCGGTAACATCGAATGAAGAGACTTGGAATTTCGTGCAAGACCTTCGCAAAAAGTGGGATGGAGATTTCCTGTTGGGTTCGGTCTTGTTCACTGCCGACGGAGATTTTAATGCAGCACTTTTATTTAACGAAGTGGGCACGGATTACCAAGTTTATCATAAAATGCACCTCGTGCCTTTTGGGGAGTTTGTTCCCTTTCGTCATTCCTTTCCACTTTTTGCATGGATTGTCGGCGATCTTGTGCCCGAGGATTTTGACCGGGGAGAAAAACCTGTGGTTCTCAAAATGGATCGCAAGGGTGGAAAAATCGCTCCGCTGATTTGTTTTGAAGATACGCTTGGAGAGCTTGCCCGAGGGTTTGTGCTCCAAGGTGCCAATTTTTTTGCGACGATTACCAATGATGGTTGGTTTCTTGAATCTGCGGGATCTTTTCAGCACACGACCCATGCTATTTTCAGATGTGTGGAAAATAAAATTCCGATGGTCCGCGCAGCAAATACGGGGATTACTTGCATCATCGATCCCTATGGCCGCATTACGGAGAAATTGGTTTCTGAGGGAGACAACACTTTTATCGAAGGCGTCCTTATCGGGAAGCTATCCGTGCAAGAAAATCCATCGCCGACCATTTACACACGCGTGGGCGAGCTTTTTTCCATCGTCTGTTTGATATTCAGCCTTATTATAATAAGCATTACGCTGCTCGAACATCGGTTCTATAAATAGAAGGCCTAGATGATAATTACCCATGCAAAAGCTCATAAAATATTTTCGTGATTTGTTTCAACGTCTTCTCAACGAAGAGGGGAGTCCGCATTCGTTGGCTGGTGGCGTGGCGATAGGGACGTTTTTTGGTCTTGTTCCGACTTATGGACTGAAGTCTATTTTTACAATCGGAGCCGCCTTTATCGGGCGAGTGAATGCAGTAACCGCTTTTGTCACGGTTTGTCTTTTTGACTTACTTCTCCCGCTGTTGCCTTTTTTGATTCGCCTACAATATCAAGCCGGATACTGGTTGCTAAGCTCGCCTCACCGCTTACCGCCGGAGCTGCATATGGGCAGTTTTGCTCCCTCGGAAATTTTAAAATGGCGGACGATATTCGATCTTGGTCCGCCATTGCTGGTTGGGTCGATTTTGCTTTCGTTGCCTCTGAGTATCCTTGCTTATTTTATTTTTCGATTTGGAGTTATTCGTTGGCAGCAGCGGAATAATTCGCAATCGAACGTTGGGTAAAAATAGAATCGCCATACGTGATTTTTACGATATATTTCCCTCATGCCCACCGTATTGCGAATAGGGTCTTTTCGTTTTCATTTTTACTCCGATGAAGGACATGAGCCTGCTCACATTCATGTGCGAACTCTCGAGGGTGAATGCAAATTTTGGATCGATCCTGCCATTCTATTGGCATACAATCGTGGAGTACGTCGAAACGATTTGCGGGAGATTGAAAAGTCTTGTTTTTGAAAATTATACAACTTTAAGAAAGTCATTTTATGACATCCACCATCGCTGAACCTCAAACATTAACCGAACCAGCCGCTATTAGAGCATGGTCAGAGAATAGAACAATCTGTATGGAACTCCACGATGGTAGAATTATTGGATTTCCGGCTGATCGATTTAAAATTCTTTCTAATGCATCAGAAGAAGAGCTCGCAAAAGTAAGTATCGAGTTAGAGGGATTTGCATTACGATGGGAAGATTTGGACGAGGACCTTACTGTTCCAGGAGTTGTTGCAGGTCGATTCCAACTAGCACCCAAAAAACAACAATAATACGATTCAGCTAACCCCTCAACCTGTTAAAAAGTGCCTTTTTCTAATTCCACCGTTCACACGCTTGCTTACGTTCATGATCTGAGTCCTTTCCTTGTTCAATTCACGGAGAATTTCGGTATTCGTTGGTATGGCTTGGCTTATGCAGCGGCATTTGTTTGTGGGTATTTTCTCTATCATTGGCTGTCTCGAAAAGGCTATGCGGACATGCCGCAGAATCAGGTGGGGGACTTTATTCTTTTTTGGGTGGTTCTTGGAACGATTTTGGGTGGGCGTATCGGCTATATGCTTTTTTATGATTGGGATGCTTTTATACAAAACCCGCTTCGGATTTTTTTTGTGTGGGAGGGTGGTATGTCGGCACATGGAGGAATGATAGGACTGATCGCCGCGACGTGGATCTACGCATGGAAATATCATTTGAGCTGGCGAAATGTTGGGGATAATCTCGTCGTCACGGCTCCGATTGGTTTATTTTTCGGACGATGTGCCAATTTCATAAATGGTGAACTCTACGGTCGCGCTACAAATGTTTCTTGGGCTATGCAATTTCCCAAAGAGATTTATGAAGTTGCTGAGGTTCGTTATCGGGTTTTAACGGATGTGCAGGCCGTTTTTCATGAGCCGGTCTCGGCAGAGCAGGCGATTCAGCTTGTGGGGAGCGAGTCAAAAGTTCACGACATTATGGCGCAGTATTTGACCCTGCGGCACCCTTCTCAAATCTATGAGGCATTTGGTCAGGGGATTTTACTTTTTGTCCTTCTTTTTTTTCTGCGCACCCGCTGTCGCTTGCCAAATGGGGTTCTTACCGGGCTTTTCTTTATTTTTTACGCGCTAATTCGGATCGTCACGGAGCTTTTTCGTGAGCCGGATGCGCCGCTCGTCGCCAGCCTAAGCCGTGGGCAATTTCTTTCCCTCTTTCTGATTCTTATTGGCCTAGCTTTTGTCGCCTCGGCTTATTTGCGGCCTAGCTATCCGAAAGCGAAGGGGTAAATTTTTTGTGAATTCAAAGGTGAAATGGCTTGTTCTTCGTTGCCGTGCACATTGAGCTTGCTTTGTTCTGCGAGATTGAGAGCAATACACGCATGAAGAGTCTCATTTTCATTTTTGCGTTTTCTCTAGCAGGCACGGCTTTTGCGGCGAAAGCTCCTACGGAGAATCCCTACGATGTGTTGGGTAAGACCTTTAGCCCTTTTTTTAATGTGCTTTTGGCTGATGGACGCAAGCCGGAGAAGGCGATGACTCTAGATCTCCGTGTTTCCAAGGTGGAGGGGCGTTTGCCAAAAGATTTTGTTGGTGGAAAAATTCGGGCCAGCGTGCAGTCGCCGGATAAGGTCAAAATGATTGCTCCGGTTTTCGGAGAAGATTTTACGGTCTGTCGGATTGGTAATAAAGTCTGGGCAACTCCTGGTAGTAAGGTGGAGTATTTGCTTTCGCAATTTAAAAAGAAGCCACCGCCAAGTCCTAAGAAAAACACACCGCTGACGATTCCCGTCAGTTCGCAGCAGGCGGTTTTTCTGATAGCTTTGTTTAGTATCGATAACCCCAAAGTGGCGATTGTGGATACGGTGAATGGTGAGGACGTGCGGATTTTATCTGGCGGGTTGATGGAGCAACTCGCGACTTCGGCGAAGGCAGAGGACTTTAAAGCGAGCATCGCCGTGAATTCGGAATATCGTCCCGTGCAGATGGAAATTGTCCGTAAAGATTTTCGGATGACGGTGGATTTTGAAAACTTGCGTTTCTTGCCTTCGTTGCCGAAGTCGAACTGGGAGGTGCCATCCGGTGCTACAGATGTTTACTATACAACGGCTGACAAGCTTGAGCAGGTTCTCTATGTCGTGATTAACTCTCTCCAGTCCGATGCCGACTCTATGCCGTGGCTGAGTGAGTAGAGAACTTTTAGCTCTCAGGATAATTCCCTGCTCGGTAGAGCTTGGCGTAATGGCCGTTTTTTTCGAGAAGCTCGGGGCCGGTTCCGATTTCGACCAGCTTGCCGTGTTCCAAGACGGCGATTTTGCCTAGTTGGTGAATCGTGCCCAATCGGTGCGTGACAATGATGGTGGTGCGACCTTTCATCAAGTCGGAAAGGGCGTCCATAATCGCTTTTTCGGTTGTTGGGTCGAGTGCGGAGGTGGGTTCGTCCAGCAGCAAAATGGGGGCATTTTTTAAAAAAGCTCTTGCGATGCCGATACGCTGACGTTGGCCGACGCTGAGCTGGGAACCGCGCTCGCCAACAAGGCTGTTAAAACCTTCGGGGAGTCTTTCGATAAAGTCTAGTGCCTGTGCTCGCCGGGCGGCCTCTATTATTTCTTCTTTGCTGGCGTCGGGGCGGCTGTAGGCAATATTTTCGCGGATACTTGTTGAAAAAAGGAGGGTGTCTTGCAGCACGAGCGAAATATGGGAGCGGAGAGATTTTTTTGTAACACCGGCAATATTGTGACCATCTATCCAGACGTTTCCCTTGTCGGGTTTATAAAAACGTGGAATCAAACTCAGAAGAGTGCTCTTTCCTGCACCGGTCCCGCCGACAATGGCGAGGGTCTCATCCGGGTCAATAGAGAGGTCGATGCCCTTGAGAATGGGAGAATCCTCGGAGTAGGAAAAATGAACGTTGTCGAATTTTATATCGCCGCGTGGAGTGGGCAATGGGTGAGCCGTTGGGGAATCGGGAATTTCATTTTCGGCTTCTAGGACTTCAAAGCAGCGCTCAGCACCAGCGGCGGCACCTTCAAGTGCCCAAACGGTGTAGGTGATTTGCTCTAGTGGTTGATAAAGTAAAATAAGGTAGGATAGAAAAACGGTAAGGTCTCCGAGCGTGAGTTTGTTTTCGAGAACTTGGTGCGAACCGATGTAGTAAAGCAGGGCGGTGCCAAAAGCAATGAGCAGGCCGACGACGAGAGAACTCGCCACGGAGGTCATGTTTAGGCGTAGATTGGCGAGGAGACTCTCGTTGGCACGGTGATGAAATTGTTTGACCTCGTGCTCCTCGCGTCCGAAGGCATGAACCATCTGGATGGCACTGAGCCCTTCTTGGACTTGGCTGAGCACTTCGCTTTCGCGTTCGTGAATGGAGGTGGATTGGTTTCGGATGCGGTGTGAGTAGTAACGAATTGCCGCGACAAGAAATGGGAAAATGGCAAGAGCTGCAAGCGTAAGTTGCCAGCTCATCGCGGACATGACGACAACGGTTCCGATGAGCAGAAGGAGGGAATTTGTCATTCCGCTAAAGCCTTTGTTGTAGATGGTCTGGATGGCTTGGGAGTCGTAGGTCACGCGGTAGGCCGAGTCGGTGCTGCGGCGCATGTTGTGAAATTTTAGCGGCAGAGCTTGCAAGCAGGTGTAGAGGTCCGTGCGGACTCGGAGTAATGCACGCAGTCCGACATCCAGAAAAATATAATTTTGCCAAAGCGTGATGAGGCCCAAAAGAATATTGATTCCGATAAAGACCATGCATATCCAAAAAATCTGGGAGCCGACTCCGCTACCGAACCATTCGCTGACGAGTTTGCGGCTTGCGGCAACCGATTCATCGCCGGCAGGAGTGAGGACGCCATCGACGAGATACTTCAGTGGCCAGGGCTTGAGAAGATTGAAAGCTATGGCTGCAAACATGAGCAGCAGCCCCCCGAGGGATGGTGCCCAAAAGGGAGTCAAATAACGGAGAGATTTTCCGTAAACACTCATGGCACTCGTGTAGCGATTTTCATAATTTCAGCAAGGAACAAAGCGTAATACTTCATATTTGTTCCCGCGCCATGCTTTTTTTAAAAAGCTGTTACTCACACTCGATCGCCGAAATTTGAAGCGCGAAAAAGATGAGTTTTTAAAAAAAACGCTTTAGGAATGGTTGCGTTTACGACGTTTGACTTTGAGTTGGGCCAAGGAGCGTTGGAGTGCTGCTTCGATGACTTGCATATCTTCGGTGGCAAGATTCTTGTCTTCGAGTGCTTTTTTAGCGCGGGTAATCGCGTCTTCGGCGGCGGACTCATCGATATCGACTTCGTTAATCGCCGTATCGGTAAGGACGACAACTCTGTCGGAGACAACCTCAGCAAATCCGTAGCCAATGGCCATAGAGGTTTCTTGGCCAGATTTTGAAATCCGCAATTCGCCCGGGTTTAGCTCTGTCATCAGCGGGACGTGCATGGGGAGGATGCCAAGTTCACCATCGGCACCCGGAATAACGACGCTGTCAACAGGTTCCGAGTAGGCCAAGGATTCCGGAGTTACGATTTCTAATGTGAGAGTTGCCATGCTTGCGGGATTGTTTCTTTTTTTAAAAAGTCAGAGTCAGGGTTGGCTTTTCTGCGAAGGAAGCTTTTTTTGTTTTTTAAACTTCCTTTGCAGATTTTCCGAGAGGATTATTCCTTGATTTGGTCGATTCCGCCCTTCATGTAGAAGTTTCCTTCAGGGACATCGTCGTGCTGTCCGTCGAGAATTTCTTTAAAGCCGCGAATGGTTTCATCGACCGAGACGTATTGTCCCGGAGTTCCGGTAAAGACTTCGGCAACGTGGAAGGGCTGGCTGAGGAAACGCTGGATTTTACGAGCGCGGAAGACGGTGAGTTTATCTTCGGGCGATAGCTCGTCCATACCGAGGATGGCGATGATGTCTTGGAGATCTTTGTAGCGTTGGAGCACGGTTTGGACTCCGCGTGCGACATCGTAGTGTTCCTTGCCGACGATCTCGGGTGCGAGTGCTTTGGATGTCGAGGCTAGAGGATCGACCGCGGGGTAAATACCCAATTCAGCGATGGCACGTTCGAGAACGATCGTGGAGTCGAGGTGGGCAAAGGTGTTTGCCGGTGCAGGGTCGGTCAAGTCATCCGCAGGGACGTAAACGGCTTGGAAGGAGGTGATGGATCCTTTGTTTGTGGAGGTGATTCGCTCTTGCAAAATACCCATTTCGGCGGCGAGGGTTGGTTGGTAACCCACGGCGGAAGGCGTGCGGCCTAGGAGCGCGGATACTTCTGAGCCGGCTTGTGAGAAGCGGAAAATGTTGTCGATGAAGAGTAGAACGTCTTGGTTTTTCTCATCGCGGAAATACTCGGCCATAGCGAGGGCGGAGAGGGCCACGCGGAGACGCGCTCCGGGAGGTTCGTTCATCTGGCCATAGACGAGTGCAACTTTGGATTTGGAAATGTCTTCTTGGTTGATGACGCCGGCTTTGCTCATTTCTGCGTAGAGGTCATTCCCTTCACGGGTTCGTTCACCAACACCTGCGAAGAGGGAGTAGCCGCCGTGGCCTTTGGCGATGTTGTTGATGAGTTCCATGATGACGACGGTCTTGCCGACACCTGCACCACCGAAGGCGCCGACTTTACCACCCTTGGTGAAGGGGCAGATGAGGTCGATGACTTTGATGCCGGTTTCGAGAACTTTGGCTTCGGTGTCTTGCTCGGTGAGCGAAGGTGCGGGGCGGTGGATGGGGTATTTTTTTTCGGTATGGACTGGGCCGCGTTCGTCTTGGGGTTCACCGGTGACATTAAAAATACGTCCGAGAACATTTTCACCAACGGGGACGGAGATGGGTGCGCCAGTGGCGGTGACTTTGGTGCCGCGTTTGAGGCCTTCGGTCGTTGTCATGGCGATGGAGCGAACCCAGCTTTCGCCTAGGTGTTGTTGGACTTCTAATACGAGCTTGGAGTTATTTTCTAAGTCGATTTCGAGTGCGTCGTAAATTTTTGGCAGGGTTCCGTTGGCCGTATCGAATTCGACATCCACGACGGGGCCGATAACTTGGACGATTTTTCCTATATTACTCATCTTTTTGCAGTTGGTTTGTTTGGTTTTGAAGAATTTAAGTGATTGCTATTCGAGGGCCATTTGAGCCGTTGTGATTTCGAGAAGTTCGTTGGTGATAGCTGCTTGGCGCAGTTTATTGTATTCGAGCGTGAGGTCTTTGATGAGCTGCTGGGCGTTGTCGGTTGCGCTTTTCATCGCGACCATTCGGGCACTGTGCTCGGCGGCGCGTGCGTTTAGAATCATCTGATAAATTTGAAAATGCACGTAGAAGGGGAGGATGGTGTTTAGAACCTCGTGGGCATTTGGCTCGAAGAGCATTGTTTCAGCGCGTTGAACGGCTTGTTCACTAACATCTTCGGCACGGCCCGAGGCCTCGACGGAGGAGATCGGAAGGAGCCTCGTGAGGGTGGGCTTGAGATTCAGCGTGTTGATGAATTTTGTGTAGAGGACGTGGACTTCATCGACTTCGCCGCTTAGGAATTTTTCGATGCAAAGCTTGGATATCTGTTTTGCTTCTTTGGCCGTCGGCATGTCGGAAAGCGGGAAGTCTGCGACGAGGTTGCGTTTGTTTCGGACAAGATATTGAACGGCTTTTTTTCCGGTGGCGATGAAGTCTGTCGTTTCTTTAATGAGTGGATAGACTTCGCGGAGCAGGTTGGTATTTAGTGCGCCGCAAAGACCTTTGTCTGTGCTGACGACGAGAACCAAAGTGCGCTTTACTTGGCGAACCTCCAACAAGGGGTGAGCCGAAGCATCTACGTGATCGCGGAGCGAGACGAGGACTTTATTTAGAGAGTCCGAATAGGGAACTCCGGCGGTGGCTGCCTGCTGGGCGCGACGCATCTTGGACGCCGCAACCATCTGCATGGCTTTGGTGATCTGAGCCGTATTTTTTACCGACTTGATGCGTCGGCGTATGTCGCGGGTGTTTGCCATGGTGGCGGATTGTTATTTTTTAAAAAATTAGTGGGATACCTTTTTGAACTCGTCGAGGGCGGCCTTGAGGTCGTTTGTGATGTCGTCGTCGAAGGCTTTTTTCTCACGAATCGCCGATAGGATGTTGGCTTTGCGAGTATTTAAAAATTCTTCGAGCTTTTTCTGAACGTCTTTGACTTTATCGATGGCAACATCATCAAAGTAGCCATTTTGCATGGCAAAGATGACGGCAGCTTGGAGCTCGACGTGAAGTGGGCTGTATTGCTGTTGTTTGAAAAGCTCTACAATGCGTTGTCCGCGGTCGAGTTGGGCTTTGGTCTTTGCATCGAGGTCGGAGCCGAATTGGGCAAAGGCCTGAAGCTCGCGGAACTGGGCGAGGTCGCCTTTGATCTTACCGGCGACTTGCTTCATGGCTTTGATTTGTGCGGCGGAGCCGACACGCGAAACGGAGAGACCAACCGAAATAGCAGGGCGAATGCCTTGGTAGAAAAGATCGGTTTCGAGATAAATCTGACCATCCGTGATCGAGATGACGTTTGTCGGGATGTAAGCAGAAACGTCACCGGCTTGGGTTTCGATGATTGGGAAGGCGGTGAGGGAGCCGTTTCCGTTGTCTTCGTTTAGACGAGCCGAGCGTTCGAGCAAGCGGCTGTGGAGGTAAAAAACGTCACCGGGGTAAGCTTCGCGACCGGAGGGGCGTTTCAGCAAGAGGGAGATTTGGCGGTAGGCGACAGCGTGTTTGGATAGATCGTCGAAGACAATCATGGCGTCCATGCCGTTTGCCATGAACCATTCGCCCATTGAGGCACCGGAGAATGGAGCGATGTATTGGTTTGTGGCGGAGTCGGATGCTGGCGCGGAGATGACGATGGTGTATTTGAGCGCGTCATGTTCCTCGAGTGTTTTTACAACACGGGCGATGTTTGCGTTTTTCTGTCCGACGGCGACGTAGATACTGTAGAGTGGCCGGAAATCAGCATCGCCGGCGGCTTCGGCGGCTTTGTTGATTTGGGCTTGGTTAATGATCGCATCGACGGCGATGGTGGTTTTGCCGGTTGCGCGGTCACCGATAATCAACTCACGCTGCCCGCGTCCGACGGGGACCATCGCGTCGATAGCCATAATGCCGGTTTGGACGGGTTGGCTGACGCTTTTGCGTTTAATGATGCCGGGAGCGATTTTTTCAACAGGGTAAAATTCTTTGGCGTTGATGTCGCCTTTGTCATCGAGGGGTTGGCCGAGAGCATCGACAACGCGTCCGAGCAATTCTTTACCAACGGGAACGGAGAGGAGGCGTCCGGTCGTTTTGACTTCGTCGCCTTCACCAATGCTGGTGTAGTCGCCAAGCACGATAGCACCGACTTCAGTTTCCTCAAGGTTTAGGGCGAGGCCGTAAATGCCGCCCGGAAATTCGAGCATTTCGTTCAGCATGGCACCGCTGAGACCTTCGATACGGGCGACCCCGTCGCCGATTTCGCGGACGGTTCCGACGTTTACTTTTGTGGCACTGTCAGCTTTGACAGCTTCGATTTTATGCTCAAGTTCTTCGAGAATGTTACTCATGGCTTTTTGGGTTTCGTTTTTAAAAAGGAGATAGAAGTTTTTTTTAAGTAGTTTGGCGAATGGAGTCGAGTCGGGCACGGATACTGCCGTCCCAGACATCGCTACCGTATTTGATGCGAAGACCGCCGATTAGTTCGGGGTGAACGCGAAAGGTGAAGGCGGAATTTTCTCCGAAAGCTGCGGTGAGATTTGATTGAATCTGGTGTTTTTCGACCGGGTCGAGTTCGACAGCACTGTCGATAGTCGCTTGTGTTTTGTTGATTTCCAAGCGAATGAGTCGGGTATATTCCTTAAGAATCTGTAGGTAGTGACGCGGTTTTTCGCGGACAACAGCATCCGTGATTTCACTAACACGCTGTGGGTTGATGCGACCGTCCTGCAGCGTCATGCTAAAAAGTGCTTTGCAGGTTTTGCGTGCTTCGCGTGAAATTTTCATAAGACTCTTAGATAGCTTTAAAAATTAGGCAGCAAGCTCTTTGGTGGCTTCTTGGTTGAGGCGAGCTTGATCTTCCGGCGTAAGAACTTTTCCGGCGACACGTGCCGTGGTGTTGACGACGAGATTCACCATTTCCTTGCGGACTTCGGAAACCATTTTTCCGCGTTCTTGCTCGATAGAAAGTTTGGCTTTGGCAACAATCTCTTCGGCATCGACGATGGCTTGCTGTAGTTGTTTTTGTCTGGAGTCTTCAGCGTGCGAGCGTGCTTCTTCGATAAGTTGCTGCGCTTCTTCGTTGGCTTTGCGTAGGACTTCCTGATAGCGCAATTCTGCCTCGGCGAGCTGTTTTCTGATTTTCTCTGCGTTGAGTTGCCCCTCTTCGATCCGCTTGCGACGATCCTCAAGCATGGCAATGATTGGGGCGAAAGCAAATTTGTTTAGAATGAGATAAACAAATAAAAACAGAATAACTTGGCTGAGAAATTTTGGCAAATTAACGCCGAAATCTGTTGCGAGCTGTGTAATGGAATCCATGATTAAGAGCTAATAAAGAAAGTGGCCCGCCGGGGAGAAGCTTTCAAGCTTCTCCCCGAACGGGAGTTGAATTTTTTACATACCTGCGAACGCACGGATAAGTGCGTAAATCGCGATAGCTTCGGCAAGAGCCATACCGATAATGCCGATGGTAAGGATGTTACCGAAAGCACCGGGGTTGCGACCGACGGCTTCGACGGCTTTTGCTCCGACCATTCCGATTCCGATAGCAGCTCCAGCACCGGCTAGGCCGAGCGTGAAACTACCTGTGATTCCAGCGTTAGCTGCTGCTTCTGCGATGAGTTGTGGGATCATGGTTTATTATGTGTTTGTATTTTTGTTGTTGTCTTCTTCTTCGCCGCCCACAGTCTTGCCATGGTCCCGACGAGGAAATTATTTTTTTTAAAAATTACTTAGTGGGCTCCTTCGTCGTGGCTTGTGGAGAGTTGAATGTAAACGGCACAGAGCAAAGTAAATACCATCGCCTGAAGCACCCCTACGAGAATTTCAAGAAAGTAAAAGGGAATCGGAACGATAATTCCCGAGAGGTAGGCCGCCCAGTTCGGAAAACCTAGCGTCTTACCGAGCGTAATCATCGTAACAAGCAAATTTTCCCCGGCAAAAACATTTCCAAAAAGTCGCAAAGAGAGCGAAACGGGCCGAAACGCCATCGAGACAACCTCGATCATGCCGACAAATACGAAAATCGGAAAAAGGCAAAATTTCATAGCTCCCTGTAAGCCGCCTTTGACCCCGAAGGTATGAACAATAAAGCCCCAGAGACCAAGCTCGCGCAGCGTCCAAAATAACCAAAATACGACAAAGACAAGTGCCAGTGCCAGAGTCATGTTCAAATCAGCCGTGGCGGGACGCAGCAACGGAGTCTCTACATGGAAAATTCCGCCTTCTTTTTCACCCCACCCAATCGATCCGACTCCCGGCAGCAAGGCAAACCAGTTTGCCGCCAAGATATAGATAAATAGCGTAGCCAGAAGTCCAAACGTCTTCCCGGCCATGTGGTTGCCCACGATATTTTTAAAAGTATTATAAAGCATCTCCACGAGTGCCTCGAAAAGATTTTGCGGACCCTCCGGCACAAGCTGCATACGACGCACTGCACGAAAAGCAAAAAATAAAACGAGCCCGACAACGAGGACCGCCACAAAAACCGAATTTGTCAAAAATGCCCAAAATGGCTCGTCAGCACCCCCTGCACGCTGTAGGGGAGACTCTGCACTCAGCGGAATGCCTGCTGCTAATAAAATGTTTAAAAACATGTTCGGGTTGGTCGTGGGTTGGTCGTGGATTAAGTTTGTATTTTTTAGAAAAAATCGATCAAAGCCGCCTTGGCAGCCTCTCGACAATCAACGAACGAATGCGCATCCTTAGATAAAAATAACGCCTCGTCACGCAGAAAATGCCGGAACCCCCTCTCTCTTAGTTTTCTGATTCAATATGGCAAGCCCTATTTGTGAAAATTTTCACAAACTTTTGTTCTGATTTCAAATTTTCCACTGACCAAGCAATTTTTAAAAGTCGCTAAAAAAATTCGAGTTCATATAAGACAAAAAGTTCACACGTCTAGTGATTGACAGGCCGGCATGCCTTTGCTAGCGTGCGCGGCAATTTAAAGCGACCCACAGAGAGCACCGAACCGCGTGCAGCACAAGCAATATGGACACACTACTAGATCGCCCCGTCTTGGTTTTAAACCGCTTATGGCAAGCGGTAAATACCTGTAGTGCCCGTCGCGCCTTTACACTCCTCTACCAAGGCCACGCTCAGGTGGTGCGCTCCGACGCCCAGGATAATTTTTACACACATGATTTCGCAAGTTGGCGTGATTTTTCGCACTCCAATCCCTGTGCGGACATGGCGCACAGTATTTCTTTAAAAATTAGGATTCCGACCATCATCGTCCTTTGTTTTTTTGACCGCCTCCCTCGCAAAGAGGTGAAATTTACTCGCCACAACGTTTTTGAGCGGGATAAAAACACCTGCCAATACTGCGGTAAAATTTTCGACCGCTCGGAGCTAAACCTCGATCACGTCATCCCGCGTGATAAAGGCGGCCTCACCACTTGGGAAAATATCGTCTGCTCCTGCATTCCCTGCAACTCTCGCAAGGGAAACAAACTTGTGCACGAAGCGCGTATGCACCTAATCCGCCAGCCCAAAAAGCCCAAATGGCGACCTTTTATCAACATCACCTTCAACGGCAAACTCCACGAAAGTTGGCGACATTTCGTCGATGTCGCCTATTGGAATGTCGAGCTGAGCGATTGATCGTTTTTTTTAAAACTTTCCATTGGTATTTTGTAAAAAGCCTTTAGGTTTGCCCGAATGAAAATCACTTCCGGCAAAGTTGTTAGCATCGATTACACCCTCACCGACGACGAAAAAAATACCATCGACAGCTCAAAAGGCGGTGAAGCACTCGCCTACCTCCACGGCAGCGGACAGATCATAAAAGGTCTCGAAAAAGCACTCGAAGGCCGCAGCGAAGGCGATACTTTCAAAGTTCGCATCGCTCCCGAAGACGGCTACGGCATGCACGATCCGGGCAAAACCGCTCAAGTCCCACGCGAACAGCTAAAAGACATTCCCAATCTCGAAGTCGGCATGCAGCTCCAAGCCAGCGGCGACCCGAGTGGCCACGGCCACGGTGTTCAAATCCTCCAAGTTACAAAAATCGAAGACGATAAAGTCACTCTCGACGCCAATCACCCGCTTGCCGGAAAAAATCTAAACTTCGACATCGAGATAAAAACCATCCGCGAAGCAAGCGAAGAAGAAATCGCTCTCGGCCACGTCCACGGTCCCGGCGGACATCATCACCACTAAAACCGCTGATTACGAAAGCCGAAAGCTGACAAAATCATTATGAGCAGTCTTGCTTTCCTTCGATCTACTATTACTATTCCGGCATGAAACCAATCATGAAATTTTTGAGTATCGGGATGCTCGGCTTGCTTTTCGGATGCGCGTCCGGCGAATACGGCTTGACCGAAGTCGATGAGCAGTTGGCTGATGGCTTGCAGGGGCGCGGCCGCATCGTCCAAAATAATCCGACAAACGATTCTTTCGGACCGGAATATCGTTAAAACGTTCCACGTATATAATATAAGCTTTTATGTCAGGTTCTGTCACTGGCGACTCGAAGGTCGTTATTCTCGATTTTGGTTCTCAATACACGCAGGTCATCGCGCGGCGCATACGCGAGTGCTCGGTTTACTCCGAGATTATGCCCTGCAATGCCAAGGCTTCTGAAATTGCAGCCAGCGGAGCAAAGGGTATTATTTTTTCCGGCGGACCGGCGAGTGTTTATGCTGAAAATGCACCGAAAGCGGATGCGGATATTTACGATCTGGGACTCCCCATTCTTGGGATTTGCTACGGGATGCAGCTTCTTGCCCGCGATCTCGGCGGCAAGGTCGAGCGGTCGAACCAACGCGAATACGGTGCGGGGACACTGCGGACCTCCGGCAACTCCCCGCTCCTAGGCAGCCTTCCCGAGAGTATCGAAGTTTGGAATAGCCACGGAGATAAAATAACGGAACTGCCTCCGGGTTTTCACGCCTACGGAAAAACGGAAAATTCGCCAAATGCCGTCATCGGAGATGCCTCTCGGCAAATTTACGGGATGCAGGTTCACCCCGAAGTTGCCCACACGCCACGAGGAAAAGAAATTATCGAAAATTTTCTTTTCAAAATTTGCAAATGCGATGCCGACTGGACGATGAAAGGATTTATCGAGACGATTTGCGAAGACATTCGCAAGCAAGTTGGTGAAGACCGCGTCATTTTAGGAATCAGTGGTGGAGTCGATTCTTCCGTTGCCGCCGCGCTTCTCCACCGTGCCATTGGCGATCAGCTCACGTGTATCTTTGTGGATAACGGTCTCCTGCGCCAGGGCGAGCGTGATGCTGTCGAAAAACTCCTCTGCGGCAATCTGCACATCAACCTAAAAGTCGTCGATGCCTCCCAACAATTTCTCAGCAAGCTCAAAGATATTACCGACCCCGAACAAAAACGGAAAATCATCGGTGGCGAATTTATCCAAGTTTTTGAGCAGGCCGCTAAAGAATTAAAAGCATCCGTCGCCGGTGCTCACGGGTATAAATTTCTGGCTCAGGGAACGCTTTATCCCGATGTGATTGAGAGCGTGGCTATCGCCGGAAATCCCGCCGCGCTTATCAAGAGTCATCATAATGTGGGCGGCTTGCCCGAGCGTATGCACTTCGAGCTAGTCGAGCCCCTGCGGCAGCTTTTTAAAGACGAAGTCCGCCGTGTGGGAAGCGAACTCGGCCTCCCGCGGACGGTCATCGGACGCCAACCTTTTCCCGGACCGGGCCTCGCTGTGCGTATTTTAGGAAGTGTCGAGGAGTCGCGACTACGAATTTTGCGTGAATCGGACCGCATCGTGCTCGAAGAGATGAAAGCCGCCGATTGGTATTACAAAGTCTGGCAATCCTTCGCCGTGCTTCTTCCCGTTCGCTCGGTCGGTGTCATGGGCGACGAGCGCACCTACGACTACACCATCGCTCTGCGCATTGTCGAGAGTCAGGATGGAATGACCGCCGACTGGGTTCGACTGCCCTATGATCTGCTGGCAAAAATTTCCTCACGTATCATCAACGAAGTCGATGGGGTCAATCGCGTCTGTCTCGACATCTCCAGTAAACCACCGGCAACCATCGAATGGGAGTAATGAAAACACGTCGCGCCATCTATCCGGGCAGCTTCGATCCTGTGACCTTTGGGCATATCGATGTCATTAAACGCGCTGCGAATTTTGTCGATGAGGTCATCGTTGCCGTTGCCGAAAATGAAAACAAAAAACCGCTTTTCACTTCCGACGAGCGCACGCACATGCTGATGGAGTCTCTAAAAGATCACCCCGGCGTCCGTGTCGAAAGTTTCGATTGTTTGCTTGTGGACTATGCACAGGAGCGGAAAGTAAATGTCATCTTGCGCGGACTGCGAGCTATCTCCGACTTTGAATTTGAATTTCAAATGGCACTGATGAACCGTCGCCTAAAGCCAAATCTTGAAACCGTTTTTCTGACACCAAGCGAAGATGTCACTTTTCTCAGCTCCCGACTCGTCAAAGAAGTGGCCCGACTCGGCGGTGACGTGCGGCAATTTGTGCCCGAAATCGCCGTGCAGGCACTCGCCAAAAAATTTGCTGAAAAATGAAAATTCATATCCGGCAACTCCCACACGGCACGGGCCACTTTTCCGGAGAAGACGACGCATCAGGCTTCGGACTCGAACGGGCAGATGCGCGTCCCCTAGGTCCTGTTTACTACGATATCGATGTCGGACTCTCCGGCGGTGGGCTCTGGGCAGCGGGAAAACTGAGCTTCCGCGTCGAGCTAACCTGTGTCCGAACTCTCGAAAAATTTCCCTATGATATGGAAATCCCCGACTTTTCGACCCAAATCGAATTGCACGGATCCGAATGCATTGACTTGACCCCGATCGTCAGGGAGGATATTTTCCTCAACCTTCCGCCATATCCCAAAAAGGATGTTGCGGAACTTTCAACGTCGAAGAATGCGCCGCAACGCTTGGAAATAAGCGGGACGGATGCTCTAGCTTCAAAAAAAACCGAGGAATCCGAAGAAAATTCCATCTGGTCCGCGTTGGATAACTTTGAACCAAAAAATTAATTATGGCCGTTCCAAAAAGAAAAATGTCAAAAAAACGTCAACGCACTCGTCAGGCTGCGAACCGTTGGCATGCTCCGAAATTAGCTTCTTGCCCACAGTGTGCAGCAAAAGTCCTGCCGCATACGGCTTGCCCAAGTTGTGGCTACTATCACGGGCGTCAAGTATTGACAGTCGAAGCTGCCTGATCCTCTAAATTCGCAGCTATATGCGCATTGTTTTGGATGCCATGGGCGGAGACTATGCTCCGGCAAATACGATTGCTGGTGCCGCCATGGCATTGGCCGAGTTTCCGCACATTTCCAAACTTTATCTAACGGGCGACGAAGCGAAAATCTCTGCCGAATTAAGTAAAGTCGGTTGCAATGATTCGCGTATTGACATCGTGCACACCACGCAAGTCGTCGAGATGACGGATACGGCCATAGACGCCGTGCGCCGAAAAAAAGATTCCTCGCTGAGTTGTGCTGTCGATCTCGTCAAAAAAGGTGAGGCTGACGCTGTCGTGAGTGCCGGGCATACGGGCGCGATGGTTGCGGCAACAACGATCAAACTCCGCACGCTCGAAGGGATCGACCGCCCCGGTATCGCATCCTATTTGCCCACGATGACAAACGTCTGCGTCCTCATCGACGCTGGTGCAAACCTCGATGCCAAGCCCCTACACATGCTGCAATACGCCATCATGGGCAGCGTGCTTTCTAAACACGTGCTCGGCTTTCCGAGTCCGGAGGTCGGCCTCATGTCCATAGGCGGCGAAGATGCCAAGGGAAGTGAATTTACCAAAGAAGTCTTTAAGCTCCTCCGCGCCAGCAGGGTTAATTTTCGTGGCAACGTCGAGGGCCACAGCCTATTTGAAGATCCCGTGGAGGTCGTCCTTTGCAACGGCTTTACCGGCAACGTCGTTTTAAAAACAACTGAAGCGACTGCCTCAGCCGTTTTTCGTTGGTTAAAAACCGAATTAACCTCCTCCCCTATCCGCATGGGTGGCGCATGGCTCGCACGCAATGCCTTCCGAGCCATACGAAACAAAACCAACTACGAAATGTATGGGGGTAGCCCTCTTCTCGGGGTAAACGGCATCGCCATCATCGCACATGGTTCAAGCAGTCCCCTCGCCATCAAAAATGCCCTTCGCGTAGCCAGCGAATTTATTAAACAAAAAATCAATCCACACATCGTGGATGCAATTCGAGAATTTAATGAAAAAGTCCCCAACTAGCCGTCAGCCGGGCTCCACTCGCACCGTTTCTATTGTTGGCACGGGAAGTTATCTACCCGAGCGCATCATGACCAATGCCGATCTCGAAAAAATAGTCGATACATCCGACGAGTGGATTACCTCACGAACGGGAATCCGTGAGCGGCGCATTGCTGCCGAAGACGAGCCAACAAGCGCAATGGCGGCCAAAGCAGGTGCGGCAGCTTTAGAGCAAGCCGGTATCGCGCCCAACGAAGTCGATCTCATCCTCGTGGCCACGGTAACGCCCGATACCTTTTTTCCATCCACTGCCTGCTGGGTTCAAAAAGAACTCGGAGCAACGAAAGCAGCCTGTTTTGACATCTCGGCGGCCTGCAGCGGTTTCCTCTACGGCATAGAGATTGCCCAGCAATTTATCTCCAATCATACTTGCGAGACCGTTCTCGTCATCGGTGCTGACAAGCTTAGTTCCCTCCTCGACTGGAACGACCGCAACACCTGTGTTCTTTTCGGCGATGGTGCCGGTGCCGCTGTCTTACGGCACCGAGGAGGTTCTCACGGAGTCATCACGACCCACATGGGAAGTGATGGAAATTTCGGCGATACCCTCGTCGTGCCCGGTGGAGGTAGTTGTGTCCCCATCACCGCAGACAACGTCGATCAAAAGCTAAATACGATCAAAATGAAGGGCCGCGAGACTTTTAAAAAAGCGGTCAACTCAATGCTCGAAGCCGCTCATCAAGCTCTGGAAAAAAGCGGCCTCACCAAAGACGACATCGCTTGCTTTATCCCGCACCAAGCAAATCTCCGAATTATCGAAGCCATTGCCGAGCGTCTCGAAGTCCCCATGGACCGCTTTCACATAAATCTCGATAAATACGGAAATACCTCTGCCGCAGCCGTCGCGATCGCGCTCGATGAAGCTGCACGCACCGGCCGCTTCGAAGTCGGAGATTATATCCTACTTGTCGTCTTCGGCGGAGGATTTACATGGGCAAGCTCCGTCATCCAATGGTAGTCTGACACCTAGCAGTCTGTCGGACTTATAATGTGCGAGAGAGCCTTTATCTAATCTAATGTCCTTGAATTGGTGGCAGTTCGCCTCCGTCCATCGTGCCCTCGGGCTCGCGGACTGAATCGATCATCTCCAAAATCTCTTTCCGAGGTGGCGGGAAAAATGGAGTCAATACCAAGACCACCGCCAAATTCAACAACATTCCAAAGACACCAATTCCTTGCGGGTTGATCCCATTTTCAAACAGTCCAAAGAAATCCCAAGGTGCCATGCTAAAAAAGACGCAGGAAATAATATAATATGCTGTAAAACTAATGCCACAAACCATCCCGGCAACTGCCGGAACCGTTCCCACGCGTTTGCTGAAAATACCTAATACGATCACCGGGAAAAAGCTCGCCGCCGCCAAGCCAAAGGCAAAGGCAACGACCTGGCTGACGAAGCCCGGCGGGTAAATTCCAAAAAGCCCGGCAATGACCACCGCCACACCGATGACTCCACGTCCGACTAGCAGTCGTTCCTTCTCTGTCGCCGTCGGTTTTAAAATACGGTAATAAAGATCATGTGCCACACTGGATGAAATTACCAAAAGCAAACCACTCGCCGTCGAGAGAGCTGCTGCCAGAGCACCCGCTGCGGCGAGGGCGATGATCCAACTCGAAAGCTCAGCCATCTCAGGAGTCGCCATCACGATAATATCCGGGTCTGCGCCCGAGAGACCTTTTTTGCGAAGCACGGTTCGCGCATCTGCGCCCTTAGCACCCTCGCTATCGACCCAAATTCCGTGCTGCAACATTAAGTCGCCGATTTCACTCGCCGTCAATTTTCCACTCCGAAAGATCTCATTGTCTTCACGATTTGAGTAGCGAACTTTCTTATCGCCATCATCCACCCAAAGAATCAGCCCGGTTTTTTCCCAGTTTTGGAACCACCCTGGGAGTTGATCAACGGTCTTACCATTCAAACTATCGATCATGTAATACCGCGCAAATACCGCCGTGGCAGGTGCTGTCAAATAAAGCATCGAAATGAAAAACAACGCCCAAAAACCGCTCCAACGCGCAGCTTTTACCGAACGAACCGTATAAAATCGCACGATCACGTGCGGTAGCCCCGCCGTCCCCAGCATGAGTGCCAACGCCACGCAAAATACGTTTACCTTATCCCAATTTCCGGTAAAGGCGTCCGTGTAGCGCGAAAAGCCGAGATCGACCTGCACTTGATTTAGTTTTTCCAAAAGCGAAACAAGCTGTCCATTTGCAAGCTCGGGGCGTAGGTCCGATCCCAGACCGATGGAGGGTAGGGACTGCCCGGTTAATTTTATACTAATAGCAATCGCCGGAACCAAAAAAGCTGTTATCAGCACCCAGTATTGCGCCACTTGCGTCCAAGTAATCCCTTTCATTCCGCCGAGGGTCGCGTAAATAAAGACAATCGCCATGCCTATTATCACCCCCACATTTACATCCACTCCCACGAAGCGGCTAAAGACCACGCCGACGCCACGCATCTGTCCGGCCACGTAGGTAAAGCTCACAAAAATCGCACAAATCACCGCCACGAGACGGGCTACATTTGAGTCAAAACGATCCCCGACAAAATCCGGCACCGTAAAGTGCCCGAACTTTCGCAAATACGGAGCCAGTAGCAGAGCCAACAACACGTATCCACCGGTCCACCCCATCAAATACACGCCGCCCGAATACCCCATATTCGAGATCAGTCCCGCCATGGAAATAAACGATGCCGCACTCATCCAGTCCGCCGCGGTCGCCATTCCATTTGCTGCACTCGGCACCCCCTGCCCTGCGACGTAAAAGCCCTTTGTATCGGCCGCGCGGCTCCACCAAGCGATTCCTAGGTAAAGAGTGAAGGACAGCCCTACGAAAACGAAAGTCCAAAATGCGACGCTCATCCTTGTCCTCCCGAACGGTTAATCTCCTCCAGCTCCACATGGTGCTTTGCGTCCAGACGATTCATCACGATGCAATAAAGCAAAATGATGACAACAAAAATGATAATGCTTCCCTGTTGGGCAAACCAAAAGCCAAGAGGGATCGCCGTTCCGGGGAAGTTAAAAGCATTCAAGTGATCTGCAAAAAGCACCCCAGCCCCTAGCCCGGCGGCAGCCCAGACGAGCAGAAGGCAAAACATTATAAAAAGATTGGTGCGCCAATAACGACCGAGACACTCCTTGCGAAGCATCTCCAAATTACTCGACGAAGACAAATTTGAAGACGTGGGGTTAGACATAGATTTAGGGGAACCGATTAGAGTGGAATAAATAATTTGAGAATTTCAGGGAAGACCCCGCCCCTGTTAAAGTAGGACTCAAAAACTTGCAAGGAAATACAAAGGTTTATTTCTCAAAAGCCCGCGAGCATCGCCAAGCAATTTACTTTGAGGACGAATCGCGTGTAAGTGCTTGCTCCAATAGGCTTTTGAGTTGTTTTTTTAAACAGACGTTTCAAAAAAAACAAAAAAACGAATTAAAGAGAGATATTTCTTTAATATAGCTTTACATGCTGACCATGAAGCACTACATTCGCTTTGCAGTGTTCATTGTATCTTATGAAAAAATCATCCTTATCAATCGTTAGTGCCGTTATGCTTAGTGCCGTTATTAGTTACTCCGAGGGAGAAACCTTGGCGGATAAAAGTAAAATCAAATTGCCGCCTGAAATCCAGGGAGAGGAAGTCGCCGTCCTTACGAGTCCTCCCGAGGTGCCGCCGCCCATTGAGCGGAAACATCCGACGAAGGTCATTGTGCACTTGGAGGTGATTGAGCAAGTCATGCGAATGGCAGATGGGGTGGAATATACGTTTTGGACTTTTGGTGGAACGGTTCCCGGAAAATTCATTCGTATTCGCGAGGGGGATTATGTGGAGTTTCACTTACAAAATCGCCCAGACAGCAAAATGCCGCACAACATTGATCTTCACGCAGTGACGGGGCCCGGTGGGGGAGCGACATCTTCTTTTACGGCACCGGGGCATGAGTCGGTATTTTCTTTTCATGCTTTGAATCCGGGTCTGTATGTTTATCACTGCGCGACGGCTCCGGTTGCCATGCATGTGGCCAATGGCATGTATGGTCTCATCTTAGTGGAACCAAAAGAAGGGTTGCCGAAAGTGGATCGCGAGTATTATGTCATGCAGGGAGATTTTTACACCAAGGGAAAAAACGGTGCGCAGGGCTTGCAGCCGTTTGATATGGAAAAAGCCATCGATGAGCATCCCGATTACGTCGTGTTCAACGGTTCAGTAGGTGCTTTGACCGGCGATAATTCGCTAAAAGCAAATGTGGGTGAGACGGTTCGCCTCTACTTTGGTGTCGGTGGCCCCAACATCACATCGTCTTTTCATGTCATCGGTGAGATCTTTGATAGTGTGTATGTTGAAGCCGGAAGCCTAGTAAATCATAACGTCCAAACGACTATGGTGCCTGCCGGCGGTGCCGTAATGTGTGAGTTTAAAGTCGAGGCTCCGGGAAGCTATATCCTAGTGGATCATTCGCTGACGCGTGCTTTTAATAAAGGTGCACTCGGCGTGCTCCAGGCCGATGGAGAGAGTAATCCGCTCGTTTACTCCGGTAAAATGGATGATCGCATCTATCTTCCCGAAGGCGCGGCTCCTCTCATCATGCCCGAAGATGTCAAGCCACTCCCACCGGCTGCAACCAAGGCCGAGCGCATCGCCCGAGGAAAAAATATCTATGTCGCAAACTGTGTGGCTTGCCACCAAGCCGAAGGACAGGGGATTCCTCACGCCTTCCCGCCCTTGGCAAAGTCTGATTATCTGAATGCGGATAAAGATCGAGCAATCGGGGTGGTGGTAAACGGACTCACCGGCAAAGTGGTGGTGAATGGTGCGGAATACAACAGCATCATGCCTAAGCTAGAACTTGGTGATGATGACGTCGCAAATGTTTTGACCTATGTTTACAGCGTCTGGGAAAATTCCGGTGTCGAGGTAAAGCCTGAGGACGTAGCAAAAATTCGCGAGGATAAGTAATAGATAAACACAATGCATAAAAGCTTTCTTCTAGCGATCCTGTTATCGACTGCAGCGGTATGTCTTGCCGATGCAGCACCGATGGCAGAGATCGCCGGAGGAAGCTATATTCGCCCTCTTGAAAAAGATGGTAAACCGCGTTTGGTGAAATCTTTTTTACTGGATACAACACCGGTTACAAACGCCGACTTTTTGGCTTTCGTTCGAGAAAATCCCGAGTGGTCGCGCTCACGCATCAATCGAATATTTGCTGATACAAACTACCTCAAACACTGGGAGGGAGATTTTAAACTTGGAGCAAAGGCTCCTGAGAATGCTCCAGTCGTCAATGTATCTTGGTTTGCATCTCGCGCTTATTTAAAGAGCAAGGAAAAACGACTTCCAACCGTAGATGAGTGGGAGTATGCAGCCCAAGCCGATGCGACCCAGACGGATGCAAGTAAGGATCCCGTATTTAAAGCAAAGATTTTGGAGTGGTATGCACGCTCGGCAGCTTCGCCCTTGCCCCCGGTTGGAGCATCGCAGGCAAATGTTTACGGCGTCCACGATTTACATTTGCTCGTTTGGGAATGGACGGATGATTTTAATTCCGCCCTCGGAATTGGGGAATCTCGCGCCGATGGCTCACCCAATACGACGCTTTTTTGCGGCGGTGCCGGATTAAATAAAAACAGTGCTACGGAATATGCCGACTTTATGCGCTTTGCAATGCG
>JBKEAD010000021.1:0-21753 GCA_047971915.1 Chthoniobacterales bacterium
AGTCATTTTTATACCCGTTAAATACGCAAGATATGTCCAAGGAATCTGAAGAAACTCCAAAACCAGCAGCAGAAGAAGCAACTCCCGCACCTGCTGAAACTCCAAAAACCGAAACCGCTAAGCCAAAGGCAAAAGCCACCGAAGCACCTGCTGCAGAAGTAAAGCCAGCAGAAGCCACCGAAGAAAAAGCGGAAAAAGAAGTAAAGCCAAAGGCGGCCAAAACAACAAAAGCCAAGGCCAAAAAATCTGACGAACCTGCAAAGACAGAAACAGCAGAAGCAGAAGCAAAACCCGAGAAAAAGGCAGCGGCCCAAAAAGAAACTGCACCAAAAGCAGAAACGAAAACTGCTGGAAAAAGTGCAAAACCCGAAGCCAAATCCTCAGACTCCGAAAACAAAGACATTAGTCTCTCTCTCGACGAGATCGAAAAACCAAAAATCATCCGTGCCAAAGGCAGCAAAAATGTCACCAATGGCATTGCTCACGTTCAGGCCAGCTTTAACAACACGATTGTAACCATCACCGACGAACGCGGTGGCGTGCTCGGTTGGTCCAGTGCCGGAAAAATGGGTTTCAAAGGCTCCCGTAAAAGCACGGCCTACGCCGCACAGATCGTTGCCCAAGATGCCTGTCGCCAAGCTATGGGACATGGACTCAAAGAGGTCGAAGCCCGAATTAAAGGTCCCGGTGCTGGTCGCGAATCCGCCGTCCGCGCCATGCAGGCTATCGGACTCGATGTATCCGTCATCCGCGACGTTACACCCGTTCCTCATAATGGTTGCCGTCCGCCCAAACAACGCCGCGTCTAAACACAATAACAAAAACTCAAATTAACAACCCAAGAAATTTTTTATGGCTCGCTACACAGGTCCAAAAACAAGAATCAGCCGCCGCTACGGTGTTTTTATTTCCGGTTCGCCCAAGGCATTTGAACGTAAACCGTATGCCCCCGGTATTCACGGCCCACGCGGTTCACGCCGCAAGCTCACGGAATATGCCGTCGCCCTAGCCGAGAAGCAAAAGCTCCGCCACCAATACGGAGTTCTCGAACGCCAGTTCCGACGCTATTTCGAGCTAGCTCGCACGCGCCGGGGAGTAACTGGTGAAATTCTTCTTCAGCTTCTCGAAATGCGTCTCGACAATATTGTTTACCGCCTCGGATTTTCTAAAACCCTTCGCGGAGCACGTCAGCTCGTGAATCACGGACACGTCACTGTAAATGGACGCAAGTGCGACATCGCTTCCTACAGCACCCGCCCCGGAGATGTTGTCGCCATCAAAGAAAGTCCGTCGTCTAAAACGCTTGCTCAACGCGGTCTCGAAGCAACTCAAATCATCACGGTTCCCGATTGGCTTCTTGTCGATACTGCGAAGCTCTCAGGAAATGTTGTTCGGATTCCATCTCGCGAAGAAATCAATCCGGTTGTGAACGAGCAGCTCGTCGTCGAGCTATATTCTCGTTAAAAAAAAACGGAATTTTTGTATAAGAAAAGCCTCTTACCATCGCAGGTAAGAGGCTTTTTTATTGATCTGAAAGTTTAAAAAAATCGCTTTTTTTGTGAAAAGGCTGGTAAGCCAAGGTTTTATGTGTTAGGGATGCAGGTTCGATATTATGCAAAGAAAAAGTGCTTTTTCCCGTCGTCTCCCTGACTTAGTTACTGAAGAACTGGTTGCCGTTTTATCCAAAAAAAACACCTTTGAATTTAAGCAACTCTTCGACATTGTTCACGAACGCCTAAAGGCTCGCAATGCTGCCAGTGGTGGTGAAGAAATGCTTCGCCTGCGTGCTTATGAGAAACTTCAAAATTTAGTCTCACGCGGCATGGTGAAAAAAAATGGTAAAAAATATAAAGGGCTTGCCAGTATCAGCAAAGCTTTGGAGCCGCCCCCACAAATCCCCGCTCGCCAAGGAAAGTGAAAATCGGAGGAAGGCTCGCTTATCCTAAAAAAATTTGAGATAAACGAGCCGCCGAAGCTCAATCCACAGGGGTTCCATCTTGGCGGAGGGCTGCGGAATAAAAGCTTTCGGGGAATGCGATGCGGTTGAGGAAAGAGCCGAGGACGGCCGCTATCATGAGAAGTGGCGTCGCGTAGATGAGCCGCGTCATTTCCAGCACGATCACGATAGAGGTAATTGGTGCCCTGACCACGGCAGAAAGTGTCGCCGAAATACCTGTGATGGCAAGTAGCGTGCGCTCGGCATCCGAAAGATCAAAGACCGTTTGCAAGCCACCCACAATACCCGAGGCACAAAATGCTCCGAAAAATAAAATCGGAGCAAAAATCCCCCCCGAAGCACCCGAGCCGTAACAAAGTGCCGTTGCTAATAATTTTGCAATGGCGAGCACAAGTGCTGCTTGCCAAATTACATCGTTTATCAAAACGTCAAAAAGCTGTTTTTCACCCAGTCCGAAAATGCCTGTGTTCTGAGTCAGTGCATAGGCAAAGATGCCGACGACCGCTGCCACCGCCGCCCCGATTGCCGGGCGTATGCCCGCCGGCAGGGAACTTTTTTTCGCGATTCCACGTATCCAAAGCGTTAGGCTCTGAAAAGAAATGCCCAATAAACCGCAGATTAACGAGACCGGAATCGCCAACCAAAAACACTCCGATGTCGGAAGGATCATGAAATTAACCGGCAGTGCCGCTTCATGTCCCAATGTGAAATAAATGACCGTTACGGCCAACGCGGCCGCACACAAAGCCCGACCACTAAATTTATCCTCGTCTTTCCCGTTGGTGATTTCTTCGAGCACGAGCGTAACGCCTGCAATCGGCGAGTGAAAAGCCGCCGCTAATCCCGCTGCCGATCCCGCGCAGATCGCATTTGCGCGGGCCGCATCCGGCTCTTTGGTGATGCGTGCAAACCAACTCGCCAGCGCGGCACCAATATGAATCGTAGGTCCCTCTCGGCCTAAGCTTGAGCCTGTCCCGATGGCCAATACCCCTGACACAAATTTTACCCAAATCAGATTAAAGGAAAATGTATTTTTTCCTTCATAGTAGCCCAACTTCACTTGTGGGATGCCACTCCCTGCGGCATCCGGCGCGAAGCGAGCCATAATAAGCCCCGCAATCCACGCACCGACAACCATCGTTGGAAAAATCCATAGTGCAAACGATATCCAGTCGAGTCCCGCTCGCGAATGAATTAAATGCTCCGTTAAGTAATCTGCCGTATATCGAAAGGCGACCGCCACCAATCCCGAGCTCAATCCAATGGCTAGGGTGACACCTACGATTCTAAAGTTGTAGGCTAGGCGGGACTCTAGCGTATGAAGATATTTATTCATGCCAACCCGAGAAGCTTTACCCTTTGTGGCAGCTTTTTCTCAATTTAATTCTCGCGTCATTGTCTGGAAAAGAGCTTGTCAGCCAAGCCGCAGCCGCTCTAATGCAAGGCATGTTTGCTCGATATTTTCTATCTTATTTCAGCCTGCTTTTCTTTCTCTTGTTTACTGTAATGACTGTGGGAAATTTAAAAGCGGAGCTTCCTCCCTCCGCCTACGAAGCCATGCAAGCAAAGGCACCCGAAGCTCTCGAAATCGAAGTTCTCCGCGTTGCGCTCACTGAATTACCTAAACCGGAAGATCCGGAGATGCTCAAAAAACCTTGGCCTTCCCATAAAGTCACGCTCACGGCAGCGATTTTTAAAATTTTTCGCAAGACCACAAAAGTCGAAGAAGGGCAATTCATCACCATTACCTATGATCTCGAAGAGCGTCCCGCGATGTGGGCAGGTCCCGGTCCGATCCCTCTTTTGAAAAAAGGCGTTATCGTCCCTGCTTTTCTTTCGAGAGTTGGAAACTCGGACGAATTTCATCCCGCAGCGGGGGCGATGTCTTTTAGCAAATTTTAATCCTTTCTTTTTTCCTTGGCTGAACTTTCCCAACGCATTCAAGAAGCAGCCACAGCGGGGCGGCGAGCTGTATCGTTCGGCATTTTTGCAAATGTCAGCCTAGCGTTTATCAAAACGCTGACGGGCATTTTCGGTCAGTCTCAGGCATTGATTGCCGATGGTTTGGAGTCTGCACTGGATGCTGTTTCCTCGATTCTCATCTGGGGTGCTTTAAAATACGCGGAGCGTCCCGCCGACAAGGAGCACCCCTACGGACATGGTAAAATGGAGACCCTAGCCTCACTCGGAGGTTCGCTTTTTCTCCTCTTAGCGGGCGGCATTATTACGGTTACGAATTTGAATATTCTCTTTCGCTACTATACGGGACAAGTCGAGGAGATGCCTGTTCCCAAGCTCTATACTCTCGTCATTTTAGGTGGCATCATCCTCGTCAAGGAAGGGCTTTTTCAATACATCTCGCGACGGGCAAAAAAAATCCAAAGCCGCTCGATGGAGGCCGATGCTCATCACCATCGCTTCGATGCCATCACTTCATTAGCAGCTTTTATCGGAATCAGCATTGCTCTGATTGGCGGGAGTAAATGGGCGGTAGCAGATAACTGGGCCGCGCTTTTTGCCTGTGCACTCATCGTATTCAATGGTTTCAGGCTCTTTAAAAATAGCCTTTCCGATGCTCTTGATCGACAAGAACCCGAGGAGCTTGTTGAAGAAATACGGCAGCGCAGCCTAGCCGTTTCGGGAGTTCGAAGTGTCGAGAAGGTTCGTCTGCGTCGTAGCGGACTCAGTCGGATTGCCGACCTTCATGTTCGAGTCGATGGCGATTTACGCATACGCGAAGGCCATGAGATTTCGCATAGAGTCGTCGATACTCTCCTCGCAAAAGAAAATCTCAAGCTCAGCGAAGTGACCGTCCATATCGAACCGGAGCCGGAGGTAGCACAGACAATCTTGTCTGTGCCCTCTTTAAAAAAAACTTTTGATCAAGAAAAACAGACTCAAAAAACTCGACGAAATCTCCCGCATTGGACTCAGGAGGGAGTAACCTATTGGGTCACTCTTCGGTTGGCTGATTCAATCCCATTGAAAAACTTAAAAGCATGGCGAGAAGAAAAAGCACTTTGGATTTCAAAATATCCGAAACCTTGGACCAAAGAACAAAGGAAAGAATATAATGAACGATTCGGACGTCGATTTGAAAAGTGGTTGGATGCCGGTTCGGGCGAATGTTTTCTTCGACAGCCGAACATACGCGCTGTAGTCCAGCAATGTCTCTTACACTACGAAAATAAACATTACGAACTCTCTGCATGGGTCATTATGCCAAATCACGTCCATATGCTTATTAAACCTTACGAAGGGTGGACGCTTTCTAAAATCCTGCAGGGTATCAAAGGAGTGAGTGCAAAAGAATGCAACCTCCTTCTCGGACGCGTGGGGAAAACTTTCTGGCAAGATGAATCTTTTGACCATATCGTTCGTAGCCAAATCCAATTCGAACGCTTTTTGCGTTATATCGAAGAGAATCCTCAGAAAGCTCATTTAAAAAAAGGTGAGTTTAGTCTTTCATTGATGGCTTGATGGATACCCACAGACAACACAGACAGGATTGTCTGTGCTACTTTGCGTGATACCCACAGACAGGATTGTCTGTGCTACTTTGTAAAAATATTTTTTAATTTAGGCTTATGAGCGATTACGATTTTATTATTTTGGGCGGAGGCAGTGCGGGCTATGCCGCGGCAAGAACGGCTGTAGATGAAGGGTTAAGAACGGCTATTGTCGAAGGTGGAAAAGAGGTTGGCGGACTCTGCATTTTGCGTGGTTGTATGCCGAGCAAGGCACTTTTAGAATCTGCGAATCGCTACCGAGAATTGCGCGGTGCGGCGGAATTTGGCCTCACGGCAGGAAATATTTCTTATGACCCCGCCGCAATTCAGAACCGTAAACGTCGCATGATAAAAGAGTTTGCGGACTATCGTGCGGAACAACTTCAATCAAAAAAGTTTGACCTTCTCCGTGGCAAAGCCCGTTTTTTAAGCCCAAACGAAATCGAGGTTAGCTTTTTAGATTCAGAAAAAATTCAAAAAATTTCTGCTCGAAGTTTTTTAGTTGCAACCGGATCAGAGATCAACGCGCCGGAGGTTCCGGGGATAAATTTGCCCGGCATTTGGACAAGTGATGATCTTTTAAATACGGATACAATTCCAAAATCTGCATTGGTTCTCGGTGCCGGACCCGTCGCGCTCGAAGGGGCTTATTTTCTAAATGCGTTGGATTGTCGGGTGAGCCTTTTGCAACGCAGTGAGCGAATTTTAAAAAGCATGGATTCCGACGTTTCTGCGGCACTTCTCCACGCCCTGCGAAAACAAGGAATGGATATTTTGACTAATACCGCTTTGGAAAAAATCGAGCAAAGCGATGCGGGGTGGAAAGTAAGTTTCCGGCACGATGGAGAAGAAAAATCCATTCAGACAGAAGTGCTCCTAAATGCGCTCGGCAGAAAACCCAATACGGATTCTCTAAATCTCGCCGCAGCTTCTTTGGAAGTGACGCGTCAAGGCTTTCTGGAGACATCAAAAACCCAACAGACAAAGCAGCCGAATATCTTTGCTGCTGGTGATGTTTGTGGTCCCCACGAAGTCGTTCACATCGCCGTCTCCCAAGGGGAAATTGCCGCCCGTAATGCCGCTCGTGTTCTCGGGCACCGTTCCGATGCTCTCGAAGAATCTGACTACCGTCTCAAACTTTTTGCGACCTTCACCGAGCCGCAAGCCGCAACCGTCGGCCTCAGCGAAGCGGAAGCTACGGATGCAGAAATTTCTTTTTTCCATGCGAGTTATCCATTCAACGATCACGGAAAATCTCTCATTTTGGGCGAAGAGGAGGGGTTTGTAAAATTACTCGCACGTCGCGATAATGGAAAAATCATCGGAGCTTCCGTTATCGGCCCCGAAGCCAGTGAGCTCATTCACGAAGTCGTCGTTGCCATGCATTTTAATGCCGACGTTTTTCAGTTTGCGGCCATTCCACATTATCATCCGACTCTTAGTGAGATATGGACTTACCCGGCAGAAGAAATCGCCGATAAAATAAAATCGTGATCTGCAAACTCGATTCGTTGTGCGCCCTCAACGGATTTTATTTTCCTTCACTTTTTGCCTGGGTTTCCAGTGCCCAGTGTGAGATATCGAGCACTTCTGAAGTGGTCAGTCCGCCATCCGCTTGCTTGCCGGCGATTTCATCAAGAAAATCCTGTAGGTAGGTGATTACGGCTCCATCTATACCTGCTAAATGGCGTGGCTCTTTGTCTTCATCAGTAATGATTTCGACAGTTTTTGCATTGTAGGAAGTCTCGGCGACGCCACGGGTGCCGTGAGCCGTTATCCGCCAATACTGAGATGCCTCAAACCCCAGCGTGTTTGGCGCGAGATACGATACGTCCGTGAAACACGAAACGCCATTTTCCAATTCTCCGACAAACTGAGCGCAGTCCTGAAAATGTTTTTCCTCACGAGCCTTTGCATTCCATGAGCGTGCATAGTGAATCCCTTTCCACTTAGAACCCGTTAACCACGGCATTAGGTGAAATACGTGAATCCCAATGTCATTGATCGTGCCACCATGCTGCCCTGGCTCGAAATACCAGCTCGGGCGAACGCCATAGCGCAGTGGATGCTGAGCAAAAATAGAGACCGTTTTTACCTCTCCCAAATGGCCACTGCGTATCGTTTCCTGCAAACGTCGAATCACGCCTGTCTCCACAAGATCGAGCTGACATCCCACGGAAAGTTTTCGTTCCTTCGCCAATTCGGAGATTTGCTTCAGCTCGTCTAAAGAAATACAAATCGGCTTGTCGCTTATCACATGACAACCCGACTCCAAGGCTTGAATAGCCAATGCACCCCGCCGCCCGTAGGCGTCTCCGATGGCCACAACATTGCATTCCGTCTCTTTGAGCATTTGTGTAAAACTATCATGCGTCAGTGCGATCTCGCCTGCGCTCTTCAAGGTTTCGCGCATTGCCGGATTATTTTCCCAAGCTCCCACAATCTCGCAATGCGGATGCTCTAAAATACGAGTCCAGAGGCTAAAAATATGGGGGTGACGAAATCCGGCAAAGGCAACGCGATAGTTCATAGACGGAATGGCCTAACACATAGCGATGAAAAAACAACCCGATTTGCTCGATCTGCGAACTCATTTGCACGGAACGAACCCTTTTTATTTTCACATCCATCCCATAAGAATAATAAAAATAAATCGTCTCAAGCCCCTACCGGGCTACCGCCCTTATTCAAAAGAACGCCTAAAAAAACTCAAATTGCAAAATCACCAAATTTTCGCTCAAACCAAGTTAAAACCAGCCAATCTTTGTCTGTTTTTGAAGGCTATGGGATGGCTGTGTTTTATTTTGATGAATATTTCAAAAAAACTTTAGAAGAGGGCTTGCTTTTTATCTAAAATTACTGTAATAGCACCTGTTCTCGCATGGCAAAAGAAGAGTGTATAGTTAGTGAAGGCGTTGTTGTGGATGTGCTGCCGAGTACGATGTTTCGGGTAAAGCTGCCAAACGGGCATATTGTGCTTGCTCATATTTCGGGCAAGATGCGGAAGCATTTCATTCGTATTGTTCCCGGAGATAAAGTGAATATTGAGATTTCGCCTTATGATTTGACGAAGGCTCGTATTATTTTCCGTGAATCGGGCTTCAGTCCCCAGGGTGCCCGACGTCGCTAAGAGGTTTTTTATCGGGAAAAGAAAAGCTTATGGAATGAGATTCGAGCTTTTCTAGGGAGACTTTTTATTTTTAATTCGCGGGCATGGACTCCCGGATTATCCCTCAGAATATAGCGGAACTTTATCGTGTTGCAGCGGAGCGTTATGGAGATTCACCGGCTTTTTGTAAGCGTCTGAAGGGCGGGGAATATGAAGCGCATAGTTTTGCAGAGATTTATGAGATTGGTGTGGCTTTGGCTACGACATTGATTTCGCTTGGGGTTCAGGCGCGTGATCTTGTGGGGCTGATAGCAGATAATCGTTTGGATTGGATTTACTGTGATTGTGCGGTTTTGCTGACGGGTGCTGCGGATGTGCCTCGCGGAACGGATGCGACGGAGGCTGAGATTTTGTATATTCTGGACCACTCGGAGGCTGAGGTTGTCTTTGTGGAGTCGTTGGCTGTTTTAAAAAAAATTCAAGAGAACCGTGAGCGGCTAAAAAATTTGAAATCAATCGTTTTGATGGATCCGGAACTTGAGGCTCCGGAGGGTGTATTTGGATTTGAGGCTGCGCTTGCGAAAGGGAGAGAACTACGGGCTGCCGGGGATCGGCAGGTGGAGGAGCGCCTAGCTCAAATCCAGGCAAGCGATACGTTTACGGTGATTTATACATCGGGGACGACAGGAATACCCAAAGGGGTGCAGCTGACGCATGCGAATATGGTTTCTCAGATTGAGAATTTACCTTTTTCGATGACGCAGGAGGATAGACTGCTTTCGATTCTACCGATTTGGCATAGCTATGAGCGTGTTTTCGAGATGGTTGCCATCAGCTTTGGGGTGCCTACCTACTACACGACGTTGCGGACAATTGGGGAGGATCTTAAAAAAGTGCGACCCACGATTATGGCTTCGGCACCGCGATTGTGGGAGAGTCTTTATCAAAAGATTTTGTCTGGTGTAAGTAAGGCTTCGGGCTTGAAGCGGGGGTTATTTAACGCGGCATATTTTTCTGCAAGGCGGGTAAAATTAGCTGAGGCTTTTTGGGGTGGAACGACGCTTGCCTTGGAGGAACAAAGCCTCGTCGGAAGACTTCCCAAGACGCTGAGTCACGCTGCTCTTTATACGCTGTTTTATATTCCCTATACGGTCTTGGACCGCGTGGTTCTTGCTAAAATGCGGGAGGCCGTGGGCGGGAGCTTGCGAGGAACCATTTCCGGCGGAGGTGCGCTCCAGCCGCACGTGGATGAATTTTTTAATTTTATCGGGATACCCGTGCTGGAGGGGTATGGGCTCACAGAGACGTCGCCGGTGCTTGCCGTGCGGACTTGGGATCGCCTTGTCATTGGCACGGTTGGGTGCCCTTATCCGAATCTTGAGGTTCGTATTGTGGACTTAGATTCGGGGGCGATTTTATATCCAAACTCTGAGAAGTCGCACGGGGGGCGGTCTTTGCGTGGAGAGATCCATGTGAAGGGACCGCAGGTGATGAAGGGGTATTATAAAAATCAAGAGGCAACGGATAAGGTGCTCAAGGATGCTTGGCTGAATACGGGGGATATCGGAATGGTGACTTTCAATAACTGTCTGAAGATTATGGGGCGCTCGAAGGAGACGATTGTCTTGCTGAGTGGCGAAAATGTGGAGCCGGTGCCGATCGAGGGGCGTACTATCGAGTCGCCTTTTATCAGTCAATGCATGGTGGTGGGACAGGATCAGAAGTTTCTGGGAGTGCTGATTGTGCCGAATGAGGAGGCTTTTCGCACGGCGGGTTTGGAGGTGACCGGTTTTGATGATTTGAAAAAGAATCCGAAGGTTCAGGAAATTTTGGATGCCGAGCTACGAAAATTGCTTTCTTTAGAAAATGGTTTCAAGCCTTTTGAGCGTCCGACAGTCTGGCGATTGATAGGGAAAAATTTTGAAGTTGGTGATGAGTTGACCAATACCTTTAAGCTCAAGCGGCACGTGATTACTGCGCGTTACGAAAAGGAGATCGAGTCGATTTACCGTTAGGGGAGTTATTTAAAAAATGGAGTCTGGATGAGGAGTGACCTGCGATATGATTCGAATACGACTCCGAGTGCGGAGTTGGTGAGGCTTTATCGTGAAGCTTTGGAGCGGGAGGATGCGGATGCGAGTTTGTCAGTAGTTCACTACCGTGGGTCGAGGTGTGAGTTTGATCTTGGGATGCAGTATGTATGTAGTGAGGATGCTTTGGATAGGGTGGTTGGCGCAGATGTAGTGGCGCAGCTTGGGTGGGGGGAGCAGACGTTTCGCTCGGAGTGTATCGATGCGCTTATTTCTTTATTGGAGGATGCGGAGGGGGAGGTTATTTACTCTGCGGCTGTTGGTTTGGGGCATCGTGTAGGCGGGGTTTGCGTCGACCATGAGTGGTAGCTCGTGACCGAAGGCGTCGCGGATGGCACGGATGAGCTCGATGTCGAAGCCGGGTTTGATCTTCACCTTTATTCTTTGGTAGCCTTCGTCTATAAATTTTTTTATGTTTTGGAGGACGTGGTCGATGGTGGGTTCTATGTCGATGCTTACGCCGACAGGGATTTCTTTTCGAGTTCCGCCAAGTGCTTGGGATAGGGAAATTTTTTGTCGACGGCACCAGAGATCCCAGATGGCAGTTTCTAGGCTCGAAATGGCGATTGTGTTTCGCCGGATTGGGGAGAAAATTTCGGCGACTTCATTCGGATGGGTGATTTTTTTTTCCCAGTAGCAGGGGAATTAAATATTCACGCTGGATGGAGAGGACGGTGCCGGGGGTTTCTTCGGTGTAAAAGGGACCGAAGTAGGAGAGTGTTTCAGCATATCCTTCGAGATGCTCACTGCGGATGGTGACTAGAGTCGTTTCTCGATGGGTTGTGCGGCGGAAGTTGCTTTCGAAGGGGTTTTTCAGGGGGACGCGTAGGGGGCGTAGGGTGATGGATTCGACTTTCATTTGGTGCTTGGAATGCTTTAGCGACGGAAGAGGGTTGTTTTTTTTTTAGGAATCAGTCAAATGTCTTCGCGTTTATGAGCATAGACTTTGATACACTTGACACCTCCGGGTTGGCCAAACGGATTGGCGAATTGCGGAGGTATCTTTGACTTACCTAAATTAGAAACTCGCTTGCAGGAGTTGGACGCTCTCATGGCTGCACCAGATTTTTGGGATAGTCGTGAAAAGGCACAGAAATTGGTGGAGGAAGCGGCAGACTTGCGAAATAAAGTGGAGCCGTTTCGTAAGCTCGAAACGCGTGTTGGTGACTTGGATGTGCTGAAGGAGCTGGCCGAGCAGGAGCCCGATGGGGAGGCTCGTAATTTGGCTTGCGAGGAGGTTGTCGCGGAAAAAAATAGTATCGAGGCGGACTTAGATCACTTTGAGCTGCAGCAGTTTCTTTCCGGGCCTTTTGATAAAAATGCGGCTTATTTGACGATTCATGCCGGAGCGGGTGGGACGGAGTCTTGTGACTGGGCGGATATGATGTTTCGGATGTATCAACGTTGGCTGGACCAAAATGGTTTTCAATATCAGCTTATGGATATTCAACAAGGGGATGAGGCGGGAATCAAGTATGCGACGCTAGAGGTGCGGGGAGATCATGCTTTTGGCTATTTGCAAACGGAGCGTGGGGTGCATCGATTGGTGAGGATTTCTCCTTTCGATTCAAATAAGCGGCGGCATACATCGTTTGCGAGTGTGGATGTAGTTCCCGAAATCGATGATGATGAGCCGATCGAAATTAATGAGGTCGATCTAAAAATGGATACCTACCGAAGCGGTGGTAAGGGAGGGCAGAATGTGAATAAGGTGGAGACTGCGGTGCGCTTGACTCACCTGCCGACGGGTCTCGTGGTGGCCTGTCAGGCGGAGCGGAGCCAGCTAAAAAACCGGAATCTTGCGATGAAGATTCTGAAGGCGAAGATTTATCAACTCGAAGCAGATAAAAAGCGCGAAGAGGCGGAGCGGCAGTATAGTGCGAAGGGTGAGATTGCATGGGGGAGCCAGATTCGTTCGTATGTTTTTCAACCTTATAAAATGGTCAAAGATTTGCGGACGGGGGTGCAGACCAGCGATATCCAGGGTGTCATGGATGGAGCGTTGACTCCGTTTATCGAAGGGAAATTGCGTGGGTTGACCTATAAAAAGGGAGCTACGGATGATGAGGATTTGGATGAATAAAAAAATGCCGTGATCGCTTATCTCGTTCGTCGTATTTTAGCTTTGGTTATGGTGCTTTTTTGCGTCGTGACGATTACTTTTTTTTTGGTGCGACTTTCGCCGGGCGGGCCTTTTGATACGGAGCGAAATTTACCGCCGGCGATTGAGAAAGCACTGCTGGCAAAGTATAAGCTCGATGGCTCTCTTTGGCAGCAATATAGCGGCTACCTCGCAGATTTGCTGAGGGGAGATTTGCGGCTTTCGACAAAATATCGCAACCGGACGGTCAATGAGATTTTGGCGCAGACCCTGCCCGTGACTTTTAGCTTGGGTGGGGTTGCTTTTTTACTGGCATCGGCGGTGGGTATTTGGCTGGGAACACTGGCTGCGGTGAAGCATGGGAGCTGGGGAGATGTGGCGGCCATGCTGGCTGCACTTTTGGCGATTTCGTTGCCGGCGTTCGTTGTTGGGCCATTGCTGATATTGGCATTTGGATTTTATCTTCCGATTTTTCCTGTTGGAGGGTGGGGGAGTCTTTCGCAGTTGGTTCTGCCAGCAGTGACTTTGGCTGCCCCGTATATCGCTTACATTGCGCGTTTGATGCGTGGAAGTATGCTGAATGTTTTGGACCAAGGTTTTATTCGCACGGCTCGGGCGAAGGGGCTTGCGGAGCGGGTGGTTATTTATAAGCACGCTTTGCGGGTTGCGATTTTGCCGGTAGTGAGTTTTTTGGGGCCATTGGCAGCACATCTTTTGACGGGCTCGATCGTCGTGGAGACGATTTTTAATATTCCGGGCGCGGGTGGTTTTTTTGTAAATTCGATTCTAAATCGCGATGGATTTTTGTTGGGCGGAGTGGTGATTGTTTATTGCTGTTTGTTGGTTGTTTTTAATCTGCTCGTCGATGTGAGTTACACGGTCTTAGACAAGAGGATTCGTATCGATGCTTGATTCTAGAAGCTGGAAAAAACTGCGCCGAAACCGGGTGGCTGTTCTCTCGGGAGGGATTTTGCTGACTCTGGTTCTCACGGCAATTTTAGGACCAATGTGGATGCCGGCATCTTATGGAAACCCGGGCCCCTTGCAGCAGGTGCCACCCTCTTGGGCGCATTGGATGGGGACGGATCTGAATGGGCGTGACGTGCTTTATCGTGTGTTGTTGGGATTGCGTTTGTCGATTTTAGTCGGCTTAGCCGGGGCGTTGCTCAGCCTGACGATTGGAACGTTTTATGGGATGATTGCGGGTTATGTGGGAGGGCGAGTCGATGCGGTGATGATGCGGCTGGTGGATATTCTTTATTCCATTCCTCGCTTGATTTTTATTTTAATTTTGATCAATGCGCTGAATTTGCAATTGCAAACATGGGCTGCCGCAAAGGGTTTGGAGTGGCTTGTGATGTATTCGCGAATTGTTATTTTGATTTTTTCGTTGGGATTTATCGAGTGGCTGACGATGGCTCGTGTCGTGCGAGGGCAGATTTTAACTTTAAAAGAACGCCAATACGTTACCGCAGCGCGTTCGTTGGGGCAGTCGCATTTTAAAATACTGACCCGCCATCTTTTGCCGAATATTATCGGTTTGGTTGTGATCTATCTTACGCTGACGATTCCAACCGTCATCATAGATGAGTCGTTTTTGAGTTTTTTGGGGCTTGGAGTGCAGGCTCCGCTCGCTAGCTTGGGCTCCTTGCTTGCAGATGGGGCGAATGTGATAAATCCGGTTCGCAGCTACTGGTGGTTGCTTGTTTTTCCAGCTCTTGCAATGGGCTTGCTACTGCTTTCTCTGAATTTTTTGGGAGATGCTTTTAGAGATGTTGTGGAATAAATGGCAGCTTTGGAGCCTAAGTGATATGAGACGGGGCGAGCCTGCATTTTTTTGACTAAAGCCTGTCGGAACAAGAACTTGCACGGGTTCATTTACGCTTAAATTTCGTATTTAGGCTAAAAATAATGGGGTAGATTTATCGAAGCTCTTGACTCGTAAGCGGACTTCTGAGAGCTTCATCGTCCGCTTAAATTTCGCTTATGGCATATTCAGAAGTCATTTTAACAGAAAAAATAGAATCGCTTGGGGCAGAGGCTGACGTAGTCAAGGTCCGTCGCGGTTATGCACGCAATTTTCTTCTTCCGACCGGCAAAGGTTTAGAGGTCACTCCTTCGGCTCTTCGTAAGTTGGAGCACCTCCGTCAGGTTCGCGCCGAGCGTGAAGCCCGTGAGCTGACCGCCGCCGAAGAGCTTGCTTCAAAAATCAATAAAGCAACCCTGAACTTTGAATTGCAGACGGGGGGGCAAGGAAAAGCTTTCGGATCGATTACCGCCAAGGATATTTTAGATCGCCTCATTGAGGAGTTAAAAGGTGTTGAGATTGCCCGGCATGCTATAGTGCTGGATCGGCCGATCAAGGGTAGTGGCAAACATTCGATTCCGGTCAAGCTACACCCTGATGTCACAGCCTCACTCTCGGTTATCATCAAGGCACCGATTTCTTCCGAAGCGGAGCTAGCTGAAGAAGCTGTTGCTGCCGAGGAATAAGTTTTTTTCGCATAACACCAAGTTACGAAGGGTTGTTGACTGTGTAAACGGTCGATGATCCGTATGAATACCCCTGCCTTTTTTCGATGCCTGTTGCTGCCTCTAAATCTAATCAATCTTCGGTGCCGACTAAACAGTCACCAGCAAAATCTTTTGATGGAAAAAGCCGGGGCGATTTACAAAAAAATGGAAACTATTTACCGGAGACGCATCGGCAGTTGCCTCAAAGTCTCGATGCGGAGCGGGGAATCCTCTCCTCTATCCTTCTTGACCCGAAGGAGGTTCTGAGTTTTTGCATTTCGCAAAAAGTCAAGGCCGAGCATTTTTATTCTCCGGCACACGCTTTGATTTACGAACAACTCGTCGAATTAAATGAAAGCTCGGTGCCGATTGATTTTGTGACGTTGACGCAAACGCTGGCGGACAAAAACCTTCTCGATCAGGTTGGTGGTGCTGTAAGTATTACGGAGCTTATTACTTTTTTACCCACAGCGACAAATGCAGAGTATTACCTCGAAATTGTTAAAGAGAAATACCTATTACGCCAGATGATAGCGACCTGCACGGAGTTTGCTGCACGAAGCTATGACGAGCAGGGAGATGTGAAGGTCTTGCTCGATGAGATGGAAAAAAATATGCTCATCATCGGCGAAGAGCATGTTGCCGACAGCCTACCAGAAATACGGGTTCACATCAATCAGGCTATCTATAACATGGAAAAACTCAGAAAAAATAAGGGAGGTATAACGGGAGTTTCGACAGGTTTTAAAAAACTCGATGAAATGACGAGTGGGCTGCATGAGTCGGAAATGTTTGTCATTGCAGCACGCCCTTCTATGGGAAAAACCGCCTTTGCAATGAATATTGCCGAATATGTCGCAACCGATTTGGCCATGCCGACGGCGATTTTTAGTTTGGAAATGGCAAGTTCGCAGCTTGCCGAAAGGCTGCTGTGCTCGCGTGCACGGGTAAACCTCGTAGAAATTCGTAACGGCTATATGAATAACGCGGATATGGAAAAAATCGGGAGAGCCGCCAAAGAGTTATCGAAGGCTCCTATTTTTATTGATGATTCTGCGGGGCTCAGCATTTTGGAGCTGCGTGCTAAAGCCCGTCGTTTGCATGATCGGCATAATATCAAACTAATCATCATCGATTACTTGCAGCTCCTACGCTCCTCTAGCCGCCGGGCCCAAGACAACCGTCAAATTGAGGTCAGTGAAATTTCCTACGGTATAAAAGCTCTCGCAAAAGAACTTAAAATACCCATCATCGTACTCGCTCAGTTGAACCGTAACCCCGAAGGGCGCGATGGCGGCAAGCCGCGTTTATCTGACTTGCGCGAATCCGGCTCCATTGAACAAGATGCCGATGTCGTCGGCCTACTCGTGCGTTCGGCCTACTACGCCAAGGACAAAAAAGGTAAGGATGATGAGCCGCCGGAAGAGCCCACCGGCGAGGCTGAACTCATCATCGCCAAACAGCGTAATGGCCCTGTTGGTGAAGTGCCTTTAACTTTTGTGAAAGAATACACGCGCTTCGAAAATCGCGCTTTTGAACCCGATCCCCAATAGGGAAAAAGGGTTCTCAAGATCCGTTTTATCCAATCGAAATCATGGAAGGAACACTACAAAAAGTTACCGGAGAAATACTGGCTTCCTATAGCCAAGTCGGTGGACTCAACAATACGGATGGTCCCAATATGCCGTCGAAGGTTGCTCTGGATACTGTTTGCCTAGACCTTCTGCGCCTTTTGTTTCCTGGCTTTCATGATGAAGAAGCCGTGCACGGGGACGAGCTAACCGAGCTTACGAGGTGGCGGTTGGCATCTATTTCAGATCGTCTGGAAGAGCTTATTTGCAAAAGTCTCCGCGTAACCGATGCGGGTTGCAGTCGAGAAATTGCGAAAGAAATTTTAAGAAATTTTTTGACGATTTTGCCCGGCATTCGGGAAATTTTAAAAACAGACATCGAGGCGGCTTATGAGGGCGATCCAGCAGCGACGAGTTCTGAAGAAATTATTTTATCCTATCCCAGTATTGAAGCGATTGCGATTCAACGTATGGCGCACATCCTTTATCGAAGCAAAGTTCCATTGCTTCCGCGGATGATGTCGGAGTGGGTTCACTCTCGAACGGGCATCGATATTCATCCCGGCGCGCAGATCGGACGGCACTTTTTTATCGATCACGGAACGGGAGTTGTCATTGGTGAGACCTGTGTCATCGGTGACTATGTGAAGCTCTATCACGGTGTTACGCTTGGCGCAAAAAGTTTTCAGCGTGATAGCGAAGGCGCGATTGTGAAGGGAGGAAAGCGCCATCCCAATGTCGAAAGTAACGTCACGATTTATCCAAATTCGACGATTCTCGGCGGCGAGACGGTGATTGGTGAGGGCTGCACAATAGGTGCCAACGTTTTTCTTATGCAGAGCGTCGAGGCGCGTTCGCTTGTTTTTTATGAGGAAAAGCAGCTGCGTATTTTGTCCAAACGTGACAAACCCGTCGCGCTGACAGAAAATTCTTACGAGGCCTTTGGATGGTATATTTAGATTATAATGCGACATCGCCCCTCGTCCCCGAGGCTTTGGAAGCGATGCAATATTGTCTTCAAACGACGCAGGGGAATCCCTCTTCGATTCATTCGCAAGGCAGAGAAGCGCGAGCGATTCTCGACGATGCCCGCGAACAAATGGCTGCACTGCTGAAGGTAAAAGCCCACGAAATTATTTTTACATCGGGCGGCACGGAAGCAAATAACCTAGCGATTTTCGGGCTTGCGCGTTCGCAAGCAGAACGCGGAAAGCATCTCATCACGAGTGCCGTGGAGCATCACGCCGTCTTGCACGCTTTTGAATATCTAAAAGAGCACGAAGGGTTTGAGTTAACGATATTGCCCGTAAATTCAGAAGGAGTGGTTGTGCCCGAGTTACTATCTGAAACATTACGCAAGGACACGACTCTGGTCTCGATCATGTCTGCGAATAATGAAACAGGAGTCCGCCAAAATATAAAAAAACTTGCCGGGCTAGCCCACGCGGCAGGCGCACTTTTTCACAGCGACGCGGTGCAAAGCTTCGGAAAAGAAAAAGTCCTCCCTGCGGATTTAGAGATCGATGCACTCTCGATCGCTGCACACAAATTTGGAGGGCCCAAAGGCATCGGGATGCTTTGGCTCCACTCGGGCCTGCCGCTTGGAAAATTTCTTGTTGGTGGTGCACAAGAAAATCAACGTCGTGCCGGCACCGAAAATGTCGCAGCCATCGCCGGGCAATCCGCTGCGGCCCATGCGATCTTAGCTGAAGGCACAGGTATTTTAGAAACAATCCAAACTCGCCAAACCGCACTTCGCGAAAAACTTTGGGCAGGGATTCAAGAAATCTATCCACCGGCTGTTCGGAATGGTGCCCCGGAACTTTGTCTAGCCAATACTCTCAACATTAGCTTCCCAAATACCGATGGTGAAGCACTCCTTATTGGTTTGGATTTGGAAGGAATTTGTGTTAGCAGTGGATCGGCTTGCATGGTCGGCAGCATGCAGGCCTCTCACGTCCTTTTGGCGATGGGAGTTGAGCCGGAGTTAGCTGCCTCCACCGTGCGCTTTTCTCTTGGAAAACAAACCCATGAAAAAGAAATCACTGATACAATTGCTGCTCTTCGACGGGTTTTGGAGCGATTCCAAGCCACGTCCTGATTCGCGAGCTCCTGCATGGACTGCGTCGAAAATCACAAAGACCGACAAAACCGCAATCTCTTCTCGTGGCGATAGAGATCTGGTGTCTCTAGTGGATGATTTGTTGATAAAAGCTGGTGCGCCGAATTTAGTTGGCAAACTCTCCGTGCGCTGGAAACCCCGCCTTCGAACGACCCTAGGTATCGCGGATTATCAGAAAAAAACTATTTTTTTAAATCCCGTGCTGCACAAAATTTCGCAGCAAGAGATCGACCGCACCCTGCGGCATGAGTTAGCCCATTTTCTTGCTCAGCATCGTGTCGGTATGCGGAAAATCGCACCGCACGGCAAAGAATGGCACAAGGCCTGCGCTGATCTCGGAATCCCCGATGAATCGCGCTGTCACCACATCCCTCTCGAACAGCGGCGAATGAAGCCAAAGTTTTTTTATCAGTGTCCGAACTGTAAATTTATTTTACCGAGGGTTCGCAAAATGAAAGGAAGAGCCGCCTGCATAAAATGTTGTCGCAAATATTCCAAAGGACGCTTCGATGCCCGATTTTGTTTCCTTTTGTTACCCGCACAAAAAATAAAAAGCACGAATCTGTAGCACTCAAATCCTGACAATACTTCAAAGAAAATGTGCGAGGAGCGTATCGAGGATTTTTGCTCGGGGTATTTGTAAATCATTTTCGGAAGTGCCCTTTAGAGACTTTCACCCCTACAAGTTTGCCAAGTTACAGTTCAAACGGCTTCTCGATTTTACTTAGCGAGCGCACTCCATTTTTCGTTACGAGCACATCATCTTCATGCCGTACTCCACCTAATCCGGGGATATAAATTCCGGGCTCCACGGTCATCACTTGACCCTCTTTAAAATGTGTGGCTGCAAAACGTGGTAGTTCGTGTAAATCCAAGCCGAGGCCATGTCCGGTGCCGTGGAAAAAACCTTGCCAGCGGCCTTTGCGAATTTCTGTTGGGTATCCTTCTTTTGTAAAAAAATCCGTGATGGCATCGTGTATTTTTTTTCCAGACACTCCGGGTTTCATGGCGGAAAGGGCCATCCTCTGCCCCGCGAGACAAGTCTCCCATAGCTTTCGCTGCGCATCAGACGCCCGTCCACGCAAAACCGTGCGCGTCAAATCTCCATAATATCCCGATTTCGTATCCCGAGGAAATATATCAAGAATAATCAATTCGTTCGCACGCAGCACCCCCGAACCGCGCTCGTGTGGATCGCAAGCCTGTTTTCCGCAGGCAACAATCGTGTCTTTCGGCAGGCCGCCTAAATACAGCATTGCCGCATCAATCTCCCCGCGCAAAATTTCTGCCGTCAGCAAGCTTCCGCGGAATTCCAGTTTCTTATCACGACGAATTTTCGACTCTCGCAACATATCAAAACCACGCTGCATGCCGACCTCCGTGATTTTAATGGCTTTTTGAATAGCCCTTAGTTCCTTCGCATTTTTAAATTCCCTCTCTGGAAAAAATAACCCTTCCCGCACTTCGAGCCGCACACCGTGAGCACGCAGGTAATCTGCCAACCCAATTGGAAAATCAGACGGCACCTCCACAACCCGAACCCGATTTTTTTTCAGCCACTCCAGTAAAAGAAGCTCATATTTCGGAGATGGCGAATTTTTGTCCCGACGGAATTTTTTTTCAAGATCCGCCAGCGAATCCACTGCATCTACCCTAGCCACTTTCCGCGCACGATCCACTTCCAAAATATTTACCAAAATACGTTTCAGCCCCTCTTTTTGAAGAAAAGCAAAAGCGTCCGGCGCAAAAAACCGCGTCGCGAAAAGCATATCCGCCGACGAATCCGTATCCGAAACAATCAACTTGGAAAGAGAAGCTGCCATAGTAGCTCAAAACACAACCCCAAAGTCATGACCGGAGCAATGCAATTCCATCACGGCACTACCGGAAAATCACTCGCTCCGCGAACGGCGATTCACCACAAGTAAACCCGAAAAAAATATCGGCAAAACTAAAAATGGCCAATACGAAAAAAGCGGCGATCTCGGCGCAGTTAACTCCATCGGCAAAACAAACACTTCCCTCCCGGCAGGCCCCGCCACCTCCAACTGCATCTCCCAGAGGCCACTCTTCGCAAGACTGATCCAGCTACCGTAAAGTAAACGATTTGCTGAGTGATCTCGTCGGAGTTCAGCAGCAGTCACCTGCTCAATCTGGCAACACGGTGCTTTCCAGCCCTCACCCGATTCGCCCTCCGCCACATGACGAAACCGAGCATGAACTTCTGCATTCAAAAGAGCCGCTTCACCTCCATGCTTCTGCAACAAAACACTCACCTCCACCGGACCCGCACGCAAAGGAGATGGCCCCGCAAACAACGATACATCATAATGCTCCCCCTGTTTTTTCGACACCAAAATCCCTCCGTCCGCATAAGCCACCGATCCCCCCCACGCGAGCACGGCAAACATCAGCATCGTAAAATGAAAACAACGGATCGAAAACATACCTCTGAAAGCATAAAATTTCATTCCACGTAAATCGACAACTCAATTTTCGTCGCCAACTTCACAAATCAAGAGCGAAAAAGCGATTTTTTTAACCAAACTAACGCCATTTTTACAAAATAAAGAACGCGCCTGAACGCAAAATCATCCCCCAAAATTAAGGGAATCTGATTCGCAAAAAATCTCTCTTTGAAACTTTTCTTGCATTACTCCCAGACTCCCTTTGAGTTATGAAAATACGCAACAGGTGGCGTTGATTTTTACCTCTAAAACCACAATATATTGTGGTCGGATTTTTTTTCACTACAAGATAGCCTATATTATTGACAAAGC
>JBKEAD010000092.1:0-2585 GCA_047971915.1 Chthoniobacterales bacterium
GACAAACAGCGTAAGCAAATGATCGAAAATTGGGAAACGTTACTCCTTCCGATGCTGTCTCATCACACGGGACTTCAAAGCCTTGACGAGGCTGAACCAAAACTTGCCTTCCATAGAAACCAAAATCGAGGCACGGATACTTGGCGTGAAATTTCAGATTTCGGAAAATCACTGATCAAGTCATTGCCTGCTCCAAAAAAAGAACCCGATCCGTGGAAGCGTGAAATGCGCTTGCGCATGTTATTTTCCTGCCTCGTGGATGCGGACTACCTCGACACCGAAGCGCACTTTACCCCGCGCAATATTGGCCTGCGCGGAATTGGGACTCCTCTTATATCGTTATGGCCGATCTTTCGAGCAAACCACTTGCGCCTGATGTGGTCAACACGTGGCGAAACAATGAGTCCACACCGTGCCACCGTTTACTTTGAGTCAAAAAAAAGCGCATCGAGTCCTCCTGGTCTATTCCGTCTTACCGTCCCAACAGGAGGCGGAAAAACACGCGCCGTGATGGCTTTTGCACTACGACATGCCGTCGAAAATACGCAACATGGCTTCCGACGCATCATCTCGGCGATTCCCTATACAAGCATCGTGGATCAAACCGCTGATACCTACCGTGAAATTTTCGGGAATCCGCATGTTCTTGAACATCACAGCCAAACTCCTGATCTGGGAGGCACAGAAAGCGACCAGAACGCCGCCCGTGCCATACTGGCTACCGAAAATTGGGACGCACCCATCATTGTGACCACCACGGTTCAACTTTTCGAGAGTTTGTTTTCCAACAAAACCAGCCGATGCAGAAAGCTCCATCGCATTGCCAAAAGCATCCTTATTCTTGATGAAGTGCAGACTTTACCAGCGGAGTTACTCAAACCCACCCTGGATGCATTGAGGGTTTTAGTCGAAGACTATGGTGTGACAGTCGTTCTTTGCACCGCCACCCAGCCAACCTTCGAAGAATCCTTTTATCTTCCTGAGTTCGGTAGCCAGAAACCACAAGAAATAGTCCCAAAGGGCAAAATTTCTACACTCTTTAAAAACTTAAACAGGGTGACTTACCAGCCGATTAAGGATTGCAGTGAAGACTCACTGGCATCCGAGCTGGCGGAGTCGGAAAATCAGCAATGTTTAGCAATTTTCAACACACGAAAAGATGCCCTTCGTGTTTACCAAGTCCTTCTCAAGAAAGACCTGCAGGGACTTTATCACCTTTCCACGCTACTCTGTTCTCATCACAGGAAGGCACTTCTCAAAAAAGTAACAACACGCCTCAAACAGGGAAAAGCAGTTCGCTTGATCAGCACCCAAGTCGTTGAGGCCGGCGTAGATCTTGATTTCCCGGCAGTCTATCGCCAAATCGCGCCACTCGACCGCATCGTCCAGGCAGCGGGAAGGTGCAACCGTGAATTTCTGCTCGGGCAGGGAGGTGGTAAAGTTATTATTTTCCGCCTTGAAGGAGGTGGCGCACCGAAAGGTGCCTATGCAATGGGAATGGAGCTCGCTAACCAAATGTTAGGCTACACAAGGAATCTTTCGCAACTAAATTCACCCGAGATATTCAGAGATTACTTCACAAGACTGTTCACTGGCATTTCGCTTGATAAACATGAAATCCAATCCCTTCGAAAACGGATGGACTACCCTCAAGTTGCCGAAAAATACCACTTTATTGAGCCAACTGTTCAAGTGGTTGTCTCTAACTATGACCCTCCAGCCATCGATCCGTTAATTGAAGCTCACCGCTATACGCCCACCCGCTCAACATGGCGCGCCCTTCAGCCTTACACAGTGAATCTCATGAAATGGGAAGCCGAGCGGCTTCTTGTCGGCAATGCCGAAGAAATACGCGGCGACCTATGGAAGTGGAATGGAAATTATGACAAAATCAATCATCGTGGCATCGCAGCAGAATATGAACCAACCGATCTCTACGTAGGAACATGAACAATACATTTAACGAAACCGAAAATGCCAAAGTTGATCTTGTCGTCTGGGGAGACTACGCCTGCTTTACTCGTCCTGAATTCAAATCTGAACGAGAATCCTATCAGGTGATCACACCTGCTGCGGCAAGGGGCATTCTCGAAGCCATCTATTGGAAACCTCAAATGCGCTATCGAATACTGGAAATTCACATCCATTCGCTCGGCAGACGATTCAGCTTGCTTCGTAACGAACTCGCCTCACGGCAGTCGGTATCTGCAAATAAAGGAGAGCATCGCCTCATGATCGATGAGGACCGCCAACAGAGAACTTCTCTCATCCTGAAAGATGTTGCTTACCGTATCCGGGCGTGGATCGACATTCGGGCGGACGAACCAAATGAGAAAATTGGAAAACACCTAGACAGCTGCCTTCGTCGTGTTCGTGCAGGCACCTACCATCATCGACCAACCCTGGGCTGTCGTGAGTTCCCTGCGCATTTCGCCGCCTATGGCAACTCTGAAATACCGGAGAAATACCGAGAGTGTAATACAAACCTGAACGATCACTTGGGAACGATGCTCTTCGATACTGCTTATATCAAATCAGGAAGCTTTCATCAATCATCGGACGAAATGACATTCTACCATCACCAG
>JBKEAD010000123.1:0-2071 GCA_047971915.1 Chthoniobacterales bacterium
AATAGGGAGGTGTGCTTGGAGAAACGCTTTGTCCATAAAAGTTCCCATATTAGGCAATATATCATTTATATGTACTTCAATGGCATTCTTTTTTACATCTTCCATGTCATTCACAGCGGCATATCGCACTAGAAACAGGTTTGCAATCAGAGCCTCTCTAACGTTTCCATTTATACCTGCGCGGATACCAACCATTACCTTTTCACGGGTTTTCATTGCCGTATTCACAACCACTTCAGCCGAGGCTCCCTTTGCTTCAAGCACTTGATTGAGCACATGTGCAAAATAAATATTTTTAGAAAAATCCTTTGTGACTTTAAGAGATGTATAAGCTTTTTTTTCTATCGATTTCCATCTCTCCGTATCCCCCTCCCCAGGAATACAGGAGAGAATCACCAATTCGGCAAATAGTCTGTCCGGAGAATTATATTCAAGTTTCTTCCAGGAATCCAAATCAAGTAAAAGTTTCCTAAGCACTTCTGGATTATCCGACTTCACTAATAAATCAAATAACCAGAAATCAGGAATTCCATTTTTGCTAGCTCTGTTTTCAAAATATTTGGTATAGGTTTCTCGCATCGCCTCCGAATCGCCTTTTACTAAGAGCAAGCTTTCCGCTTTCTTCTGCGCCAGTTCTTTTTCCTCGCCAGACTCTGCTATATCTAACAACAAGGATACTATCATTAGATCATTACGAAGTCCGAATTTTTGAGAGTCTTCTGCAATTTGACGAACAAAGTCCCATTGCTTTTCATGGTCAGAACTCAAAGCTTCGGCCAATGCCTTTATGTTATAAAAAATACGGTTGTATTTTGGATTTTGGAATAGTGGATTTGGCGTTTGCTTTAGAAGCGACATAAAATATGGCACGAGTTCCCACTCCCTGCCCGCCTTTGCAAACTGATCAACAATCCATTTCCCATGATAATCAACAATACTTAACGGATCAGCAGACAGACACTTTAACAACTCGTCTAACTGACTTTGATTCAAAGATCCTTTTTCAGAGATCACGCCCAACTCCGCCACACGAGCCAAGTCGTTTGCATACTCCCAGTCCTGCACTTCGAGCATTTCAAAGAGTGCTATTTCCGAGTTCGCTAAATTTGTTAAAAAAGGCCGCACAAAAGAAACTTCTTTAAAGGGAATCCAAAAAGTGTGTCGCCAGAAAGTCGGAATGGCTCTTATAGAGTAAACCCACTGTCCGGAAACATTCTCTCCTTCTTCAAGCACCATACTTAGTGTATTTTTCTTGGAAGCCTCATTAGCACTGAAAATCGTCGATGCCTGAAATCTTTCATCTCCGCCGCGCTTTAACCACAATTGCTGGACATAAAAACGCGAAGGCTCCACGCTGTATTTATCGCCCTCATATCGTAAAGAGCGATTATTTCCCGGAGCATCAATTCTCACACTTTTCGTTGCAATAGGAGAAGGCCCACCCTCACTAAAGTAAACGGCATCTATCGGATGCTTACCTTGCTGCAACATCCGTGAAAGCGTTTCACCATCACGAGGAAAAATCCGCTCGCCGTTTACTAATACACCCAAAGGCCCGGCTATTTCAGTTTCGCCGACACTTGCTACGATCTGAAAAAATCCATTAGAAGAGGTAAACTCAACCTCCATCTCGCCTTTTGTCGACTGGGTTTCGAGCGAGGCAATTTCCTTCATATTATTCGGCATGGTTCCGAAGAAAAGTCGAACCTTGCTCTGTTGAGAAATTTTTTCGATTAAAGGTTTTAAAGAAACGATAACACACGAGCTATTTTTCTTTCCCTCTCCGTCATTATTAGATTTTAAAATCCATTGGAAATAAACGCGTTTATTAGTCTCATTGTTTCCTGAAACCCAGGCAACGGGCCATAAATTATCTATTTTTCCATTTCGAATATCTCGAAGCGATAGAATTTGCTTTATTAGTTTTTGTAAAGTCGCATTTTTATTAGAATGCGACAACTTTTCAATCGCACTTAAATGATTTAAAATAAGACCGTCCTGTCCTGGTTCCAAAAAATAACGTAGATATTTCTGCAAATCCTGAACAGATAAACCGGAACCTCCAGAGTCT
>JBKEAD010000188.1:0-2249 GCA_047971915.1 Chthoniobacterales bacterium
ACCAGCGACGAAGAGCGCACGAAGATCACCCCCGCTACCACGCACTTGCTGATGTTGATCAACAGTTATTCCGGGAGCGAAGGCTTGCAGGAAGCAGCAGAATATGCCATGACATTGCTAAGAAAATATGCCGGAGCCGGAAACCTTAACATTGTCTTTAACTCAAGTTTCCCACCCTTTAAATAAGCGTACTTTTAGGGGGTAATATAAATGAAAAAGAGTGGCGCTATTTCAGGATAAATTATTATCTTTGAGTTAGATAAAACAAAAGATAAACAAATCTTAAAACGCACCACCCATGAGTACAAAAATATATGATTTATCTGAACTGGCCAATGTTATCAGCACAAAAGAGAAAGTAAACAACGGAATTTATCATTTTGCGGGAAGTTTTCGCATAGGGCGGCTATTACAGTCTTTCAGCGACCTTAACCCAACTTTCCGCCCATCACCCTGAACTTCCGGCTATAGAGTGAGTTACATTCTCCGGAGGATGAATCTGCGGAGTACAGATTTTTCGTCGTTTGAACGGCTGATGTTTATAATTTAACGCGTCATATATCTCGGAGGCTTTTTTGTCCGGAGCGGTGCAGTTGCGAAACGCGGTCTGCTCGCCAAGTTTGTTTATGGCGGTGGTGGTAACGATTTTCTGCGTGGACATTACGCGTGTGAGCTCCGTCCAATTGTGTCTGGTGCCTCTCTGTTTGAGTTGGTGGCGGGCGGTGTTTACAAGCCAATAAGCCAGTAAACCCAGAAAAAGATGTGCCTCCGACGATTCGTCTTTTTGATGATAAATGGGACGAAGGTCGAGGTCGGTTTTCAAACATCGGAACGTGGCTTCAATCTCGCGGATAAGATTGTAATACTCCCACGTGGTTTGTTCGTCAATTTTCTCTACCGAAGTGTGCAGAAAATATACGCCCGGATCGGCATCGATGTCAATTTCCTCTTTTTGATGCCAGCGCATGGATGTGACGATTTCTTTCTCATCTTTTTCAACGTCGATTTGATAAAAACGGTGGATGGACGGATAGCTCTCCTGTGCCCGCCCGATGCGCATCAGCACGCGGTCGTATTTTTTTACGCCGTGTTTTTTGTGCAGCGAGGCTTCTATCTTTTTGAGCGACTCTTCAAACCGTGTTTTAAACTGATGGTCCATCGAACGCTCTTTGAACTCTTTTTGCGGACTTTTTATTTTCAGCCAACAGGAGCCGTCATCCATTTTAGTGGTAACCGCCGTCAGTATTATAGGGTGTCCGTTCGTGTCTTTTACCGTTACCGATTTTGCGTCCCGGGCGACGCTTTCCACATTCGGCCTGGAGCGTGACACGCAGAGATAATCGTAGCCTTTTTCGAGTATCAAAGCCAGGTTATCCTTGGTGGCAATGCCGGCGTCGATGACCACCAGCACCTTTTCATTTCCCGTTACGGTTTGCTTGGCGAGCTGTTCTGCCATGTCGGGCAGCGAACCGGGGTCGGAGGCGTTGCCTTCCAGAATGGCGGAGTATTTGATAAATCCTTCGGGGTTGATGGCAAGTGACAGAACCAGCAGCTTGGCATCGCTGCGTTTCTCTTTGCTGCGTCCGCGCTTGGCTTTGAGACTGTGTCTTTTTTGTCCTTCAAAATAGGTGTTGGCCAAGTCGAACAACACAATCCGGCTGGTCAGGTTGAATAAATGCGTGGTGGTTGCCGTCAGGTGTTTTTCCAACGCCTCTTTTATGGAGGAAAGTTTCAACGGCACATCATATATATTGTGCTTGTTCAGTTCTTCGGGATCAAGCCCAAGCAGTTCGCATGCCGCGCTGTTTTCCTGCATAATGCGCAGGGATTTATATTCCGAGGCGTGATAAACGGTGCGCGTTATCAGATGTGCAACACTGCGTTTTACGACTGTTTCTTCCCAGCCTTGACGGGCAAGGAATCCTTCCAGGCAGAGTTTTTTATTACCTGATAGCAAAGCCATTCCGTACCCAATTCGCGGGCCTCTTTATTCTCTATCGTGCTTTCATAGACCAATTCACGTTCTTTTTCAATCCGTTTTTTATCCCGTTTTTGGTCAATGTCCAATGTCCCTTTTTCCTGTATCTGGCGCCAGTATTTTTGAGCAAAATCCACCTCGATGGGAGCATATTCTTCTTCAAGGGCGAAAACAACGGCTTGTCTTCGGTTGTCTTTCCAGTATGCCAGCAGCTGAGCGACATTTTTGCGCTGTCCGCTGCCCAATTCGGGAATAAATCCGGGAGTCAGAA
>JBKEAD010000157.1:0-1965 GCA_047971915.1 Chthoniobacterales bacterium
CTGTTTTGGGATAGATTTTTTATTTTTTTCTGGCAGATTTAGCGGGCTAAACCAAAAGGAAAAAGTGATAAAAACGCGCGAAAGAGACCAAAACAGGAGCAAAGAAAAACAAATAATACGATTTCGGTAAAATTTAAACAGCTTCTAAATATACTTGAATCGCCGGATACTTCGTTTGGGCGTTTTTTCAAATTCCTCCTTTTGGAAACGGAAGGAGGTTATTTTACTATAAGAAGGCAATTGTCCGTTTACCTCTGCCACCACTTGCCGGAATAGGCTGTCCATGTCCTGGTCTGCCAATCCCTGTTCTTTCAAAGCATCTCTGTCCGGTACGATCAGGGCGGTGATTTTTTGCTCTTCACTGATGACCAACGATTCGCTTACAAACGGGGAACTGTTGATTTTATCTTCAATCTCCTCAGGGTAAATGTTTTGTCCGGACGGCCCTAATATCATGTTCTTGTTTCTTCCCTTGATAAAAATGAAATGGTCGCTGTCCATCGTACCCAAATCGCCGGTCTTTAGCCAGCCTTCATCCGTGAATGCCTGTTTTGTGGCTGCTTCGTTTTTATAATATCCCAGCATCAGATTGTTACCGCGGGTCAGTATCTCGCCTACGGTGTTTTGCGGGTCATCCGAGTCGATCTTTACCTCCATCCTGTCCACCGCTTTTCCGCAGGAACGTTCTTTATAATCAGTCCAATAGGCATAGGAGATTAACGGGCCGCATTCGGTCATGCCATACCCTACGGTGTAGGGAAATCTGGTTTTCCGGAGAAATTTTTCCACGTCAGGGTTGAGTGCTGCGCCACCAATCACCACTTCTACCAACTCCCCTCCGAAGAATTCGACCATCGACCGGCGCACTTTATTATATACGATGCCGTTGAATCCCGGTATTTTAAGCAATGTCTTTGCTGCTCCCTGCCTTAGTTTTGGGAGTACGCTCCGGTTGACGATTTTTTCGATGATAAGGGGGACGGCGAGCACCAACTTGGGCTTTACTTTGGAAAACATTTCAAGCAATACGGGAGGAGAGGGTGTTTTTCCTAAGAAATGGATATGGCACCCCATGGAGATGGAGTTGAGGACTTCGAATGCAAGACCGTACGCATGTGCCATGGGTAGCATACAGACAATATTGTCGCCTGAGTGGATAAACCGCAAGTTGTCATTGGCGAATTGGGTGTTCGACCACAAGCTCCGGTAAGGCAGCCTTTCCCCCTTAGGGCTGCTGGTAGTCCCCGAGGTATAGTTGATAACGGCTACTTCTTCCGGTTTGTCTATTCGGAAAACAATATCGTTTACAAAAAAACCTTTTTTATATTTTTTTTCAAAAAAGGAAGAGGCTCCTGCATCAAACTCTTTCAACTCATCCGAAACCGACGCAAGAAGGGAAAAATTATCCAAGGAGAAAACACTTTCTACTTTCGGGATACTTTTCCCTTCGATCTCATCCCAAATGCTTCCGTCTGCAAAGAGCAGTCTTGAATCGGAGTGATCGACAATAAACTGCACGCTGCCCTTGTCGAATTCATGCAGGATACTTACCGCCACGGCGCCATAGGAGAGGGTGGCAAAAAAGGAGATGGCCCATCTTGCCGAATTCTTGCCGCAAATTGAGATTTTATCTCCCCGCCGGATACCGGCCGCTTTGAAGTAGTCGTGTAGCCGGTCTATTTCACGGGCAAAATCTTTGTAATGGAAAGTCTTTCCCTGGAAGTCGGTCATGGCCGGCATCTCCCAGTGGTTGCGCATACTCTGCTCTATCAGGCCTAAAAAGGTGCTTTGATTCATTTTTTTTTAATTCAGTAAATTAACGCTCTATTCGCCCCGAAAACGGGCCTTTCGATAAAAGAGAAATAAAAATAACTGATGGTCAGATTATTATGGATATCTGAACCCAATTATGGGGATTTCTCGGAGGAATTCATCCAAAAGGCTTATATACCTTTACAAACAATC
>JBKEAD010000219.1:0-24904 GCA_047971915.1 Chthoniobacterales bacterium
AAAGGCGGTCGTCAAGTAACCCTCTATTATTTTGCCGGCGAAGCAAAAGAAGGTGCGATCGACGCCCTTCCCGATGGCTACATCGTCTCAGAAAACGAACGCACAGGACTACCTCTGCTAAAAAAAGATAAGAAGTAAATTTGTTCTACGCGCTTCGGCGTTTAGATTCCAAGAGCCTGCTTTCCTCACCGAAAGTGGGCTTTTTTTTATTGTGATTTCTCCGAGCTAGGAATTCTGGAAGAATTTCTCCAAGTGATCGTTCCTGGAATTTTCATCGAATGTTCCGGAAGTGGCTCCATTTTGATAAGCGCATCCAGTAATTTAACGACACGACGGGCCATTATTTCGAGGGGCTGAGTCACTGTGGTAAAAGGTATATACCCGTAACCGGAAATGATCGTGCCATCATTCCCAACAATTCCTATTTCTTCAGGAATCTTGATTCCAAAATCTCCGCAAGCCTTTAGAGCTCCGGTTGCCCAGTTATCGTTTGCGCAAAGCACAACGTCCGGCAAATTTTTGCGGGCAAGAATTTGAAGCATTCCAAATTCGCCGATCTCATAGGGATCACTCTAGTCGGTGGCCTTTGCTACGTGAAAAATCTCACCGCGTATTTGAGATGTTTTTGAGTTTGTCGGAGTTTCGGAAACCACTCCACCTCGCTCTTCGATAGCTTTGCTAAAACCGCGCAGACGTTTTATGTAAGGGCCTGCATGAGCTTCATCGTGATGTTTACTCGACCAACTTCCAAGGAAAAGCAGATCACGATAGTCGGCTTCCAGCAAGCCACTTGTTAGCTGAAAAGAATCTCCTTCGTAATCCGACTCCACACGATGAACCCCCTCTAACAAGACACCTCCTATCGAAACTACCGGAATATCCTCACGGCGGATCATTTCTAAAATCCGAAGCGGCATCCACTCAGCAGGAGAAATTAAAATAATACCCTCAACACGATTATCAATAAGCGCAGAAACCACCGTATCAATATCGCCTTCCTTATACCAAGTCATATCGTATAGCATTAGCTGATAGCCCGCTTCTTGAATGGCATTTGCCGTATGCAGCGCACTTTGTGCACTCATTTGGACGACCCCGCCGAAATTCATAACCCCGATGACCCGACTTTTTCTTCCGCTAATGATTTGCGCCAAGCGATTAGGGCGGTAATTGAGCTCCTTTGCGGTCTGAATAATCCGCTGGCGCATATTTTCGCTCAGCTTGATATTCGTATTTGTATAAAGCCCGAGAGCACAACCGACTGTCTGACGAGAAACCCCGTGCATTTTTGCAATAGTAGATTGTGTGACCTTTGCCATACCGCACTCAATTCCATTACTCCCAAACTGGCAATCCTTTACTCATTAATGTAATATATTATATTCAATGGCGTCCAAAATTCCCAAAAAGTTGGCTCATCGGGAAAGTATATGTATAGCGGCAACGTCCTACCCGTTGGTAAGAAGTTTTTTAAATAAGGAAAGTAGGAAGTTTATTCTTGATAGGATTTTTCATTTTAAAGGTCCTAGCTTTCTTTTCCTGCCTTCCTGCTTTCCTTATTTAATACAGCTTTTTCTCGTTTTTTTATTCAAAACCTTTGTGTCCACAGAGCCTAGATTGAAGTTTGGGGGGCGACCTTGTTGACCTTCTAACAAATCACATCGGCGGGGCTAAGAGTCGAATCTTTGGATCTGTCGAGCGAGGGTCGGAGAAAATGCGTGGTGGGTTGGTGCTCAGAACTTCATAGCCTTTCAATACAAATTCAGGATAGATGCGATTACTGGAGGGCTCGTAAACTCGGTCGCCACTGAAAAATCCAAAGAGCTTATACTCGTAATCGTTGTCGGAACCGATTTGGTTACGCTCGCGATCTGGGGTAAGTTTTTGTTGCTCGTTTAGCATGACTAGCTGGGCTTGACTCCACGGTTGGCGGGGCTTGCGGACCCAGCCCCAGATTTTGTATTCACGTTTGTAGAAGCGGCGGCCGATGTAGTAATTTCCCAGCGGCTCTTGTGGGATAGCGGCCAGCATCGCGTTGCGCTTGGCTTGCTCGATCGGAGAAAACACGCTCGTTGTCTCACAACCCGTGAAAAAACCTAACGCAAGGGTGAGCAGGAGTAAAAATGCAAGGGTGGTCGGTTTTAAAAAAATCATAAAAGTTTTTTTATAAGCTTTCGGGCAGCTTAGCGTAATCCGGCTTTTGTGAGGAAAGGTGCTATCCACTCTTCGATTTGCTCTTCTGAAGTCAGCTCGGCAGGTTCGTTAAGTCTGAACAAATGCCAATTTTCGCTATGGGATGTCGTTTCTCCCGGGCGTAAATCGTGGAGTGGGCCGAGTGACTCAAGCTCTAACATACCGGCATCCGTAAAGGCCTGGAAATTCGTTCCACGATCTGGATAGACTTCTGCCGGACTCCATTCGATGCTCTTTATAAAAAGATAATCCGCTAGGAGATAAGCCACCCAGCCCTCGCTGAGAGAAAAGCCTATTTTGGTCGGTCCGGCGTGCTCATCTTGCTGGATGAGGAAAAATTTTTGCCCCCAAACATAGCGCGGATCACCCAAATCGGTGTAGGGCCAGAGGGCAAGCGTGCGATTGACATTTAAATCTCTGGGATGCTCACCAAAGGGCGGTTGTGGGATGATTGCCATGCCGCCGGCCTCCATGACGCTAAGCCCCCACGTTCCGAGAATGATGGAATCTTCGCTTTCGTTGCGAATGGCGTGTAGCAGCCTTACGCGTGAGTTTTTTTCATCAAGTCCCACCGTGAGTTCTTTGCAAAGCGCGGGCTGGGTCTGCTGACTTGTAAATTGGACAGAGTTATTCAGGCTCCCCTTGTATTGCACCGGACTATTATCAGCGTAATACGTCAAATTAGGATCTTCGGGTGCTGCCCAAAGGCGGTGGCCGCCCCGCAAAACAAATTTGTTTTCACCGGAGGTGCCAAGTTCCGAAGCAAAGAGTTTAAAAACATTTTCGCCGCCGATCTCGCGGTAACAAAGAATGCGTGGACCAACTTCTAGACTTACAAAAAGCTCGTGAGTCGCATTTGAAAGGCGCAGGCATTTACTCCAGTTTGCAAAGGGGAGGACTTCTATATTCATCGAATAGGGTTCGTTTTTTTTAAAGGAGCAACATTTGCTAGAGCTTACTCAAAGCGTTTTGAGGCCTTATCCCAATTCACAACATTCCACCATGCATCAGTGTAGTCACCACGACGGTTTTGGTAATTGAGATAATAGGCGTGCTCCCAAACGTCTAGGCCGAGTATCGGAGTGCCGATCTCCTCGACGATTCCGACCATGAGTGGGTTGTCTTGATTTGGCGTGCTCACGATTTTCAATTTTCCATCTTGGGAAATCAGCCACACCCAGCCCGAACCAAAGCGTTTGCCGGAAGCTGCGGCAAGTTGTTTTTTCATCTCATCCATTGAGCCAAAGCTTTCTTCGATGGCAGCGGTAAGCTTTTCAGAAGGTGCCCCGGACTTTTCGGCAGGCGTGAGTGTTTCCCAGAAAAAGGAGTGGTTCCAGTGTCCGCCGCCGTTATTGCGTAAAGCCGTCTGCAAATCTTTGTCCTCCACATCGGCCAATTTCACCATGAGTTCATCGAGCGTCTGCGCGGCAAGCTCCTTTTGTCCCTCCAAAGCGGCATTGAGTTTTTTTACATATCCCGCGTGGTGTTTATCGTGGTGGATTTCCATCGTCTTTGCATCGATATACGGCTGCAACGCATCATTGGCATAAGGCAGAGGCGGAAGGATAAAGACACCGTCCGCCTTTGTCTCACCAGCCGAGGCTTTTTCAGAAAAAATAACTGCAACGGCAGCAACTAAGAGTAAACAAAAAGAATTACGAAGATTTAAAATCGTGCGAGGTAGAGATTCCATAACGCCCTTAAATTATAATAAGAACTTACCCGATCAAGGCTAAACTTTTTTAGGCTTTGTTCGCGTGCCTTGGCAGGGCGATTTTAAAGACCGCCCCCTCGCCGGCCTTGCTATGCAGAGCGACACGTCCCCCGTGCGCACGAACCACATTTTTTACAATTGAAAGTCCGAGGCCACTGCCGCCAACATCCCGCGAGCGCGCCTTATTTACCCGATAGAAACGCTCAAAAATATGCGGCTGATCGTCCAGCGGAATGCCCGGGCCATTATCTGCGACGGATAAAAAAACCTCCGTATCACTGCTATCGCCACGAATTTGGATTTCAAGAGATTTTGGTTTTAGGCTACCATCCGCCGGATTGCTGCCATAGTGCAGAGCGTTTGTCAGAAGATTTAGCAAGACTTGCTCAAAACGAGCTTCATCAGCCCGGAGTTTGGGATAATCCTTTGAAAATTCCAAAACCACACGGGCATTTTTTTCTTTGATGAGTGCCCCCATTTGCTCGACAACTCTTTCGCTCACCAACTGCAAATCGATTTCAGAAAGCTCCATTTCCACGGCCTGATTTTCCAAACGCGAAAGCAGTAATAAATCTTTGATGAGCACATTCAGCCGCTCACCGTGACGCTGCATCACGCGCAGCGACTCCTCAGCCATTTCCCGATCCTCAAGTGCGCCATCCAGCAAGGTTTCGACATAGCCATTTATGATCGAAAGTGGCGTCCGAAACTCATGAGAAACATTTGCTATAAACTCCTTTCGCACATCTTCGAGATGATACTCCCGAGTCGAATCGTGAAAGACCACCACCGCCCCCGAAACCTCCCCTCCTGCCTCCGGTGACGAAAAAAATGCCGATGTGTAAACTCCGAAAACACGCATCACCGCCCCCTTACCCGAAGCCGGCAAGCGCAGCACCGTATGCCGGCTCTCCGCAGTCGCCAACGTCTCCGAAATCATCGCACTAAGATCTGGCCTCAGAAAAACTTCCATCACTCCACGATCTAGCGGAGGACGCTGCATGTCCCACATCTCTTTGAGTGCCGAATTCACGAGCCGAATCCGCTGTTTAGCATCCACGATCATGACTCCCTCATTCATGCTGCTCAAAATGACTCGCAAACTGAATCCCTCATCAAGAATCTGACGATCCTGTCGCTGCAAAAGCTCTGAAATTTCTGCAATATTCCGTGCGGTTCGTCGAAAAAAACCAAAAGGCTGCGGAAAAATAACCGATCTGTAATCTCTCGCCGCCAAACGTTCGATAACTCTTCGCAGCAAAAGCAAAGAAAGCAAAAAACGCCATCCCAGAGTCCCTAAAAAAATCAAACCACCCCCCAGCAGCAAAAGCCACAATGCATCGAGATTACTCAAAGCAAACATTTTTTAATAAATCCGATAAGCCTAGTGCTAGCTCCGAGAAGTCACAAAGCGATACCCCTCACCGCGAATCGTCTCTATACGATCCGCATGTTCTCCGATCTTCTCCCGCAGCCGCCGCACATGCGTATCTACCGTGCGCGTATCTACTGTATTTTGATATCCCCATACGTCCGAAAGTAAATCTTGCCGACTCTGTGTCTTCCCCCGTCTTTCGATCAGCAAGGTCAAGAGCTTGAACTCTATCGTCGTCAGCTCCAGCGACTTATTTTTAAGCAAAATACGAAAATTTCCCTTATCAATTTTAAAATCCTCGAATTCAAATTCCTCCGGCCTCGCATCAGTCCGCCGCCGCCGCAGCAAAGCCTGCACCCGCAACACAAGCTCACGAGGACTAAACGGCTTCGTCAGATAATCATCTGCCCCTAGTTCCAACCCCTTTACGCGCTCCTCCGGCTCTCCGCGAGCCGTCAACATCAAGATACAAATATCGCGGGTCTGCGAATCTGCTCGCAGCTCCCGACACAGCTCGAAGCCATTCATTTTCGGCATCATGACATCGAGGATGATGACGTCCGGCAGGATTTCGCGGGCTTTTTTTAATCCCTTTGCACCGTCTTCAGCAGTCTCTACACCGAGTTCCGCACGTTTTAGATTATACCGCAAAAGCGCGGTAACATCTGGCTCATCCTCGACTATGAGTATCGTCGCTTGCATGCGCTGGAACAGATAAAAGAAAATAAAATACAGCGCAAGACGGGATTTTTTTTATTTCCTTTCATTACAGTTTACTGCCGGATCCGTGGTCGCGTGTTGTGCCAAAAAGAAAATTTAGAAAAATGCTTCACTGAGTCGCAAAGGTATTTTTTTACACTACCTCATTGCCGCTGGTCTGATGAGATGCTAGGCAGTAACTAAATGGATTCCCTACTGACACGGCTGAAAACAGAGTTTTTTACAGAGCATCTGGAAGGTCTTTATGTCAATGTTCTGACCGTTCTCTTCGTGCTCATTATCTTTTTGGGCCTCGCGATTTTTGTGGGAAAAGTAATGATGCGGCTGGCCGAGAGTGTCGGTCCGGTGCGGGGCGGCGTCATTATCCTCGGAGCGCAGATTGCGAAAGTTCTTATTATAAGTGTTGGTCTGATTTCGGCACTCGGTATGGCGGGGGTCAATGTATCGGCTTTATTAGCCAGTCTCGGACTCACTGGTTTTGCTTTAGGTTTTGCTTTTAAAGATATTCTCTCAAATTTTTTGGCGGGTGCCTTGATTCTTTTTTATCGTCCCTTTTCCAAGGGTGACCGCGTAGCTGTCTTGAATGTCGAGGGGAAAGTAGAAGCCATCGACCTTCGCTATACGCGATTAAAATCCGAAAAAGATCATTACCTTGTCCCAAATTCGACACTACTTTCCAACGTAATAACTGTCCGTGGCAATGAATAAACTTCTTTCAGCAATTCTCGAATTCGCGGTGGAAAATAAAGCCTCCGATGTCCTGCTACACGAGGGCTCTACCGCCGCTTTTAAAATAGGTGGAGAAATAATCGTCGCCGAAATGCCAAGCATCGAAAAAGAGCTTATTACGGAGTTGTGGGCACTTTGTAACGCAAAGGCGGATGCGCTAGATCATGATGGTGCTTTTGAGTCGGAACAGGGAGCACGTTTCCGGGCGAATTTATTTCATTACCTTGGACATCGAGGTGCTGTATTGCGACGCATCGAAAGTAAAGTTCCTGACTTTGAAACTCTGGGCCTCCCGTCGGCATTATTTAAAAAATGGCTCTCTAGATCTTCGGGGCTTTTTTTAGTTTGTGGTCCCACCGGATCCGGCAAATCCTCGACTTTGGCTTCTTGCGTCGATTATTTGAATGCTTCGGATTCCAAGCATATCGTAACCGTCGAAGACCCCGTTGAATTTCTTTTCAAACCGCAGAGAAGTATCATCACCCAACGCGAAGTGGGAATTGATGTGCCAACTTTTGATGAGGGCCTTCGGCGTGCTTTGCGGCAAGCACCGGATATTATTTTTGTCGGCGAAATTCGGGATTACGAAACGGCCAGTATGGCTCTGCAAGCCTCAGAAACAGGACATCTCGTCCTAAGTTCTATGCACGTTTCGCAGGCTGATGAGGCGGTGGAAAGATTTTCTATTATGTTTCCATCGGCGGAGCGTGATGCTGTGGCCTCAGTCTTAGCACGAGAACTGATAGCTGTCTTTGTGCAGCGACTTCTTCCGACCACAAATAATTCTCTCACACTCGCACTCGAATATTTTACAAACGAAGGAGCCGTAAGTGATTTATTGACAAAGCGAGACCGTGAAGGGCTGGCGGATTTATTTCGACGCGATCCGATAGAAAGTCGACGTAGTCTTAATGCTTCACTGGCGGAGCTGGTGCAGCGGAATGTTATTACAGAAGATATTGCACGAAAAACATCACCTGAACCCGGCGACCTCTCCCGAGCTTTGAGAGGGATTATTTAAAATTATCCTATTTTTTGACGTATGGCTTACTCGCACGATTTACCCACTTTATTACGCTCAGCGGTGCAGCAAGGTGCATCCGATTTACACCTTGTTGTCGGTATGCCTCCTATTATGCGCCGACATGGTGAGCTCCTCAGTCTCTACGAGCAAAAACTCGAAGCACAAGAATGCAGGGATCTTATATTAGATATTTTAACAAATGCTCAACGTGCGACCTTAGAAAAAAATTTGGAGTTAGATTTTGCTTTGCAAGTGACAGAGGTAGGGCGTTTTCGCGGCAATATTCATTTTAGCCGTGGAAAAATGGAGGCGGCTTTTCGTCATATCCCAAATGAAATTCCAAGTCTTGGCGATTTAGGCCATCTCCCATCTATTAATAAAATATTAGGAATGGAGCGGGGGCTCGTTCTTGTCACCGGAATCACCGGTTCCGGCAAAAGCACGACAATGGCTTCGCTCATTCAAACCATTGCCGATCAGCGTAAGTGTGTAGTTATTACAGTAGAAGATCCGATTGAATATATCCTCGAAAGTGAAAATAGTGTTATAAAACAACGTGAAGTCGGCACAGATACACTATCATTTACCGAAGGACTTCGACACGTTTTGCGACAAGATCCAGATGTTATATTAGTTGGAGAAATGCGTGATCTTGAAACCGTGCGAGCAGCTATTTCTGCGGCTGAGACAGGACATCTTGTTATAGCTACTTTGCATACCATTGATGCACCGAAAGCAATTGACCGTATCGTAGATGCTTTCCCGGCTGAGCAGCAGGCGCAGATCATAGCGCAGTTGGCAAATTCTTTGGAAGCTATTATTTCTCAGCGACTTTTGCCTCTTGCAAGTGGAGATGGGCGTATTTTGGTTACGGAAACCCTATTTGCCAACAATGCAGTAAGAGCCTGTATTCGCGAAAAACGCTGGGAGCAACTTGTTAGTATTATAGAAATCGGTGGCACGGAAGGAATGAATACGATCGATAGCTCACTAACAACACTATTAAACAACGGACAAATTTCTATCGAAGAAGTCGCTGTAAATGCACGCGATTATAATGCTATTGTTAGCAGTGCTCCTCCACCAGAACCCAAAAAACGGAAGCTTTTTTAATGTCATGAATTTAAAAAGAAACCTTACATATATTTCGTTATGGATCATCTCATGTGTAATGTTTCTTTTTTATTTTGGAAATACTCTGGCAGAAGAAAACAACGCCCCTTTCTTATCAGCCGGAGACTTAAAAAAATCTCCGTCACCTGAACAGATTCGCGAGCTTTGCGAATTGCCGCCAGATGTTGCGAGTAAACAAATTTGCTCGATATTATTTCCCGCATACCGCCCATCCAAAAAGGGACAGAAAGGTATTTGTTTTGATTCGAATTATCAGCAGTGGACTAATCTCGCCGCTTGGTTTGCTCTACTAAGCCACTCCGAACGCTCGGAGGTCTTACGTTTTCTCAGTTATAAGATTTTTGAAAGGCCGGATGGCAAGTTATTTTATATCACTGCCGGAGAATCAAAGCCAGGAGATGCATTACCCGTAAAGGAGCCGCATCATGATCAATGGTTACAGGGTTTATCTCAAGCGGAAAAACCGTGGAGCTTTTTTATTAAGGGGGGATATACAACGGGATCCGGAATATTAAATGATCTTCTTTCTTCTAAATTAAAATATTATATTGCATCGCATCCCGAGATACTTTCCGAACTCCTTAATATTTGGTCATTACGGGATTTTTCACCAAAGGTTCTAAAAAATCTCGAAGAAATTTATACAAAATCGCCAAAAGATTTTGAATTATATCATAATCTAGCCATTGCGATAGCTGTTGTTTATGACGAGAATTTTCCTCAGTCGTGGCCACATCATCAAGTTAGTCAAGCAGATGTTCCATTAGCTGATCTACAAGCTTTGCAAGTTTTTGATTTTTGGGTTCAGGCAGATAAAAGCGGAAAATTATATATGAAGCTTTCAGAGCTTACAACCGAGCAAATTAAATTTATTATAGATGCTCCTATCCAAGAGTCTGAGTTTTTTTGGGCTTTGAATAATAGTAAATTCCCGAAAGGAAATTTTGGGAAAGCTTTTAGTTCAATAACCTATTCTAGGGAGCGACTGCTTTCAGGTGCATTCGATTGGCCGGAACGCACGCCTTATACTTTAGAAAATATTCGTAAATTCGGTGGTATTTGTGTTGACCAAGCCTACTATGCGATGCTCAGCGGCAAAGCCTTTGGGCTGCCCACTCTTTTCTTTGTCGGTCAAGGTGCCGACGGTGGCCACGCATGGTTCGGGTATATGAAAGGTATTAATCGCTGGGACATGAATGTGGGCCGCTATGAAACGCAGAAATACGCTGTGGGTGAAGCTCTCGATCCACAAACGTGGCAGGCAATCACAGATCATGAGATTGATTTTTTGGCGAAGCAATTTCGCTCCTCCAAAGAGTTTCAGGCATCATTAACCGATTTGAGAATTGCTGCTTTAGCTCTGCTAAATAATAAGAAAAAAGAAGCTTCCATCGCTTTGCAAAGTGCCATCGATGCTTGTCCTCAAAATGAAAATGCTTGGAGCGATAAGGGACAATTTATTCATCAAGAAGAAGGGGCGGTCGCCACGGCAAAATTCTGGGAAGAAGCGGCAAAAGCTTTTCCGAGTAACAGGAGTATGGAAAGTGTCTTCTTAAATCGGGCTAGGGAGCAATGGCAAGAGGCCGGAGAGATGGAAAAGTCGGATGTTATTTTAAAAAATCTAATAGCACTAAATCGAACACAGCGCCCGGACATCAGCATTACTCTGGTTGCCGAAAAAATAAATCAACTCCTTGCAAAAGATGAATTAAAAACTGCTTATGATTACTATCGAACCGAGTTTCCCAAATTGGCTCGTTTTGGTGGTGGAGATTTGTTTTATAAAGTTGTCGTTCCGCTTGCCACGGCTTTTAAAAAATCAGGGGATCAAAAGCAGGCCAACAAGGTGATTGATGTTGCCAAGCGTGAGTTTAGGGCCGAGGAGGGCAGCATTTTAGATAGAGAGCTTAAAAAACTATCTATTCAAATTGACGCTTAAAATCTTAAACCTACCTATGATTCGGCATAGCTGCTTTACTTTTTTTTCAAACACTTTTATTCACTTATAAAACGATGCAAACTCTCCAATTTACACAGGCCAAAGAATGCTATTCAGAAATCGGCGTTGATGTTGAAAAGTCTCTCGAAATTTTAGCGCAGACACCCATCTCGCTTCACTGCTGGCAGGGCGATGACGTGGGCGGTTTTGAAAAAGACGCAGGGGAGCTGGGAAGCGGCCTAGCCGTTACGGGAAACTATCCGGGCAAAGCGCGATCCATCGACGAGTTGCGGACGGATCTGGAAAAAGTTTTGTCACTGGTGCCCGGAGCCCAACGTTTAAATTTGCATGCGATGTATGGCGATTTTCAGGGGCAAAAAGTCGATCGCGATGCCATTGAGATCGCACATTTCCAAAGCTGGATCGACTGGGCTAAGGAAAATCATTTGGGTATGGACTTTAACCCATCTTGTTTTTCGCATGACAAGGCGGATAGTGGTTTCACCCTGAGCCATCCCGACGAGGCGATTCGCGAATTTTGGATCGAACATTGCCGTCGTTGCCGCGTGATTAGTGCAGCTTTTGGCGAGCAACTCGGCACTCCTAGTGTGATGAATGTCTGGGTGCCGGATGGCATGAAAGACACGCCTGTGAATCGCTTGGGGTTTCGTCAACGCCTAGCCCAAAGCCTAGACGCCGTCTTTGCTGAAAAACTCCCAACCGCACAACATATCGACGCCGTCGAATGCAAATTATTCGGCATCGGTTCGGAAAGCATGGTGGTGGGATCTCATGAATTTTACATGGGTTACGCCATAAAAAACCAAACGGCTCTCTGTTTAGATGCCGGACATTTTCACCCGACGGAGGGTATTGCAGATAAAATTTCTTCGATTTTAATGTATGTTCCCGAACTCTTGCTACACGTTTCGCGCGGTGTTCGCTGGGATAGCGACCATGTCGTATTATTCGACGACCAAACTCAAGCAATCATGCAAGAACTTGTTCGTTGCGATGCCCTTTCTCGAACGCATATCGGCCTCGATTTTTTCGATGCATCGATCAATCGTATTGCTGCTTGGGCCATCGGAACACGGGCCGCTCAGAAGTCCCTGCTTCTTGCTTTGCTCGAACCGAGAGAGGCACTCTGGTCCGCAGAGCTTGCGGCCGATTACACGTCTCGACTTATTTTGTTGGAACAGCTAAAGGCTATGCCTTGGGGTGCGGTCTGGGCAGAATTTTGCCATCGCAGCGACGTGCCGGAGGAGAGTGGCTTACTCGACGAAATCAAAGTTTACGAAAAAGATGTTTTGGCCAAGCGCGTTTAGGAGTTTGTCGCCGACCCAAGCCCGGCATCAAGATAGGCGAACTAAATCTCGCAGAAATTCAAACCATAAAAAGAACCAACCTCGCACCGTATAACGGATAAATTTTTTATCCTCACGGATGAGTAAACCTCGCTCGATATTATGCGAGATGTGCGTGTCCATTTCGTATTCGATCGATTCTTTTAGTTTTTCTTGGTCTTGCTCCTGCATGTCTTCGGGATCATAACCGTGATTTAAAAGAAAAAGCAGATGACTGTCCAAGATATTGCCAAAAGGCCCGTCAAACGGATAACGGTTGAAACTGATTTTGGGCGAAAGTTTTAAACCATAAGAAAAGGGGTAATTCCATGTGGTGAGTCGTCGATTATGTTTATCAATCGATGTCAAAAAAATATAAAAAAAGGCCATATCATCTTGCTCAACTAGGCAAATCGCCGCATGGCTGCGATGTTTCTTAGAGTAAAAGATACGAAAAAAATGCCGATACCCCTCATGTTTCCATCCCGCATCTTCGATATACTCAAATTCCTCGGCTTCCACATCACTTGTTATTTCTTCAAAACTTTGAAAAGTATTCCGCGTCGGAGGAGGCATGGCCTGCAAGCGCCGCTCTAGTGGAAGCCGTAGATGACGAATCCGTGTAAGGATTTCCAACCAAGGCAAAAATAACCAGAGGCTTGCAAAAAAAATGCCAATCCATACGGAACCGCAGATCAGCCAACCAAGCAAAAAAGACGTAATAAAGATACCTATTGTGCCAATTCGATGAAAAATCGGCAGTGAAATGGCGCGAAGTGCTAGGCTAAGAACCGCCACTCCGATAACTATAAGGATATTAAATAACATCAGTTCAGAAGACTATGTTGTTTCAGAAACTTCTCAAGCTGCTTTGTATCGAAATCCGGCAAAACAGAACCGTCGTCGAGCTCTAAAGTAGGAGTTTTGCTCTGTCCCGAAATATCACGCATTTTTTGAAAAGCTTTAGAATCGGCTAAGACGTCAATCATCTCAAACTCAAAGTCATTTTTTCGCAACCAGTCTATGGCAGCAACGCACCACGGACACCAAATTTTGACATATAGCTTCATCATTTCAGAAAGTCGGAGATGTTAGGAGACTCGGCGAAACCTTTCAAACCCTACTTTCCGATTTACTTCCAAACATATTTTAAGCATAAACAGCTCAACCCCAAAAAATATTATGAATTACTATATTGATGCCCTTAAAAAATGGAATGACTTTCAAGGCCGCTCGCGCAGAACGGAGTTTTGGATGTTCGCTCTTTTCAATTTTATCGTTTCGCTTGTTATTGGTTTTGTCGAAACACTTGTCGGAAGTCCCGGAATCTTGGCCACTATTTATTCTTTGGTGGTTCTTATTCCCGGTCTTGCGATAAGCGTGCGTCGCCTGCACGATACGGACCGCAGTGGATGGTGGTTGCTCGTTTCTCTTGTTCCGTTGATAGGTATTATTGTCTTACTCATTTTCTTCGTTATCGACAGCACGCCGGGGGCAAACCGCTTTGGCGCATCTTCGAAAAGCTGACAAATCAAAAAAAAGGACCCTCTCGAAAAGTTTTTCCACAATGTTTTGATTGAGAGGAGGCAACGGCTTGGACGGGCGTTGCCTGAATTGAAATCGTTCGCTTGATTTTTTGGAGAAGATCGGCTTTCTGCTGGAGAAGTTTTCTCTTTTGTGCAGAGTAGGCTTTATCCATGTCTGACTTACTGAGTTCCTTGAAGACGGTTTTTGCACCTGAGCAAATTTTAAGTGAGGAGGTTGATTTGCTGCCGTATTCTTTTGACGGCACGGCCGTCTTAAATCAAATGCCAAGAGCGGTGGTCTTTCCCTCATCGTCTGAAGAGGTTGCGGCATTATTGAAGTTGGCCTCGCAGGAAAAAATCGCTATCGCTACTCGCGGCAGTGGAACGGGATTGAGCGGGGGGAGTATTCCGACTCCGGACTGCGTTGTTTTGTGTCTGAGTAAGATGAACCGTATTCTAGAAGTTGATGCGGCAAATTTGACTTTGCGTGCAGAAGCGGGTGCCACGACGATTCAGATTGCGGAGGCAGCAAGTGCGGCGGGTTTATTTTATCCACCGGATCCGGGCTCGATGAAAATTTCGACCATTGGCGGAAATGTCGCTGAAAATTCGGGCGGTTTACGTGGGTTAAAATACGGAGTAACTCGTGATTACGTTATGGGCCTAGAAGTTATTTTGGCCGATGGGGAGCGAATTTTTACGGGAAACAAATGTGTAAAAGACGTTGCGGGATACAGCTTGCGCGATCTTTTTATCGGCTCAGAAGGAACACTTGGAGTCGTGACAGAAGTTCTGCTAAAGCTCATTCCGGCACCTGCCGCACGAAAGACGCTGCTGGCTCTTTTTGATAAAATGGAAGATGCCGCGGAGACCGTTTCGGACATTATTGCCTCTAAAATTATCCCCTGCACTTTAGAATTTTTAGATCGCGTAACGATTAATGCCGTAGAGGATTTTGCTAAAATCGGATTACCACGAGATGCTGCCGCCGTCTTGCTCATCGAGACAGATGGACATCCCGCAGCGGTCGAGGATGAGGCACAGGCAATGGAAAAAATCGCGGCAAAACACAATGCTCGGGAAGTAAAGGTGGCTGCCTCCGCAGAGGAAACCGAAAAGCTTGCGACGGCTCGAAGAGCTGCTTTTTCCGCACTTGCAAGAGTGGCACCGACGACGATTTTGGAAGATGCGACCGTGCCGCGGAGTTGCCTAGCCGATATGGTACAATTTTGTCAGGCAACTGCGGATAAATATGATTTGAAAATCGGCACCTTTGGACACATGGGGGACGGCAACCTTCATCCAACATTTTTGACAAACGAAAAAAACGAAACTGAAATGCATCGTGTCGAATCAGCAATGGTGGAGATTTTTGACCATGCCGTTGCGCTAGGCGGCACAATCACCGGTGAACATGGCGTTGGATTAGCCAAGAAGGCTTTTTTGCCAAAAGCTCTTGGTGAACTAAATCTAGATGTGATGCGCCGAATGAAGTCGGTTTTTGATCCCGTGGGCATTCTTAATCCGGGCAAAATCTTTGATCTGGCATCTTCTTCTGAAGCAAAATGAGCTTTCCAGATTCTACAAAGCCACTGCTCCAGCAGATTGACTATGCGGAGATCCAGCAATGTATGCATTGCGGAATGTGTTTGCCGACTTGTCCGACCTATGACGACACGAAGCTCGAACGCAATAGTCCGCGTGGACGTATTGCGCTAATGCGCGGAATCGCCGATGGACGTATCGACGTAAGTGAGGAATTTGCAAAAGAGATGTATTTCTGCTTGGGCTGTCTTGCTTGTGAGACGGCCTGCCCGGCGGGCGTCAACTACACGCACCTTTTTGAAACCGCACGGGCCGACGCCGAACGCTCAGGCAAGCTTTCCTCGCCCAAAAGAAATTTAATCCGCTCTACGATCTTGCGCGGAATTTTTACTCGTCCACGCCTCCTTCGTTTTATTGGGCGACTTTTGTGGCTTTATCAAGCCTCCGGTGGACAAAAAATTTTCCGACTTCTAAAGCTCAACAAATTGCTCTCCAATCGCTACCAAATTTTGGAAGCGCAAACCCCGACAGCAAACCGCTTTTTTTCTCATCAACTCATCCGCCCCGTCGAAAAGCCTAGTTCTTCGCAATCTGATCATTCAGGCCACAAACCTTACCGAGTTGCTCTACTGACGGGCTGCGTGCAAGACATTCTTTTTTCGGATATCAACCGCGACACCGTCGATGTTTTGCTGGCCAATGGCTGCGAAGTTCACACACCTCCCGTGCAATCTTGCTGCGGTTCTCTTCACGGACACAATGGCGAAATCGAAACGGCACAAATGCTCGCTCGCCGCAATATCGACACCATTCCACCGGAAAAATTCGATGCGATCATCACCAATGCGGCAGGCTGTGGTTCGCATTTAAAAAATTACGACCATCTTTTACACGACGACCCGGACTATGCGGCTTCCGCACGCGAATGGTCTGCAAAACTCAAAGATATCCACGAGTGGCTTTCGGAAATAGGCATTCGCGCCCCCAAAGCGAAGCAGAGCAAAGCCGTGGAACCGATCACTTACCACGAAGCTTGCCATCTCTGCCACGGACAAAAAATCACCAAGCAGCCTCGCGAAGTTCTCCGTGCAATTCCGGGCCTCAACTTGGTCGAGCTAAAAGAATCTACCTGGTGCTGCGGCAGCGCGGGAATTTATAATATCACTCAACCCGAAATGGCAGCCAAGCTTCAGAAACGCAAAGTTAAAAACATCTTAGAAACAAAAGTCGGAACCGTCGCCACCGCGAACCCAGGCTGTCACCTCCAAATTCAAAATGGGCTTGGAGCAAGCTGCCAAGTCCGCCACCCAATCTCTTTACTCGCCCAAGCCTACCGAAACGAATTATGACCACCACGCTACAAATCCCCAAAATCCCTCACCCAAACACGCAAGACTGGAATGCCCTTTCTATGGCTTTCGAAAATGCGCCCTCCATGTCTTATGCCCAAAATTGGCTGTCCGAGCAAGATGCACAATTTCGCCCAGCTACAGTTTCGATCGCCCATGATGGAGAGAACGTACTTATTTTTGCCGATCTAAAAGACGATGATCTTTGCAGCAAAGCAACCGCCAACGGACAACATATTTGGGATCTTGGCGATGTCTTTGAAATTTTCTTTCGTGATCTTGCCGGAGATCGTTATTACGAACTCCATGTCGCACCAAATGGCTTCAACCTTCAGTTGCGCTGGCCGTCAGAAAGTTTTTTCAGAGCAAAAAACTATACGATTGCCGACGTAAGCGTCTCCATTCCGATCTTTAAATATCAGGTTCGTTCGGTCGCCGGCGGCTGGCAAGTCTATGCCGAACTCCCTGCTGCCATACTTTTTGAAAGCAAGACGAAACTTACCGAATCCACTTGGTCCCTTTCTTTTGGACGTTACGACGTTAGTTTTGATAAGAACGAACAAATCCTCTCTTCGACTGCTCCTCATGAGCTCCCCCTCAGTTTTCATAATCAACAATATTGGCCCCACATCCAATTTTCAGCATAGCTCCTTCTCATGATAAAAAAAATTTACCCCCTCGCATTATTTGCCCTGCCGCTTTTATTTTTACCCGCTTGTAGCAATTTCACGGATGGCGCCTCACGAAAAAGAAATGCCCTAGTCATCCCGTCCGTCACCGCTCCAAATATCCATAGCTGGGCTTCGATCACAAAAACTTTTTCAAAAGACGCCGCCACACTGACCTTTGAGCAAGCTTGGCTTCCTAAAAAAGATAAAGGTTTTCGCGAGGGAACCGTGCGACTCCTTCATGGAAAAAATCGCCTCTACGTTCTTGCTGACCTGACGGACGACCTCCTCGTGACGCGAGCAAAACGCAATAATGAAAATCTTTGGTCACTCGGCGATGTCTTTGAAATCTTCGCACGCGACCTAGCAGGCGACACCTACTACGAACTTCATACCGCTTCCAACGGAAAAAATTTACAGCTAAATTTTCCCTCGCAAAAGTTTTTTGAAAGCAGAAATTTCGAACTCGACGACTTAAAAATTGCTCGTCCGATGTATCAATACCGCGTGCGCAAAACCTCACAGGGCTGGCAGGTCTATGCCGAACTCGATGCGCAAACCCTCTTCGGCAAAGATGCCGCCCCCCTTGCCGGACGCGAATGGCTCGTTTCTTTCGGACGCTATGATTATTACGGAAAAAAAGAAGACAGCCCGAAAGTACTCTCCTCAACTTCGAGGCACAAAGCTCCGCTCAGCTACCACCATCAACGCTATTGGACGCGCATAGTTTTTGCTCCAGACGCTTGATCTCTGAACGCGATCTGACCATGATCCTCTTATGAAAAAATCCCTTCGCTTGCTTGCTTTCGCCCTTCTCGCTTTGCCTTTGACATCACAAGCCCAGGCCCAAGAGGAATTTGTAGCTCCGCAACAAGAACAGCAGCCCACGCTTCCCGACCTAGAAAAACCAGAAGGCCTCACCGTGGAAGGAATCGTTGCCGAAGTTTTTAAACGTCCACTCCAAGCAACTAAAATCGCGAATCAAGTAAATCCATTCGCCCCGGCCTCCTACGGCTCGGGCGAGAAAAATGTTTCCGAAGATACAAAAGCTCCACATGGCAACTCTTCAGGCTACCACGAAGCAGCGGGTTACGTTTTACTCAGCCTAGAGTGGTAAATTTTTTCCGCTGTTTGATATGGTTGATTCCCGGGCAAGCTCAGAAGACAGCGGACTTCTGGAACCAAAATCTCTCCTCTACTCCATCAACGCCCGCATCGGCGGACACGGCCTCGACCTCAACGCCCACGAAGGACTAAAGCTCTCCTACGCCCGTGATTTTTTGGGACAGGCCCTCGCCTACGACAATCGCCAAAAAGACATCCCCGCCGAAAAAATTCGCTCCCTTCGCTGGACCCCCGTTCGCTTTCTTTCCTTTTTAAAATCGCCATTTTATTACGATGCCAAAAAACGTTACATCGACAAAGTTGCGGCACGTGCTCTCGAATCCGGTCGCTACGATTTTTTTCACGGCTGGGAAAATAACTCCCTACACTCCCTTCGAGTAGCCAAACGGAAAGGAATCCCATCCGTCTTGGAAATTCCTACCTGGCACCGCGATAAAGGAAAAATAAAACCCCGCGACCTCGTTCAGATCAGCAAAATCGAACGCGAGGCCAAATTCCCCGAAACACTTTTCAAAAAAATCCTCATCAGCCGCCAAGAGACGCTCGAAGAATACGACCTCGCCGACCTGCTCCTCGTCCGCTCAGAATGCGCGGCCAAAACCTTCACCGACGTCGGCTTCCCTCGCGAAAAACTCTTCATGCACGGAGCCGCAGTGGATCTCGCAAATTTCCCCGACGCCCGATCCGAGCAGCCCACAGCTTACTCAGCGGCACGCCCTCTCCGCTTTGTTTATCTCGGCGCACTCATCCGACGCAAAGGCGTGCATGTGCTTCTGGAAGCATGGCAAAAAGCAGCCCTCCCCCATGCCACGTTGGAGCTTGTCGGCTCGATCCACGACGAAATCAAACCCGCCCTCGAAAAATTTAAAACCGATACTATCCGAATCACCGGATTTACAAAAAATCCTTCCTCCCGCCTGCAAGAGGCCGACGTTCACGTCTTCCCCTCCGAATGCGAAGGAAGTGCCAAAACCGTTTGCGAAGCCTGCGGGGCGGGACTTGCCCAAATCACCACCTTTGAATCCGGCGATGTCGTTCAAAGCGATGTGAACGGCATCCTCATCCCTCCAAAGAATCCAGACGCACTCGCGGAGGCACTGCGCGAACTTTACAACGACCCGGCTCGCGTCGCCCGTTACCAGTCCGCCGCCCGTCCCCGCGCCGAGCAAAATTTCACTTGGGACCATTTCCGCCAACGCCTAGCAAAAGCCTACGACCTCGCCCTCAGAAAAAAGAATCCTTAACGAACTCTTAACCCTAAGCCAGCGGAGTCGGTGCCAAGAATTTTTCCGAAAAACTATTTTAAAAAACTACAAGGTAAGTAATTAAAAATATCTTGTGCAAAAAACATATAGCTTCATCGAAGCGAGTTTTCTTTTTACCACTTGGCTGGCTTAAATTTCTCGTCGTTCACCAGACTGGCTATCCCGTCGTCACAACGCAATACCCACAACCCCTGTCGATAAGCATACTTATCTGACTCCGATTCATAGCTCAACGCCGCCACTGCCCCCTGAACCTCCCAGCCCGCATACTCGTCGAATGCTTCTGTAAAACGTTTCAGCTTATTGATCGCCCACTTCACCTCACTGGTATTCATTCGCGTCTTGATCTCCACCGGAACAACTAGGCCACCATTAACCAACGTCATATCAAACTCAATCTCACGATTCGCCTTATCCAGCCCCTTTCGCCTCCCGGTCGATTGCTTTAAAGGAAGCCCTCGCTCTTGAAACAACTTCACCGTCCCCGGACGCATAAGAGCCTCCACCAACAACCCCCACTGCCCACGAAAGAGCTGCCCCAACTCCTTAATCTCATCCTGCGTCTCCTTTAAATGGCGATCCGTCTCCTTATCTGATCGCTCAAGACTCTTCGCCATAGCCTTTAACTGCCGATCCGTTTCCTTTAACTGCCGATCCGTTTCCTTCAACTGCCGATCCGTCTCTGTACGAGATTCCCTCATCTGCCGATCCGTTTCGGCCTGAGATTTTGCTAAATTAGCAACAAGCTCTTGTAATTCCAAAGTTGACATACTCGGAAGCGTAGCGTGGCTCTCCTTAAAGTAGCAATCTAATTTCGCGCCAGCGTTATCGACAACGAGTTGGTAGCACTCCGCGAATCCGAGCAATGAATCTCATGTTTTGTTGATACGTAAATTTTTTCGGCTTACAAATGAGCCCATGCCAGTAACCTCCCGCAGACCGCACCGCTTTCCGCCTAAAAAGGAACGTCGGAAGGTTTTGCTGGCACAATACTGGTGGGATGATCGCGTTTTTCGTGGGGTTGCCAAATACGCATCGGAGCATAACTGGGCTCTTGATTTTAAGATGCGATGGAATACGCAGCTCCCCGATGAGTGGACGAGTGGCGGCATCATTGCGCATACCGGCGTGGCCAATCCCCAACAACACCTCATTGACTTTATCCAGCGAGCGGTGAAGCAATTTGGTATTCCCGTAGTGGAAACGCAGCAGCAAAATATTGTCGGAAGTTCTGCGGTTGTGGTGCCGCACGAACGGATTGGGGAAATTGCTGCCGAGCATCTTCTCTCGCTGGACTTTCGAGAAATTGCCTTTGTCACGTTTGCGGAAAACGTGCTTGAGGCGCAACGGCGCAGCGGGGTGAAGCGAGCGGTTGAAGCGGCGGGTGCCCATTTCTATGCTTTGGAATTTACAACGCTTTTTGAGGCACTAAAGAATTTGCCCAAGCCTCTTGGACTGGTCACTTACTTTGATCACAGCGCATTGAATACGATAAACGCTTGCACGGAGTGGGGATTTCGCGTGCCCGAGGAAATTGCTGTCATCGGTGTCGATGACACAGAGATTATTTGCGACCTCGCACCGATTCCGCTTTCCAGTGTAAATTGTAATTACGAAGAGCAGGGGTATGAGGCTGCTGCTTTGCTTGATAGGCTAATGGACGGGCAGTCGGCATCAGCTACGCCGATTATCATTCAGCCTCGGGGCGTCACGGTTCGTCGCTCGACCGATACGATTGCGATTCCTGATTTGAATACCTCGCTCTTTCTCAGATTTTTGCGTGATCATTTTCAGGAAACACTCAGCTTGGAATATATCGCCGAAGATCTGGGCGTTTCCCTCCGAAAAATTCAGATAAATTTTCGTCGTTATTTAAATAGAACGGTTATTCAGGAACTAACGCGTATTCGCGTGGAACATGCAAAAAAATTACTGGAAGACCCAGAGCTGAAAATCAACACAGTCGGCCTAGAAAGTGGCTTTGCCAGTCGCTTCCACTTCATCCGAGCCTTTCAGCGAATGACCGGAACAACCCCCGGAAAATACAGGGCAGATTTTATCGTAAAAAAACAATCCACATAAAAAGTTCGACGAAAAAAAATTCGCGAAAACGAATTACCGAAACCTAAATTGCCCGACGATGCACCAATTGCACTGGAGCTTTTTGCTGGGTGTGGCAGTTTAATGGAGCGAGCCTAGCTCCAGTTGAAATAGCGATATTGTCCAATGACTTGGATGTTGTCTAGCGGGTTAAATGGGGCGACTGGAGGTACCGTCGTCGTCGGGGTTAAAAAGGGGCGTGATTAAAAAGTGGCGAAGGATCGCCGCACTCAAAAGTCTCACATTAAGTTTTTTTTCATGCACTTTTTTTGGATAAGGGGCAGCACCGCGGGTTTTCGCTTACGACATCACACGTTGCGGTTGTTTCATCGAAACAACCCTACCCGAAAAAGGAATGCCTAAAAAAGCTCAGGTGGTTTGGAGCCAGCCTAGCCAGATGGCGGCGGCGGCGAGGACGGCGATGCCGATGCGGTAGTATCCAAAAATAGCGAGGCCGTGTCGCTGGAGATAGGTAACCATCCACTTTACGGCAAGGAGTGCGGAGAGCCAAGCGGCGAGGAAACCGATGATGAGGGGGAGGGGACCGAAGGCGGAAAGCATTTCGCTGCCGTGCTTGTAGGCGTCGTAAACGGTAGCAGCAGAGAGAGTGAGGACGCCGAGGAGGAAGGAAAACTCGACGGCTGCGGGTAAGCTGAGGCCGACGAGGAGGCCGCCAACAATGGTCACGAGGCTGCGGCTGACACCGGGCCACATTGCGATGCACTGGGCAAAGCCGATGACGAGAGCGAGGCGGAGGGTCAGGTTCTCCAAGGCGAAGCCTGCGACGGCGGTATTTGTTTTGCGGTTGCGGCGCATCCAACCGACGGCAAGGATGGCGACACCACCGATGAACCACGCGATAACGATGGGCCAGAGACCCCATTTTTTTCCGAAGAGGTATTCTTTGATTGCGTCGTTGAAGGCGAGGCCGATGATGGCGGCAGGGAGGAAGGCGGCGAGGATGTTTAGGCTGAGCTGGAAGCCGTCGCGGTGTTCATTTTTTCCAAAGTTGAGCACGCCTTGGAGCATTTGAAAGACGCGGCGGTGGTAGAGGCCAAGGACGGCGAGAATGGCTCCGCCTTGGATGCTGATTGCATAGGCGTCGGCTGCGTTACTGGAGCCGATGCCGAAGAGACGCTGGGTGAGCAGGATGTGTGCGGTGGAGCTGACGGGGAGGTATTCGGTGAGTCCTTCTACGATGCCAAGGACGAGGGCTTCCCACCAGCTCATGCTATTTTAGGCAGTGTTTCGGCTTGTGCGGCAATGTGCATAAAATCGGTCCACAACTTATTAAATTGCAGATTCGCCTTTTTCGTCGGTGCGGATGCGGATGGCCTCTTCGATCGGGAGGACAAAGATTTTGCCGTCGCCGATTTTGCCTGTCTTTGCGGAGCGGGCTATGGCTTCGATGGCTTTTTCCACGAGATTGTCGGGGATGACGATCTCGAACTTGACCTTGGGGAGGAAATCGACAGTATATTCACTGCCTCGGTAGATTTCGGTATGACCTTTTTGGCGTCCGAAGCCTTTGACTTCACCTACGGTCATTCCCTCGATTCCGATTTCGGCTAGGGCTTCTTTGACGTCTTCCATTTTGAAGGGTTTGATGATGGCTTCGATCTTTTTCATAAGCTGTAGGTGCTTAGCCCGAGGAAATGGATTTTGCAAGAAAGGATACTATGGATTTATATGAAATTTTAGATAGGGTGTTTCACTATGCGAACGTATGATTGGCGGAGGTCGTGGCTGGGGCGTTACCTAAGGCATATTCCTAGGCCGAAGCAGCTCAAGGGGACTTGGGTGCATCGGTGCTGTGGGGATTCGTTGTTGGATCCTGTGCTGTGGCATCCGGGGGCGCGACAGGTGGCGGCGGGTTTTTCGATCGGGGCATTTTTTTCGATGATTCCGATTCCGATGCAAATGTTGCCGGCATCGCTTTTGGCGGCTTTTACACGTTCAAATATTCCGGCGGCGATTGTGGGGTGTTGGGTGAGTAATCCGATTACCATGCCATTTTTTCTTTATTGGCAGTATGTGTTGGGGTGTTGGGTTTTGGACTTGGAGGCGAAGTTTGGCTTTTCTTCATTTTCTTCGGTGAAGGCTGCCTTGGAGATGCTCAAGCAGGTGCCGATTGCGATTTTGTGTGGGTCTATGTTTATGGGGGTTTTTAGTGCCGTGGTGGCTTATCCTTTATCGCTTTTTGTGTGGCGGTGGTTGAGTCGTGTGGTGGCAGAGTCGGCCCAAAGGCGGCGGGAAAAACATAGGGCTAAAAAACTTGGGAAGTAGGGTGCCCCTGTAGAAATTTTTGCTTTGTGTGAGTCGGCACTTGCAAAGTGTGGGGATATGCCTAGTTTTTTGTTTCCAGATTTTTTTTAGGGGAGTGTAGCTCAATGGTTAGAGCAGGCGGCTCATAACCGCTTGGTTGTCGGTTCGAGTCCGGCCACTCCCAGATTTGGAATTTTTGGCGCACTTTTTTTTTGAAATTCCTAATCTGCGCTGGATTTTTTTTTGAGCCGTTTCATAGTGCACCCGATGTATTTTTACTTTTTCCCATTTAATAAAGGTTCCTATTTATGAATATGCAGACCCTTGATTGGGTGATTGTTGGTGGGCTTATTGCTTTGTTGCTAGTTATTGCGGCTGTGGCTTCGCGGCTGACGCGGAGTGTCGCGGATTTTTTGGCGGCGAATCGTTCGGCGGGGCGTTATTTGCTCTCGATATCGTCGGGGATGTCAGGCATGGGAGCGATCTCGATTGCAGCGATTTTTGAAAAATACTATCAAGCGGGGTTTGGTGCGTATTGGTGGGGGCAGATGCTGGGGCCTATCGGCTTGGTAATGGCTTTGTCGGGTTTCGTGATTTATCGCTATCGGGAGACGCGAGCTTTGACGATGGCGCAGTTTTTTGAAATGCGTTATAGCCGGAATTTTCGTATTTATGCGGGTGTTTTAGCCTGGGTTTCGGGAGTTTTAAACTATGGGATTTTTCCGGCGATTACGTCGCGGTTTATCATTCATTTTACAGGGTTGCCGGAGACGTTTTCTTTGGGAGGCTGGGAGCTTTCTACCTTTTCGGTGGTGATGATTGTGATGCTTACGATAGCTGTTCTTATGGCGACTTTGGGGGGGCAGATAGCTATTATGATAACAGAT
>JBKEAD010000237.1:0-3643 GCA_047971915.1 Chthoniobacterales bacterium
GCCCTTTATCAATAACGGCCACCAGTTTTACGAAAACTGCTACATCGAAGGACGTGTGGATTTTATTTTTGGATCAGCAACAGCGGTTTTTTTAAACTGTGAGCTGCACAGCAAAAATGGCGGATACGTCACCGCCGCATCAACCCCGCAGGAAAAGCCCTATGGTTTTGTTTTTATAAAATGTCGCCTAACGGGCAGCGACGAACCTTGGGTTGATCCGGCGACGGGACAACCGAAAAATGCACCCGGACGCCAAGCTGACCTCGGTCGTCCGTGGCGAGGATACGCGAGTGTCACTTTTATAGATTGCGAAATGGGCGACCACATCAGCCCACACGGATGGAATAATTGGGGACGCCCCGAAAACGAATCAACTGCGCGGTATTCCGAATATGGCAGCAAAACGCCAGAAGGAAGCGAAATCGATCTCGAACAACGTGCGCCTTGGGCAAAAATTCTGACCGAAGAAGAAACAGATCAATACTCGATAGCAAACGTCCTCGGACAAGGCTGGGGACTTTGGGATCCGACTAGCGTCAGCAGCACTTCACCCTCAACAACCCGCCTACCTGCAAGAGACGCTCACATTGCAGGAGATAATGCAAAACTCGAAAACGGCGGCGGCAACATTGGCTACTGGTCAAACACGAATACAAGCATTCAATGGGATGCGAATCTCCAAACCGGCAAATACCGCATAGGTTTGAAATACGCCCTCCAAAAAGATTACGCAGGAAGCGAACTGAACCTCTCCGTGGGAGATAAAACATTTTCATTTACGCCTGAAGCTACCGCCGGGTGGGAAGATTATAAAATTCTCTCCGTCGGCGAATTGGAAGTCGGGCAGCCCGGCCCGGTGACGATTACGCTTCAAGCAACAAACAACCCGACCGCTTCGATTCTCAATGTCAAAGAAGTCATTTTTCAAAAACAATAAATTTTCCAAAAACACGAAAAACTTATATAAAAAGTAAACTTAGTAAAATCTGTAAAAAATACTCAGCACCTCTTCCTCATCCCAAATTTTTCATTACTTATGTCCTCATTTTTTTCTAATAATAAAATCATCTTCGAAGGCTCCGAAGCCCGAAATCCCCTTGCATTCAAAGAATACGATGCCGAAGCTCTCGTCGAAGGAAAATCCATGCGCGAGCATTGTCGATTCGGTGCGGCTTTTTGGCACTGCATGCGTGCCCCGCTCTCCGATCCTTTTGGCACAGGAACCGCTCTCATGCCTTGGGACGACGGGACAGATAGCAACGAAAACGCCCTCCGCCGCATCGATGTATTCTTCGAATTTTTAGAAAAAATCGACATCGATTTTTATTGTTTTCATGATCGGGATGTCTCTGCGGAACGAGAGACCATTCAGCAAACCGAAGCCGACTTCGACACCATCATCGCCCACTTGAAAGAACACCAAAAAGCAAGTGGACGCAAGCTGCTCTGGGGCACCGCCTGCCTCTTCACGCACCCCCGCTACGCACAGGGAGCCGCGACCTCGCCATCTCTGGAGGTTTACACCCACGCCGCCGCACAGCTCAAAAAAGCTCTCGAAGCAACCCACGAACTCGGAGGCGCAGCCTACAACTTCTGGGGCGGTCGCGAGGGCTACGCCACACTCATCAATACGGAGATGCAAAGGGAACGCGAACACCTCGCCCGCTTCTTTCACATGGCTGTGGATCACAAAAAAAAGATCGGCTTCACCGGACCATTTTACATCGAACCCAAGCCGCAAGAACCCACCACGCACCAATACGATTCTGACGCCGAAGCCTGCCTCAACTTCCAGCGCGAGTTTGACCTCATGGAGCATTTCAAACTCAACCTCGAAACCAACCATGCCACACTCGCGGGGCACACGATGCTCCACGAAATGCGCGTTGCCCGGGCAGCCGATGCCCTCGGCTCCCTCGATGCAAATCAAGGAACGGCAAACTGCGGATGGGATACCGACGAGTTTCCGAGCGACATTTATCTGACTACCCAAGTCATGCTCGAAATTCTCGAAATGGGTGGCTTCACAACTGGCGGATTAAATTTCGACGCAAAACGACGACGCGATTCCTTCGAACCCGTCGATCTTTTCCACGCGCACATCACTGGTATGGATGCTTTTGCAAGAGGCTTAAAAGTTGCTGCTGCCATCCGCGCCGATGGACGGATTGCGGATTTTGTTAAAAATCGCTACGCGAGTTGGGATTCTGACTTGGGCAAAAAAATCGAAACGGGGCAAAGCAGCCTCGATGAACTACACGCCTACGCCCTGACCGCTCCATCACCAAAATTGGGAAGTGGACGTCAGGAAGTTTTAGAAGGCATCATCAACCAAGTTCTTTCCGGCCTGTAGGTTGAGGGTAGAAACTAGAGAACTTTCCACGTGACGCTGACTGGAGCGGGGCTTGGTTCCGCTTCGATCTGGAGTGTGTTGCCTTTGATTTTTACGGAGAGAGAAATTCCGTTTCGCGTGGCTTCGGCGGATTTTGGCCGAATGCCTTCTATCAAGACAGTAAGAGGCGTGTTGGGGAGCGGAGGGGTTAATTTGCTTTTTAAAGTGAGGGTGAGTCCGTCGGCTTTTTCGGAAACTGTATGCTCGGCATTGTCGTGTTGTTTTTTGTAAGCGGCGATGTGCGCAAAGGTATCGATCCAGATATCTGCTTCGTGGCTTTTTGCGTATTTTAAATGTTCGCGGAGGATTTCGGGGTCAGTGAGGGCGGCGTAGCCGTAGGCGATTCCGTGGCCCATGATGACGCCCCATTTTTTGTCGCGCACGAGTTTGTCGGCCCAGGTGTTGAGGTTTTCCACGGTGGATTGTCCGGAGATGCTAGTTTGGTAGGCTCGGTAGGCGAGATGGTTTTTGAGTGCGAGGGCTTCGATTTCCGGCGTTTGGGCGCTGAAGGGAAAGGCGATGGTCAGCGGGAGGATGCCGAGGTGCTCTTGAATGGACTGATCGGCTTTGCTAAACTGCTCCTCGACTTCGGCGGCTGTGAGCTTTGTCAGGTTCGGGTGAGACCAAGTATGATTTCCGATTTCGTGGCCTTGCTCGGCCATTTCTTTAAGTTCGGGCCAACTGATGCCGCCCCATGCGCGTTTTTTATTTTTGATTCGCTCGCCTTCTTCGGGAGTCGCGACGACGCGTCCGGGGATGATGAAAAAGGTGGCTTTGAGTCCGAGTTCATTGAACATCGGGATGGCGACGGTGTATTGATCGCGCAATCCATCGTCGAAGGTGTAGCTGATGGCGGCGGCACGGTTTCCTGAAAATCCGGCGATGCTAATTCTGGGGTCTGTTGCTTGAGAAAATATCGTTCCCACAAGCAAAAGAGAAAAAAATATGGAGGAGAATGGCAATCTCATGGGGCGGAAGTTTGAGAGTTATTTCCGGCGACCGCTTGGCGGGATTTTTTCATGAGATCCGTGACAGCGGCTCCGGTGACTCCACGGCTGGGGCCGCTGTGAGGGTGGATGCCATCGGAAACGGCTTTTTTATATCGCTCGGGTTCCTGTTGCTGCATGGCCAGCCAGACCGGGTAATTATCGACTAGGGGTAAATTATTTTTCTGAGCGTAGCTGCGGTAAACTGTGTAGTATTTTTCTAATTCGGGTCGGTCGCTCCCGTATTTTTTGGGAGCGGTTTTTA
>JBKEAD010000042.1:0-1784 GCA_047971915.1 Chthoniobacterales bacterium
GGCGACCTCGGCCTGCAGAGATTCGGCGGTTGTGAGAAATTGGGAAGTTTGTTCTTTGGAGGCCACGCCCCGGCGGATGAGGGTGGAGTAGCGTTCGGCTTGCTCGGAGGCGTTGCCGGCGTTGGCTTGAGCAATGGCGAGGTTGGCTTCGGCTTTTTTGAGAGCGGCTTCGAAGGGTCGGGCGTCGATCGTGAAGAGCGGTTCGCCCGCACGGACCGATGCCCCGTCGGTGAAGGCCACTTCGAGGATTTCTCCCGGCACTTTGGATTTAATCTGTACGCTGGCGACGGGTTCAACGATGCCGATGGTTTTCATTGTCACTGGCATGTCGCGCTGTTCGGCGACTGCGATCTCTACAGGAACTGGCGGGTGCGCAGACGAGCTTTTTTCCGCGGCGGGCTTGCAGGAAAGAAGGCAAAAAATACCAAGAAACAGAAAGGCTGAAGGGTTCAGGTGACGCATGCGGACGGACGATCTTCCACTCTAATGCGAATCGTGCTGTTTGCGAGCGCAAGTTCATACGATTTGCCGCATCTGGGTGGCTTTTTGTGACACAAAGTGTGTCATTCTGGCATTAATTTTTTAAAAGAATGAGACAAAATGACTCATTTTAAAAATTTGAAGATCCGTGTATTTCATACGTAAGTAACTAATGGAAATATAAATAAGATAAAATTTAAAAATCGGCATAGGGATTGCTTAAAAGACGGCGAGGTAATTGCATATGTCAAAGATTTTAGGTATAGATTTAGGAACGACTAACTCGTGTATGGCAGTGATGGAGGGGGGGGAGCCTGTGGTTCTGGAGAACTCTGAAGGGGCGCGTACGACGCCATCGGTGGTGGCATTCACGAAGAGTGGCGAGCGTGTGGTGGGGCAGGCGGCCAAGCGTCAAGCGATCACGAATCCGCAGAACACGGTCTTTTCAGTTAAGCGCTTCATGGGACGGAAGTTTTCCGAGGTGGGGGGTGAGTTGAAGCGGGTGCCATACAAGGTGGTGGAGGCTGCGAACGGCGATGCGCACATTGAAGTGGAGGTGAGTGGGGAAAAAAAACGATTTAGCCCTCCGGAAGTGTCGGCGATGATTTTGGCGAAATTGAAGGCGGATGCGGAGTCCAAGTTGGGCGAGAAAATCACCCAGGCCGTCATCACGGTACCCGCATATTTCAACGATTCGCAGCGCAATGCGACCAAAGACGCGGGCAAGATTGCGGGGTTAGAGGTGCTGCGTATCATCAACGAACCAACGGCCGCCTCGCTGGCTTACGGACTCGACAAAAAGTCAGATGAGAAGATAGCCGTGTATGATTTGGGGGGCGGGACGTTTGACATTTCCGCGCTGGAGATCGGCGACGGCGTGTTTCAGGTTGCGGCGACTAATGGCGACACGCACTTGGGCGGTGACGATTGGGACAACCGGCTCATGGACTGGATCATTGATGAGTTCAAAAAAGACACAGACATCGATTTGAGCAAGCAGCCCGACGCCGTGCAGCGCATTAAAGAGGAGTCCGAAAAAGCCAAGATCGCGTTGTCGTCCACACAGGAATACGAGATCAACCTGCCCTTTGTCACCGCAGATCAGAGTCGTCCCAAGCACTTTCAGAAAAAGCTGACGCGTGCGAAGGGTGAGCCAGTGACCGATGAGCTTTTCGATAGCACGATCAAGGCGGTGAAAGACTGTCTGGCCGACGCTAAATGGTCGGCAACCAGCATCGACGAGCTTGTCATGGTGGGTGGAATGACCCGCATGCCCAAAGTGCTGGAAACCGCCAAAACGCTCG
>JBKEAD010000148.1:0-7548 GCA_047971915.1 Chthoniobacterales bacterium
AGCCAAAGCCGTCCTCGCCGGCAAAGCTAAAGGCTTCGAAGACATCATCAAAGCCTGCCAAAGCCCCGAAGGAGCCCAAAACCTCCTCGTCACCGAACTCCTCCCCCAACTCGTCCGCGAACAAGTCCAAGCCATCCAAAATCTCAAAATCGACAAAATTACCGTCTGGGACGGCGGCAAAGGAAGCGACGGAAAATCCAGCACTGCAAACTTCCTATCCGGCATGGTCGGCTCCGTCCCGCCCCTCCACGAAATCGCCCGAAACGCCGGCGTCGAACTCCCCGCCTACCTCGGAAAAATCGAAAAAAACTCTAATCAACAAGGCTCCCCCCTACCGGAAACCGCTCCAAAAGAAAAATCAACGACCGAATCCTCAACCGAGGTATGATTAAAAGTGAGGCGTGGCGGAGTTTGGTGAGGAGGTAATAGTTTTTAGGCAGCGTTTGGGGACTCTGGATTCGGTTTTTAGCACCTGCCCATTCGTGCCATTCGGGTCAAGCGACATATTAAAACACCTGATAAGAGCTAAATCTCAGACAAAATTCTCACGAACAAATGGTTGCTTCTCAATTATTCCGATCAAGCATCCATAATAATTTAGTTTTAATATGTCGCCTGCCCCCAATTTTCCAGACGGCAAACGATTCTCTCGCAAGCGACCGCAACTCTCGCGGCGCATAAACCACTGCGCTAAGATTTAATCGAATATAACAATTTGTTAATCAGCATGTTACTTCTTCAGCTAGCTCATGGAGTAAAGTCGTAGCGGCTTTGACTAGGATAGTTCCGCATTCAGCCTTGCCGTGGCTTACTCTGGGTTCGCTTTCGTAACCGCCGCGCTCTTTCTCAATCGGCAATCCCGTGTAGCCCGTGCCATGCCCATTAGAATAACCCAGACAAAGTGTATGAGGAAAAGGGGATTGCCGCTGGATCTCCAACCCGATGCCAATGAAAATCTCACCTGGCATGGCTACGAGTGCCACATTTCCAAAGGCGATTACTTGAACTTCTGTTTTAATGAATGCTGGTGCTCCGAGTTGGTCTATCTGAGGTAACTCGACCTCAACACGCCGCACTCGGAGAGGAGAAAGCTCAATGGTACTTTGGCAAATAGTAGCTTCCTCCAATCGGGCGGAAAGACACTCACTCATTTCTTCCGCCGCCTCCAGGCCTCGCCGCACTGGAACCTGATCGCCAGCACAGCCTTGCAGAAAGATGGCCGGAGCATTTTCAACAGAGGAAACTTTCCGTCTGAGAAAACCCGGCCAGTCCGCAGAGAGTCGTTTGTCGGTTGGATAAATATTTACCGGATGCGATGCAAAATGCAAAAGAGTCGCCGCAGGGCAAGAGTCTTCGCCTTGAAATTGCAATGCTGTGAGGGTCGGATCACACACTCCAAAACGGTTGCCATCCGGCTGAGCAAAAGGAGTTTGGGAGCTGAAGAGAGTGGTCACTTTTCCATCTGGCTGAATGGCTCTTCGGTTGTAAACCCAATCTCCAGCATAGATTCGGCGAATACCTGCCGTAACGGGCTGGAGTTTATCCGAAGCTGCATGCACGCACCTTAAAACAATATCGGAAAGCGTCTGACTCCAAGCATGATAGGTTGAGTCATTTTCCAGAGTTGCAAATCTTTCCAAATGAGCTGGATGCGTATCCTTATTCGTATATGGAAAACGCGGAGCCGAGTGGGTATGCGTCGCCTGCATGAGAATATTGGTAGCAGGAATACCGATCTCTCGCTCAATCCTGTTTCGTAATTTTCCAACCAAACTGCTCCGGGTCTCGACAAGGTCGAAGGAAACTAACATGGCTTGCTTTTCTCCTTGTTGAAAAATCAATACCTGAACTTCAATCGGATCAAGGACACCCGGATAGTTTTCTTGTGTGATCCAGTTAATGAGTGGACCGACTGGCGCGATACTCGCGGAAGCAAAAGCGACGTAAAATTTGGTCTTATCTGTCATCTTCGTTGATGTGTCAATTAAGATTTCGATTCGGGAGCAACAAACGGTTTTGGAAGCGTGAGTATTTTTTCAGCAGGCTCATACCACCCCTGTGGCGCGTGATCGGAGGTGTGCAGGTAGCATTGAATTCGCAATTTGTCGGACCCTTCTTCAAAGGTTAAAAAGCGACTCATTGGCAGAGAGGTTTTGCCGTGATGGGCAGTCAGTGCTGCGGTATTTAGGAAATGTCCGCCCCATTTTGTCTCGATATGTGATTTTCCGCCGTGGTGATCGTCCGGGTGGGTATGGGTGTGCCCACCGATCCATAGGGCACAGGAGCCGGGATGATTTGCAAGGTATCCTTCAAAAGATTCTGAGTCTTCCATGCTGCCGACAAAGTTTAGAAAAGAGGCTCCTCTTGGCGATCCGGTAGGCTTGTAACCGTGGTAAAGCGAAGCCCAAGTTCCATCGTCCTTTTTTTTCATTCCTTCCCACGGACCGCTGGCGACGGTCGTATTTTTTAGCATGTAGTGATGGGCGGATATCACGATACAGTCGCGATGGGATTCGATCTGGTGTTTCCACCAGTCAAATGTTTCCCCGGTGACAACGCCGCCGGGATTTCCGCCCAAAAGTCCACGTCCGTAGGGGCGGCTGGGATCATTTCGGTCGCTCATCATCAAAAAGAGGAGGTTTCCGACGCGGAAAGAATAGCGTTCCCAAGTTCCCGATACCGGATACCGCCGTTGCTCGGCATGCACCCCGGAAAAACGAGTATTAACCCCCATGGGATCCACCCACTTTTGAAACCATTCGGCTTCTGGCTGCCACGAACCATTGCGGTCGTGGTTGCCACAAATATCATAAATATCTTCGCGTCGGTGATGTCGAAGAGCAGAAAACTGCTCCACCACTAGCCGCCCCTCTTCGTCGTCGGGAATCCACTGACCACCTGAAAGATCACCGATATTTAGAGCGATGTCCCAAGGGATTTCAGGAGCACCGCCCACCAGTCCCTCGGACTGGCGAAGAGACTCTCGAAGACTTTCTCTACCAAGCTTTAAGTCCGTACCCACGTGAGCATCTCCAAAGGTCCAAATGCGTAATTTTTTTGGATTTGCCATACGTATTTGAATATCTATTTTTATTTTAGAAAAGACACTCAACGGCTCACTCGAACGCCTTCAATGAAGTAGTTGCAAATTCCAATGCTACCCAACAAATCGGCACCCCGCGCCGGGTTGGGGCGGTCAGCTTCACACCAGCCGGGTTCTTTACTAACAAAAGGCTGACAGTGTTTGTAATAGTTTTCTAAAGCTGGACGATAGGCCATGTGAGCTAGGGAGCGGTAGTCGCCTGAAATTTCTCGCGCTTCGGCGATGCGACCGTCGGGGAGATTTACGATGACACCAAAAGTGATGTCAAAAAAGCACCAACGATTTTCGAGCAGGATCTCGGTGGCGGTGTGTCCGCAAACGGTATTTTCGTGATTTACAAAGCATAGACGCGAAGGGATTTCCATGACCTGACAAAGAGCAATAAATACCCGGGATTGCTCATTGCACCACCCTGTTCCGGAGTTAATAATGTCTTCTTCGCACAAAGCCCGATCCGGCGAAACAGCGCCTAGTAAGTGGGGGTGGATCACTTGCTCATGAACCCACTTCATGGCTCGAAGAGCTTGTTCGCGAGGAGTGTCTTCGGAGAGTTTAGCGGTAATTTTTTCCAATTCAGGTCGGCTGCCCACTTGGTAAGAAATGAAGCGAGGAGAAAAAGAACCTCCGTAAAGAATGGCTTCTGTCTCAGGGCAGAGGCGAATCATGTCCTGAGCTTGTTGTCGATCAATGCCGCGCACAGCCACATTTGCAATCCCTTCATCTAAACGCCCAGGAAATCCTTTGGCGCGAAAAGCTTCGAGATCGATGCTTGCTAATGATTCAGCTTGGCTCATTTTGGATCGGTGGATGCTGGGGGTTTTAGAATAGGAACGTCTGGCTGTGGGGAGCCTGCGAGGATGCGACCATTGATTCCAACACGGAGAGATTGACCGGGCTGGAGGGCTCCGATCGCACTTCCAGCGACGTTATCGCGAAGAGGAGGATTCGCGGGAAGAGTAATAGCTGCTTTCGCGGCGGGGCTTGTCGGTGAAATTCCGAAATCAGATGCTTTGGAGAGCTCGGGGTTCCATTTTAAAAAATCCGGATCGGCATAGAGTGAATGAACCGCCCAGAGCTGACCGCCCCAATCGGAAACATTGGCTTTGGATGTCGTGGAGTTGCGAATCGCATCGAGCCACTCTTCGGGAGAAGTGGATGCGTGGCCGGGTGCCCAGTGAAGGTTGCCATCCAGATTTACTAGGCCATCGAGGGGTTTGCTAAAGTTTGGCGTAGGAAGTTTGTCAATATAGACGAAGATATTATTCATCACCTCGCGGGTGCTGTCGGGGTGCACTCGTGCAAAGGTGCTGCCAGCAAACGAACTTCCGAGGAGCAGAAAGGTATTGTGGTAGAAATGGATATTTTCCATTCCGGCTGGTTTGCCCCGTCCGTGGGCGATGAATCCGTTGCCGGCGATGAGTTCGGGAGGAGAATCTTTTCCGACGGGTCGATACATCGGCACCCACATGCGTTTGTCGATGATGTTGCCGTAGATCCAAATATCACCTTTCGAGACTCCACGTAGGTGTGCGCCGAAGGCGGAAAGCGTTCCGTAAATATAATTGCGGAAGATATGCACGTCGTCATTTATCATGTAGGGCGTGGGTGCGCTGAGATAGATGCCGTCGTCCTGGATTCGGGTAAGGTAGGAGTGATCGAGTGTCATGTGGCGGCCATTGAGATAAAGGCCGTCGTGGGAGTCCTTGAACTCACACTGCGAAAGCGTCCAATTATTATTGAAGGGGTAAAAAAAGATGTCGGACTCTTCACCGCCCTCAGCAATCAGGAGAGCATGAGTGGGGAGTCGGGCGACATTGTGAGCCTCACGAGCTTCGGGAGGTTGAGTGAAAGGGTCGTAGTAGAGCGGATCGTAGGTTTTTAGCGCATTGTCACTCCAAAATCCCCACGGTGGAATTTGTCCGATGACACCGCAGTTTGTCATGCGCACGGGGCCGGAATTTTTAGAGCGGATACAATAGCTCCCTCCATAAATTGTCACGAAATCAAACTCCACATTGACAGCAAAATTCATTTTCAAAGTCTCCCAACCTCCGCCGCGAATAATGAGATCGCGAAACCGAACGTGCATGGCCTGATCAAGAAAAAGCGGGATTGATCGAAAGGGTGCGATGACGAGTGGGAGTTTGCGGGGGTCGCTTTCGCCGCGATAGTTGACGAAACCCGGGATATTCATATTCGTATGAGCGAGGCGGATATGAATGCGGCCCGTGGCTTTATTGTAAAATAAACCCGGACCACAGTAAAAGGGGCTGCCATGTCGGCTAGCTGGATAATCGGATGATGAAAGAAGATATTCGAGATGCCAGTAGGTTTGCAGGCCGATCATGGAATCTCCGAAGAGACCCAATACATCGCGAATGTTGCGATAGCTTTTTGTCGAAATAAATTCACCCGGATTTTCCCCCGATTCCCAAGCCGAAGCAGGGTTGGTTTGAAACACAGGAATTCCGCCGTCAATGATAGCTTTTTCTCCCGGATAGGAGCGAATCGTAATCGGCTTGTCGGGCTGCCCAACAACGGAACAAACCACATTTTCAAAATAGACTCCTTCGCGCAGAAGTAAGGTGTCTCCGGCAACCAACTGGGTCATAGCGTGATTCAGCGTGCGCCATGGACTATCCTTCGAGCCATCTTGAGAATCATCTCCGGATTTTGGATTCACAAAATAGACCCCTTGATCGGGAATTTCGCGATCATCCGAAAAGATAGCCTCATGAAGCGGTGGATGAGACTTTACAATCGTAGCACTAGAAAAAGAAAGAGCGGCTAGAAGAGCGCAACTGATTCTAAGGAGAGTTGGAAGAAACACAAAAGGTATTTACTGGTATCTATTTTTGATGTCAAAGTATTTTACTGGGATCTCCGAGGGATTTCTCTAAGAGCCGTCTAAAAATTAAGAAAGATCGCGTTGCCGGGGATTTTTCGTCAGGCCAAGGCAGGAAAGGCATTATTTTTTGTTCTTATCAGCAATAAATGATCGTGTGAGTTTTAAAGTAGGCTTCGTTGACGACTCCGGTTTTCTCCCTGATGTCTTCTTCCATGAGCGTGATGAGCTTGTGGCTCAAACATAGGAGGCGAGCCTGAATGATTTTGGCCGTTTCGCTGCGGGCCTAGGATTTCTTTTCGTCGAGTTTGTTTTTAAATTCGTTAAACGCCGATTCTATATCCCAGCGTGATTTGTAAAGCAGGGCGATGATTCCCGGAGGCACGCTTGTGGGGAGGTTGGTGATGTAGAGGTAAAGGATGTTGCGAGAAGGCGTCTATGTCATAGGGTTCAGCTACCCCGTAGTGCCGCTGGATCAAGCACGCATCCGCACACAGATATCAGCCTCGCACTCCCACGATGATTTGCAAAAGGCACTGGCTGCCTTTGAGAAAGTTGGGCGATATTTTAAGGTCCTATAAACCTATTTCCTCATAATTAATACGCCTTAAAATCCCGGTATCTTCGGCAGGTCACGATTGGTTGATCGCATCCACAACAGAAAAACTCCCACAAAAAAGAAAAATACAATCGGCGACCAAGCTGCAATCTCCGGTGGGATACGTGCGCCCTTGCCCAGAGCAACGAAAAGACTGCTTATAAAAACCATCGAGAAAAACAGCCCTACCGCCAGCGCGACACCCGACAAAATACCCCTCCGAGAATAAACAATCCCCATCGGCGCAGCCAGCATCACCACCAACACACATGCCAGAGGCAACGCAAAACGATAATTCAAATGCGTCCGATACGGTGCCAACCGCTGCTCAGGAAAATCCGAATTGTAAGTCAAATACTCCCGCAACTCACGAACCGAAAGATAATCCGGATTCATCACCGAACTCGAAATACGCCAAGGCGTCTCCGACCACCCCTCGATCTCGATCTCCGGTGCCTGTCCCGAGATATTCATCTCGATTTTCCCCGGATCCTCGATGTGCCGCGCCGCCGTCAGTTTCCACTTTTTCGTCGCCTCATCATACTCCGCAAGATTAGCAAACCACTCCTCCGTAATGTCCCCCTTCTCGTCCTGCTGGATGATCTGCACCTGCGTCAACCGCCCATCCCCCAACCACAACTTCCGCATATACCAAGTGCGATTATCCTCACGATTTCTAAAAAGATGCCCCGAAAGACTCTGGTCACGCTTTTCCCCACGCTTAATGTCCCGCAGCATCTGCTTACGCATCGCAGCAGCATGGGGTGCATCCGAATAATTAAAAAATAAAGAAACTCCCGTAAGCAAAAAACTCACCACAAACAACGGCAACAAAATCCGCATCACACTCAGCCCCGCACCCAGCATCGAGATCAGCTCATTACTCCGCGACATCGCCGTCAGCGAATACAAAAGCGCGAGCAACATCGCAATCGGAATCGACATCACGATAATCGCCGGAATCTGCGACCGGTAAACGGCCAGGAGAGCCTCAAACCCCGC
>JBKEAD010000192.1:0-17127 GCA_047971915.1 Chthoniobacterales bacterium
TAGATTCTTTTTCGACCGGACAGCTTGATTATCCGCACTATACGCGACCTGCCGAGTATAGGGGGTGGAAGGTTCCAGATATTTTGCTCTCAGGGCATCATGCGGAAATCGAACGCTGGCGTTTACAAAAAGCACTTGAACTAACCCGAAAACATCGCCCCGATTTACTGGAGTAGTTTTGCCGACGCAGGCGTGGTATTTTGTTTGGAAAAGTCTAGCAGATCGATGCTGCCGTCGTGGTTTTCTAGTAGTGCCGTGCTATGTTCCACCCAATCGCCTGTGTTGTAATAAGTGATATTTTTGAGTTTTCGAATTGCCGGCGTGTGGATGTGACCACAGATGACGCCATCGACCTCGTAGTCTTCGGCATAGCGTGCGATGGATTCTTCGAATTTTCCGATAAAGCCGACCACGTTTTTGACTTCGGATTTTACAAAAGCACTTAGCGACCATGCGCGTAGGCCGAGTAGTCGGCGCAAGGCATTGTTTATAAAGTTGAGTCGGAGGAGTAATTTGTAGCCGATGTCTCCGAGGTGGGCGAGCCAACCCAAGTTTTGCACGACGATGTCGAGCTCATGCCCGTGGATGACGAGGATGCGGCGTCCGTCGGCGCATTCATGGATGGCATTTTTTTGAATATGCACGCTGGCATAATCACCGGGAAAGTCGGAGACAAATTCGTCGTGATTTCCCGGGATGTAGATGATTTTTGTACCCTTGCGACCTTTGCGAAGGAGTTTTTGAATCACGTCGTTATGGGTTTGCGGCCAATAGATGCCGCGTTTCAGTGCCCAGATATCGAGAATATCGCCGACGAGATAAAGCGTTTCGCAATCGAGATCTCGTATGAAATCGAGGAGGAGTGGGGCTTGGCAGCCCTTTGTGCCAAGGTGAAAATCGGAAATCCAGCAGCTGCGATAGCTTTTCATTGCTGAGTTCTAGGCGTCCCGTTTGGTGGGAGTCATTTAAATAGTTGTGACATTTTTGACACCTTTTTGCTTTGGAGTTTAAGTCGGGGCCTTGACAGGGCGGAGAGATGCACTATGAAAGGCCGTAGTGGATTGGAACGAATTATTTGCACATTGGTTGGAATTGATTCAAGGGCATGGCCTGATCGGATGGGTTTTGTTTGTCTTGTTGTATAGTCTGGCGGGGATGACTTTTTTGCCGGGGTCGGTGTTGTCTGTCGGGGCGGGGGCAATTTACGGTTTTTGGTTGGGGAGTATTTTGGTTTCGATTAGCTCGGCGATTGGCGCGATGATGAGTTTTCTAGCCGGACGTTTTGTGTTTAGGAAATTGCTTTTAAAAAAGTTGAATCAAAGTCGGCGATTTTTAGCACTGGATCTTGCGATTGAAAAAGAGGGGTGGAAAATTATTTTTCTAAGTCGGCTTTCCCCGATATTGCCGCATAGTATTGTGAGCTATATTTCTGGGGTTACGAGTATTTCGGTTTTGCGTTACACGCTGGCTTCGTGGGCGGGTTTTATTCCGATAAGTGCCGCCTATTCTTACGTTGGTGCCTTGTTGGGGTCGATTGCCCGTTCAAAAGCCAATCTTACAGATGGAGAAACCTCTTGGGCATTTTATATTTTTGGTGCGGTGATTACGTTGATTGTTATGTGGCTGAGTGGGCGAGTGGCGAAGCGTGCAATCAATGAAAGTTTGGCTGAGATCGATGCGATGCTGGCAGAGAGAAAAGAAGAGGTTGATGCGGAGAGATTTTTTAATGAAGAGGCTTGATGTCATGCCTTGGAAGTTTTGCTATGGAGGGCGATTTTTAAAAAAATGCTAAAAATTTATTCTTACTCGGGTTGTGGCACGTGTCGAAAAGCGATCAAGTTTTTAAAAGAACGGCAGATTGCTTATGAGGAGATTCCTATTCGTGAAACTCCGCCATCTTTGCAGGAGTTAGGTCGTGGCTTGAAGGAGCTGGAGGGTGATAGGGGAAAGCTATTTAATCGATCGGGGAGAGATTATCGGGAGCTTGGGCTTTCAAAAATCTTACCGACAATGCGTGATGAGGAGGCTTTGAAGTTGCTTGCCGAAAATGGGAATCTGGTGAAACGGCCGTTTGTCGTCCTTTCCAAACACAAAAAAACCGACCAGCAAATACTGATCGGTTTTGATGAAATGGTTTGGAGAAAAGTTATTTAGGGTAGTTTGCGAAAAATAAAATTTCTGGTGAGCACTTTTACCAAGGTGTGCGCTGGTAATCGCGGACGTAATTGTAGCGAGTCTCAAATCCTATCTCAGGTGGGAATTCGCTGTAGCCCGAGTAAATCCAAGGGATGTCGCTAGGGTAGGGTTGCTCGTAGGTTCCTTTGTAGTTTGGCACGGCGAAGAGCACGGCCTCGTAGAACCCGTATCCCAAGCGAGCGAAGGAGCGTCCGATACCGCGAACCAGTCCGTAGCCCCATGCAGCGGAGTTGCCCTCGGAGTAGTTGATGCTGGCCATTGAGTCAAGAAGCTCGGTAGGAGCGAAGACGATGTTGCTGATTCCTCGTCCGAGTTTGCGCGTCGGGCCGTAATCCGAGGCTGGCGGTGCCTGAATGTCTGCCATTACGATTGACGAAGTAAGTAGGATTCCGAGTAAGGTAACTAGGGGCTTAATCATAGTGGGTTCAGCTTTAGAGAGTTTGTTATTAAGATTCAATAAAAAAGAATGATTTTTAAGGGTTAATTTTTGTCGGGCGCGAGTTTGCTAAGGGCTTGCTCGTAGTCGTCGCGTGCATTCAGGGTTCGGAGGATGCCCTGTTGGTCATAAATCCAGACGGTGGGGATGGCATTGATACCGCTTTCGCGAACGGTTTTGCTGTTCCATCCCTTGCCATCAAAACCCACAGGGTAGGGGAGTTGCAGGGCTTTGACCATTTCTTCGGCTTCGGCCCGATTTTCATCTACGCAGAAGCTTACAACTTCAAAGTTTTTCTTTTTAGAAAGGGCCTCGGCACGGGTTAGGAATTCCTTCATCCAGATCAAACTATGCGGTGAATTTGCCGACCAAAAAATTAGCACGACGACTTTGCCACGTTGTTTACTCAGATCGTAAATCGGCCCTTTTAAAGTTGGAAAATTTAGTTTTCCGGCTCGTCCGAGTTGGCCGAGTCGTTTTAGATCGTCGTAGATGCGTTGCTTGAGCTCGTCTTCGCGAGTGGATTGGAGGGCGGTTTCTAGAAGTTGTTGCTTGAGGGGCGGGTCTTTATCACAAATCGTTGCGGCCTCTACGAGAACTCGCGCAGAGCGAGGGTCATCGGGGTAGGTGTGGTAAAAATGGCGGGCAGCGGCTACGACGGATTCGAGCAGAGCTTTTTGCCGCTGCCGGGCTTTTTGAAAAAGAATCGAAACGCGTGCAAATCCGGCATCGGCAGCTTGTTGACGGGTTATGCCGGGGGAGCTTTCGAGTTTGCCAAGGGCGTCGTAAGCGTTGTCGCGTGCTTGTCTATCTCCTTGAAAGGTGCCGATTGCAGCGTGTGTTCGGATCAGGCGGAGCTGAGCTTCAAAGGCGTGTTCTTCCTTGGGATAATTTTGGACGTATTGTTTTAGAAGTTTTTCTTGCTGTTGCAGGTGCTCGATAAAAAAACGTTTGGCCTCATCACGTGATCTTGGTTTTTTTTGAGGACCACGGTCGAGCGCGGTGATGGCTGCCCAGGCTTTGGCTTCGGGTGATGTTTTTTGAGCCGGGGTAGGCTCGGCTGCTCGAGAAAATTCACTTACGAAAAAAAGGCTTAGCAAGATGGCAAAATAGAAAAAGAGAGAGCGTTTCATTGTTTCTGTAAATGGTTTTTTGGAATGGCGGAATTCCGAATGTTTCGCTTGCATATTATAAGTCCGACAGACTGCTAGTGATTTCAAAAGTTACGAAAATGGCGCGGTGGTCACTGACTATATGCGAATTTCGACTAGCATCGATACCCGATTTTTTACGGATGACAGATGCGGCTAATTTTTGAGAGGCCAAGATATAGTCGATTTTGGAATACGTTGCGCCTTCTTTCCAAAAATGCGTCCAGACTTCGCCGCGGGTATCCTGCAAGGGGATGGATTGGAGGTAGCTACTGTCTCCGTGCACGCCGGATAAGATTTTCATCGTTTCCTCATTTGGCGTGCTATTCATATCGCCGAGAAGGAGGAGATTTGTGTCTTTATTTTCGCTAAAAATTTGGTCGAGATGTTCTCGGACTTTGTAGGCTTCGCGCAGACGAAAGTTAGCTTGATCAAAGCGTGTGGAGTCGAGACGTGATTTTAAATGTAAGCCGATGACGCGCAGCTGCGTTTTATTCGGAATTTTTAAAGTCACATCTAGAATGCCGCGTTCCATAGCCAAGGCCTGACCGCTGAGAGAGAAAGAAAGGTTTGAACGCGAAGCGTCTTTTAAGATTTTAAAATGAGTCAACAGCGCGATTTTGCGCTCCTTGTCATTTGCCTCCAGTAGTCTGCTTTCAGACAAAGAAAGGCCCGATTTTTTGAGTGCGGATTGGAGGGATTTTAGCTCCATCTCTCCGCCGACTTCTGCGAGAAAAAGAATGTCCGGGCGCAGGCGTGCCAGTAAACGGATGGTGGTTGTAAATTTTTTTTGAGAGATATTTTCACCCTTTTCGGAAGTGTTTATTTTGTTGGTCTCCCAACGAAAATTTTCTAAATTTAAAACAACGACACGAACCTGCGCTTTGCTCGTCGCCCAAGATTCTGTGGAAAAGATTAAAAAAAACAGGGCAACGAAAAAAAACTGATGACAAAGCCTCATCATCCGCGAGGAATAAGCCCGATCAGCGACTGAGAGCGATTGCACTTGTCGTAAGGGCATCCCTAAAAAGTCGCTTTTTGTTAGGTGCCCCCGTAAGAAAACTAAAGAAAATTTAAGCTGACTTATGAGTCTGGTGAGTCTGTTTGTGAGCCTGTTTTTCGGCTGGCTCCTTAATCTCAAGATCTTGAGCACTGCGTTGAATCTCACGATCAAACTCATCCTTGGCTTTACGAAATTCATTCATACTTTGACCAATACTACGCGCAAGCTCAGGAAGACGTTTGGCTCCGAAAATAAGGAGCACTAGGAATAAAATAACGATGATTTCTGGCCAACCCGGCATTGATAAGGCGAGAAGTGGAGTTGTCATAATCACTACCACCTAACATAAAATAAGTTGCCTTGCAAAGAAAATCACGCCCCCTGCATTTCTCGGATAAATTTATCCTGCTCGGCAATGGAACGCTCCAAATCTTCGATTAACCGCGCCACGTCCCCCTGCACTCGCAGCACTTGGCCCTCCAGTGCAGAAATCGCTCGCGCATTTAGATTGTGTTTCAAAAATAAAACCTGATCGCGAAATTTCGCCAACACGGGATCGAGGCGGGACTCCGCCTCACGCATCGCTGCCAGCAACTCTTCAAAACGTCTTTCTGCCGAGCGATATTGCTCCCTCGAAGTCGCCGCCATCGCCGCATCCGAGTATTCGCCGATCTCTTTGTTCCATTCTTTAAAAAGTGCCCGCCCGGTTCGTTCGACATTGTCATTTTGACTCCGCACCGCATCGGCACGCTTCACGGACGCCTTATACTCCGCATCCACTCGACGATAAATTTTTTCCAAATTCCCGGCATCTTCGCCTTGATAATTTGTCACCGCTAAAAACTCATCCAGAGCAGATGAAAATTGCTCCTTTGCGGCCACCTGTGCTTTCCGTGCACCCTTTACCCGACTCACAAGAAGTTCCCGTTTCTCAAAACCCAACTTCCCCAAAGCGGCATCATAAATCGTCGAGCATCCAAACAACCCCACAAGCAAAAATAATCCCACAAACCAAAAATTCAGTGCAAAGAAGCGTTGTTTCATAAAAAACTTTCTATTCCTCTCTCCGAGCAAACGCACTGAAATTCTGGTTCATCCGGAAAATTTATGGGTGTCGGGTTGCGACTAAAACGACGGTAGGGACGTTTTGACAAAACGCCAAAACGTCCGCGAGAATGGATTCTCTGGAGATGCTAAAAATAGCTCTTTATTATTTTAATGCCCCCCTTTCGATATGAGAAGTTTGTGGAGATCTTTTGGGGTTTGAGCGGTGCTGGTTGCGGTGAGGAGATTTTGTGGATCTTCGTATCCCCAGGTCACGGCGATGGATGGGATGCTCGCATTTTTTGCAGTTTCGATATCGATGAGGGAGTCTCCGATGAAAAGGCATTTGCCGGGCGAGATTTGGAAATTTTGAAGCATTTTGAGCGCGGCTTCGGGGTTGGGTTTTTGAGGTGTTTTGGGGCATTGGCCGAGCACTTGATCGAAGAGCGAAGGGGGGAATAGTTTCTGAACGATTTCCTGCACAAATTCGTCGGGTTTGTTGGATAAAAGGCCGAGCTTCCAATGTCGCATTTTGAGTTCTCGGAGCAGTTCCCGGATACCGGGGAAGAGGACGGTGCCGCGCTGCCAGTTTTCGCGGTAGTGATTTAAAAAAATACCAAGTGCTTCCTGTAGCGTTTCCGGCGTGGCGTCGGGGAGGGCGTTTTTGATGAGTTGTTGTGCGCCGTTTCCAATGAAATTTCGCACCTGTTTTTCCGTGTAGGGTGGGTGATCTGATTTTTCGAGCGCGGCGTTGAGTGAGAGGGTCAGGCCGGGCAGGGAGTCCACCAAGGTGCCGTCGAGGTCGAAGATCACGGCTTTGCGTGGCATGTTAATTTTTGTTAGGTGCTTTGTTTCCGAGTTTGAGGATGTGTTTGTATTCCTGTGCGGTGAGGGGCAGGACACTGAGGCGGGATTGGCGGATGAGGGCGATTTCGGAAAGGGCGGGATCTTGCTTTATCGTTGCGAGTTCGACGGGGCTGGAAAATGCTGCGACCGGGCGGAGTTCGACACAGGACCAGTCGCCTTCGGATGCGGTCGGGTCGGGAAAGGCTTCTTTGGTGACGGTGGCTTCACCGACGATGGCTTTGCCTGTGACGCTGTGGTAAAACAGAACAGCGTCGCCCGAGTGCATGGCGCGGAGGTTGTTTCGCGCTTGGTAATTTCGGACACCTGTCCAGTCGGTTTTTCCGTCTTTTACGAAGGTGTCCCAGGAGTAGGCGGAGGGTTCTTGTTTGACCAACCAGTAGTGTTTGTTTTGTTTTGGCATGGGTGGGATGCTGGCGGAATGTGGGACGGAGGGAAAGTTTTTTACGCTTTTTTGGCAGGCTTGTAAGATAGGCTTGTCAGGGAGATGAAATCTTTTACGTTTTATGAACCGCGATTTGCGCCGGGGATATGAAAAAATATAACCAAAATAAGATGCCCCTGCCTTTTGAAAAGGAGATGGTGCGGTGTTATCGGTTGGAGCGGTTAGTTGCGACCTTGCCGCGGATTGCGCTGATTTGTTTTTTGCTCGCGCTGGTTACGATTCCGCTTTTTTTGTTGTTGAAGCCGTTGGTTTTGCCTTTGTGGTTTGTGGTGTTGTTGACATTGCTTCCGCTTTTTGTGGGTGGAGTTTTGCTGCTTCGGGCGTGGTTTGGGCGTTTTCCGCATGAGGTGCTGGCGCGGCGGGCGGATAAGGTTCTTGGGCTATTTGATCAGACGACGACGGTGCGGGAACTTGATGATTCGCACGATTGGTATGGGGTGATCGCCGGGGATCTCTCCGGTAAATTAAATCCGCAGATGATTCGAGAGCGGTGGAAGGTTGCGCTGCCAAAAAAAACGTATGCCTTTTGTTCGGGTGCTTTGTGTTGTATGGCTCTTGCGGCTTGGTTTGGAACGAGCGAGGTTTCGCAATCTTTGAGATTGACTAAAGAATTGGCGCAAGCCGGTGAGGAGCGCTTGCAAGCAACCGAGGAGATTTTGGAGGATTGGGAAGAGTTTGCCGAGTTGACGGATGACGAGGAGTTGCGAGAGCTTTTTTCGGAGACGGCAAAGCTTCGAGAGGCGATGGCGAGTTCGGATCCGATGGAGGCGATGCTTGCGGTGAGTGAATTTGAAAAAAACATTTCGGCGATGGAGGAGTCGCTGGGGGCGGAGAGCTTGGCGGAACATGCGGATGCGATGGCGGATGCGTTTGAGCCGTTTGAGGGGATGAGTGGCGTATCGGCGGCGTTGCGTGCGGGTGATTTTTCAAAAGCCTCGCACGAGGCGGAAAAGCGTCTGAAAGAATTGCAGGCAAGTCCTAGGGGAAAATCTTCGTTGCGGCAGCCGGAGCTTACGGCGGAGAAGCTGAAAGAGCTTGCAAAAAAACTGAGCGGACGCGAGCAGGGCGGACTGAAAAATGCAGTGGGCAAGCTTGGTAAAAGCGCGACGAAGGCGGCGCAGTCGGGCCAGAAATCCGGTCAGCTTTCGAATCAGGAAATGGCGTCGGCGATGCAGGATGTGAAAGATTCGCTGAGCAAAGAATCTGCGGCTCAGAGTCAGGGGCGAATGCTGGCGATGGCGCGTCGGCAACTCGATGCGATGCGTGAGAGAATGCGTGCGCAGGGGGACAAGCAGTGTTCTTTTCCGTCGTTACGTCAGGAAATGGGGGGCGACGGTCAGCAGGCTGGTGGGAGTGATGCGGGTTCGGGGACGAACGAGCAGGTTTTTGCCGAGGAGACGGCGGCGATGGAGGCGGGTGTGCAGGAAATGGCTTCCGGCCAGTTGGGGGAAGGGGACAGCGAGACGACGACCATGCGGGATTCGGCGGGTTCCAAAACGGCTGCTTCGGCATCGACGAGAAATTCTGCATTGCAAAATTTTAAAGAGCTTTCCCAGCGTGCCGTGGAGGGCGAGGATATTCCGATGGCGTATCGCCAGACCGTGCGAACGTATTTTGAATCCATCCGACCTGAACCCGAAACTTCCTCCGATTTATGAACTCATCTGAAAGTAATGTTGAAACTTCTGTGCCCGAAACAAAAATTGCTGATTTTAAAAAAAGCTACGACAAGCTGCGGCTGGAGATTGGCAAGGCCATTGTGGGGCAGGATGATATTGTGCGTCATGCTTTGATCGCGATGATCGCGGGTGGGCATGTCTTGCTGGAGGGGGTGCCGGGGTTGGGCAAGACGCTGCTTGTGAAGTCGATCGCTTCGGCCCTGCATCTGAGTTTTCAGCGGGTGCAGTTTACGCCGGACTTGATGCCGTCCGACTTGCTGGGGAATACGCTGTTGATGGATGATGGGCATGGGCACCATCATTTCAAATTCGAGCCCGGGCCGGTGTTTTGTCATGTTTTGCTTGGGGATGAAATCAATCGTGCGACTCCGAAGACGCAGTCGGCTTTGCTGGAGGCGATGCAGGAGGGGCATGTGACGATTGGCGGGGAGACGCGTCCGTTGCAGCAGCCGTTTTTTGTTTTGGCGACGCAGAATCCGCTGGAGTCGGAGGGGACCTATCCGTTGCCGGAGGCGCAACTCGATAGGTTCTTTTTTCAGTTGCTCGTGCCTTATCCGAGTGAGGCGGAGTTTCAGGAAATTCTTGATCGCACGACATCCGGGAAGCAGGAAAAAATCGAGCCAGTGATGGGTGCGGAGGAGCTACTGGATATGCGCGAGACGGCGCGTGCGGTGCCGGCAGCACCGACGATACAGGCGCGTGCGGTGCGGCTGGTGATGGCGAGTCATCCGGAGTCGGAGTGGGCACCGCAGGAGGTGAAACAATATGTGCGCTATGGGGCGAGTCCGAGGGCGGGGCAGGCGTGCCTGTCGGCTGCAAAGATTCATGCCGCGTTGTCGGGGAGGTTTCATGTGGCGTCGGAGGATTTGCTTGCGGTGGCGCATCCGGTGCTGCGGCATAGGATGATGCTGAACTTCGAGGCGCAGGCGGATGGGTGGAGCACGGATCGGATTCTTGACGCGGTGGTCGAAGCCATGCGGAAGGCGTGGGACAAGGAAGCCGGGTAATTTTTTTTGCCGTTACTCGCTATGGCGGATTCGCTCTTCCCGGAAGAATTTTTAAAGCAACTCGAAGGTCTGCATTTGCTGGCAAGGCAGGTTATTCGTGGACGTATGCGGGCGGAGCGACGGAGTCTGAAGCGGGGGGCGGGGCTGGAGTTTTCGGATTATCGTCCGTTTGTGAGTGGGGATGATATCAAGTCGATTGACTGGGCGGCGTTTGCGCGGAGCCGGCATTTGTTGCTCAAGCTTTTTGAGGAGGAGGAGGATTTGCCGGTGCATGTTTTGTTGGATGCGTCGGTCTCGATGGATTTTGGGAGTCCGTCGAAGTTTGATTTGGCGCGGCGTTTGTCAGCGGGGTTGGCGTTTTTGGCACTTGCGAATTTGGACCGGGTGGGAATTGCGCTTGTCGGGAATCCGAGTCTCAGAAATTGGGCACCATCACGCGGGCGGGCAAAGTTTTTTCAACTTCTGGAGTATTTGCGGCAGACGCATACGGGCGGGGGGGCGGTGCCGCTTGCGGATGCGGTGCGGCTTTGGTTGGCTACGAAACCGCAGAGAGGGCTGGTGATATGGATTACGGATTTGTATGGTCGAACGCTTGATGATGCACTGTTGGCACTGGATCGGATTCGCTACTCGCGGCATGAGATTGGTGTGATCCAGATTCGGGCTGCGGATGAATTGCAGGCCGGAAATTACGGAGAATTTGATCTTAGTGAAGTCGAGTCGGGGGAGGTGCGTCCGGTGATTATCGATCGGGCGGTGGCGCGTGCGTATGAGGCGAAGGTGGAGGAATATCAGGAGAGGGTTGCTCGGTATTGTCGGCGGTATGGTATTGCCTTGATGGTTGCGGATGCGGGTGAGTCGGCGGCGGATATTTTGAAGCGTTCGCTGCTTGAGGGAGGGTTTGTGAGATGATTTTTTTGACTCCGCTGGCGTGGGTTCTCTCGGCGTTGGCACTTCCGTTGATTGCTTTGTATTTGATGAAGTCGCGTCGGCTGAAGCGGCGGGTGAGCACGCTGCTTTTTTGGGATCAACTGAAGCCGAAGGTTGAGAATGCGCCTTTTTGGAGGAAGTTGCGGCGTTTGTTTTCGCTACTTTTGCAGTTGCTGATTCTTTTTTTGCTGATTGCTGCGCTGGCGCGGTTGGCTTTTCCGTGGGAGCAGGAGGGGCGTCGGCATACGGTTTTTGTGGTAGATAATAGTCCGAGTATGTTGGCTTCGGATGTGTCGCCGTCGCGTTGGGAAGAGGTTTTGGAGAGGGTTCGGGAACGGATTGCGCGGCTGCGGATTGGGGATGAGGCGGCTATTGTGCTAATGAGCGATCCGCCGGTTGTCTTGAGCGGGTGGACATCCGGTAAGAGGCAGTTATTAAAAGCCCTTTCATCGGCTGGGGTGACGAGTGAATCGACATCGTCGGAAGCAGCCATTCGACTGGCCCGTGAGCTTGCGGGGCTGAGAGAAAATTCAAGTATTGAGTGGTTCACGGATTTGGTTTGGGAGGACGGTGCGGGTTTTGCTCCGGCGGAAAAGGAGTCGCTTCGCGTGGTGGGAAGTCGGGATGCTCGGAACGTGGGTATTACTTATTTCGCACTTCGACGTTCGCCTTTTTCGCCGAGTCGGTGGCAACTAGATATTGAGGTTGCGAGTAATGGGTCGGTTGATGAAAGGGGGCGGTTGGAGGTTTATCAGGGGAGGGAATTATTGGATGCGGTGGATGTCGATCTGGGGAAGGGGAGTCTTTTTCGCAAGTCGTGGAATGGTTCGAGCGATGAAGAAATCTTGTTTACGGCGAGCTTAAAACCGGGTGGCCTGGATCAGCTTGCTGAAGATAATGAGGCTTCGGTTCAGCTTCCTGCGCTGAGGCCTGTTCGGGTTCTTTTGATTTCCGGCGGTGATTTTTTTCTCGAAGCATTACTGAGGGCGATTCCGCTTGTGCAGCTTCGGGAGGCGACGCAATTGCCAGCGGATTTTGAAGGTGTTGATCTGGTGGTGATAAATAAAGCTCCTTTTCCTAAGTCGCCGCTGCCGATTCATACCTTGCTGATAGGTGTTGAGCAGAGTGGTTTCTGGGGAACGCGAACGGGAGAGATAAAGGATGCGCTGATAACTGAGGTGGATGAGACGGATCCGGTGGCGCGTCATGCCGGATTTAAAAATGTGCGGATTGCGGAGGCGGGCTTGTGGGAAGTGGCGGCTGGCGTGCGCGTGATGGCATCAAGTCTAGGGCGGCCCATTATTTTTGGAAAATGGGATCGGGAACCGGCGTGGATGGTTGTTGGTTTTGATCTTGAGCAGTCGGACTTTGTTTTAAGGACGGCGTTTCCGGTGATGCTCAGCGGTTTGATCGGTCAAATGCAGCCGGATTTTGCGGAGGGTGAGATTTTGCCGACGGCGGAGCTTCCGGGAGAAAATGAGTCGCAGCTTCGAGAGGTGTCGGGGCTTAGGTCGGAAGGGGGAGATGAGGGTGGTTTTCTAATTCCGTTTTTGCCGGGGTGGTGGCTGGTATTGTTTTTCGCCGTCCTAGTGCTGTTTTTGGAGTGGTATCTTTATAATAGGAGGATCACGGAATGAGTGTGGATATTTTGCGCCCGTGGGCTTTGTTGTTTCTGCTTTTTTTGCCATTGGTGTGGTGGTTAGCGAGATACTCGGCTGTGCCGTTGGGGCGTCGCAGAAAATTTATTTCGTTATGTCTGCGGATGCTTATTCTTAGTTTGCTTATGTTGGCGTTGAGTGAGCCGCGTTGGATTTCAAGCACCCAAAAGGAGCAAATTATTATAATGGTTGATCTCAGTCGTAGCACGCGAGCTTCGGCTTTGGCGGCAGCGAAAGAGTTTGCCGAGAAGACGGACTTTGGGGATGCGGAGGTTTTGTGGATGGGTTTTGCGGGAAAAAGCACTTTTGAGGATGGGCTTGAGGAGTTGGAAAAAGTGCCGCCTAAATCGCTTTTAGATAATCAGACAGCTCTCAATGAGGCTTTGGGGGTTGCCGCTGCGAGCTTTAGAGATGATCGCGTAAAGACGCTAATACTTTTTTCCGATGGAAATTCCACGGATGGTAAGCCGGAAACGGCAGGGCTTGCGGCACGGGATATTCAACTAAATGCGATCCCTACTTCGCCGCCGGAAGACGATGAGGTGTTGGTTCGCAGTGTGCGTGCTCCGGCATCTGCCAGAAAAAACGAGCCTGTGCGCATTAGTGGTGAGATTCGGAGCAATGTAACGGGGCCTACGGAAGTGAACTTGTTTCGTAATGGGGTGCGAGTTGCAACTCGAAAAATTGAATTGAAAAAAGGGATGAACTCGGTGGAGTTTGATGACCGGGCGGGAGAGGAAAAGCTATTATTTTATGAGTTGGGGATTCGTTCGGAAAAAGATACGATTGCTGAAAATAACCTTACCGGAACGGTTGTTTTGTCGAGTGGTAGTTCGCGTGCACTTTTTCTAACAGATCAACCGGAATCGGCGCGTTACTTGCAGTGGGCGTTGGAGCAGGAGGATATTATTCTCGATGTTCGTCCGGGAGTTGGCGCACCGATTACGATGGAAGATCTTCAGAATTACGAAGTCGTGTTTATGGATAACGTTCCGGCATCTAGTTTATCCCGGGATCAGATGCTTTTAATGAAGAACTATGTAAGGGATTTCGGCGGCGGATTTGTTATGCTAGGCGGTGATGAGGCGTTTGGTTTGGGAGGATATTATCGCACGCCGATAGAGGATATTTTGCCTGTGAAGTGTGATTTTGAAAAGGAGGAGGAGAATCCTTCTTTGGCCTTATCGTTAGTCATAGATCGCAGTGGAAGTATGTTGGGTGATAAGATAGAGCTTGCCAAATCGGCTGCCATTGCGGCGGCGAAACTGCTTTCTCCCAAGGATTTTATTAGTGTGATCGTGTTTGATGGTCGGGCTCACTCGGTGGTTGGGATTACGCCGGCACTGAATCTCGCATCGGTTAAAAGTCAGATTGCTTCAATTACGGCTGGCGGGGGGACGAATATTGCGCCGGCGATGGAGGAATCTTTGAGAGAACTTGTATCGGTTTCTGCTAAGCTTAAACATGTTATTTTACTTACAGATGGAGTTTCCACTCCGGGTCCTTTTTATGAATTGGCGACGGAGATGACGCGCAATCAAATAACAGTAAGCACGGTTGCTGTGGGTGGCGGTGCGGATGCCGATTTGCTTGCACAAATTGCGCAGTGGGGAAATGGGAGATTTTATGAAACGGCGGATCCACAAACCATTCCGCAAATTTTTACAAAGGAGACAATGACTGCGTCGAAGTCTGCCATTCAGGAGTTTCCGTTTTTAGCTAGTCCGGTGCGTTTGGCGGATTTTTTGGAGGGGGTGAATTGGAAGAGTGCCCCTTTCCTTTTAGGGTATGTGCGCACGCGAGCTAAGCCAACTTCCGAGACGTGGTTGCAGACGGAGCGTGGTGATCCGCTTTTATCGACATGGCGTTTTGGCTTGGGAACAACGGCGGCTTTTACTTCAGATGCACGGAATAGGTGGGCGGTGGAGTGGTTGCGCTGGCCGGGTTTTGGAAAGTTTTGGGCGCAGCTTTTGCGAAAACTTCAGCGTCCGAATTCGCTGGGACTGACGGATTATGAAATAAAAGATTCAGGTGACAAAGTGGAGTTGACGGTGAATGCTTTGAATAAAGCGGGAGAGTTTCCTCGCGATGCGGAGGCGATTTTGCATCTGTCTGATCCGTCGGGAAAGGTTCGGGCGATTTCAATGAAACGGTATGCACCGGGACAGTGGAAACAGGAGTTTGCAGCCGATACGCCCGGAGTTTATTCCGGACAGGTTCGTATATTACAAAATGGAGAAACTGTGGATACGAAGCTTATAACCTATACGCGTAACTTTTCACGGGAGTTTTTATTAGAACAGCCAGATACAGAAACTCTGCGAGTAATCACTAAGAAAACGGGCGGGAGAATGGACGCGGATTTAACATTAGCGGAAAACCGTGAACGAAAGGCACCGAGCGAGTTAGAACTTTGGCCGTGGCTCGTGCTGATAGCCATATTTCTTTTCTTATTAGATGTTGCGAATAGGCGTTTGCCTGACGATCATTTTTTAAACTCAACTATTAGAAAACCTAACGGGCATCAAACAGTATGATAAAATATACACCATCTTTTTTTCTATCATTAGTCATTATTTTTTTTATGGGGTTTCAACTTGTATTACCCCTGTCAATTTTTGCGCAGCAGGGAGAGATAAACAAGGAAGTTGCGGAACGCTATGAACAGCTTTTTTTGCGCAATCCGGATAAGGGAATGGCTTTTGACCGCGTTTATGAATGGTATGCGAGTGAGGGAGGTGGGCTTGAGCTACTGGTCGAAAAATGGAAAAAACAATCTGAGCAGGCAGAAATTTCTAATGATGAGAAATCGGCCCTTTTAACTGTCAGAGCAATTTTGGCCGAAAAAATGCGCGATACCGATACGGCCCGTCGTTTATATAATGAAGCAATTCAGACTAACGATGCTGCCGCAAATGCGGCGCGTCTCCTTGCAGGAATGGAGGCATTTGAGGGGAACTTTGATGCGGCGGCAGCGGCTTATCAAAAGGCTTTGGAAGCGTCAGATTTATCACCGCCGGATCGCATTGATCTGATGCGTAGTTTAGCGCGCGTTTATCAGCGTGCTTATAAATTGGATGAAGCGATCAGGGTTTGGCAGAATGCGGTCGAAAGGTATCCCGAAGATTCGAATGTCTTAGAGCAAGCGGGAGAGGCTTTTCTTGAGAATGATCAGTTTGAGCTGGCGCGGAATACTTTTCTAAAACTTAATAAAATTTCGACGAATGATCCGTATAAGCGAGTCTCTTCGATGATGCTTTTAGCGAGAGCTTGTGATTTAGAAGGTGACAGGAAGAAGGCTTCGGAAATTTATTCGCAGTTATTAGATGATACGAGTGATGGTAGTTGGTTGAATCGGGAGCTTCGCTTGCGAATTGATGATTTGTTTCGCCGTGCAGATGATTTACCGGGATTGGAAGAGTTTTATTCCAAAAGATTAGAATCTCATACAGATGATTTTCGCAGTCTTCTGGCAAAAAGTGATATACTTCTTGAGCTTGGGCGGATGGATGAGTGTATTTCCACATTAAAGGAAGCCGCACGCCTTGCCCCGGAAAATGAAGATGTGCAGATGCAACTTGCAAAGAGTCTTGCAGATGCAGGGAAGGTTGACGAAGCCATTAAGGTTGCCGAAAAGCTTTCTTTAAATTCGGATTCCAGTCAGGAAGCGTATCTTTTAGTGGGTGATCTTTGGTGGAAAAAATTTGAAATAGGCGGAGAGGCGTCTGCGGAAAAACAGGCTATTGAATGCTATGCACGCATTGCGCCGGAGGGTTCGAATGATCCAGCGAGCATAGCTCGTCTCGCCGAAGCGTATTCAAGTCGTGGCTTGGATGCTCTAGCCCTTGAGCAGTGGAAACGCTTATTGGCTTTGTCGCCGGAAGCACATGATGCGCGGCAAAAAATCGCAAAACATTTACTGAAAGAAGGAAAGCCGGAAGAAGCTAATACATTGCTTGAGGAAATTATCGTTACGGGGGATGGAAACGAGGTGAAGGCAGAAAATTATATAGTGCTTGCAAGGCTTCAGTCTGCCTTGGATATGCCGGAAAAATCTGCCGAAACTTTGGCTGTTGGTGCTGTAAAATTTCCAAATAATTATGATTTGCTATCGCGTTACTGGAATGTGCTCGTTGAGAATAAAGATTATGATAAAGGACTTGCTGTGTTTCCTCAGATGTGGAGGTGTGCTCCAAATGAGTATTTCGCGAATGATGCGGTAAGAAAATACCTGAGCATGTTGGAAAGTTCGAAAAAATCGGAAACGATATTAGAGGACCTTCGACAGCGTATCAATGCGGGTGACAATCTGGAGGATTATGAGAGAATTGTTTTATTTCGGATGGCTCAGGGGGCAGATGACGAGGTGCTTGCCCGGAAGGTGCTGGACACGATAATTGCAAGCGATGGCGACGATGTGGTTCTAAGATTTAAGTCAGATTTTGCGGAAACTTTTTTATCTGCTGAGGAGCAAATCGCTGTGTTGCGGGAATTATTAAAAGCCCAACCGCAGTTCGCTCTGGAAACACTTCGAAGAATTGCGGATGTGCAAGTTTCGGGTGGAAAGATGGAAGATGCTAAGGCGAGTTTTGAAGAGATTATTCAACGAGCACCGGGCGATGTATCGAGTTATCGTTTGTTATCTGATCATGCGCTACGTATGGGTGATTATGATTTTGCCGTGCAGACATTGAAGAGTGGATTGCCCTTTGTC